>CAZLXW010000055.1:0-18488 GCA_964563505.1 uncultured Eubacteriales bacterium
GACACCATTTTATTATACTAGGAATTATAAACTTTTACAATGCATTGATTTCTTCTATTAAACAATCAAGATTCCCCTCAATATGGCTATAATCGTCCTGATTCGCTTCACCTTTAAACTGAAATGTTTCAACAAGATTCCACTTCATACGTGTACGTTCTATAATATCTTTCAATTCTTTGACGGTTCCGGGAACCCACCCATGGGAACCAAAACAATAGCTTAATCTATGGCTAATACGTTTGCGACCGATTTCTTCTAATGCGGCTGCGACCGGTGGAAACATATTATATTCATATGTCGGTGCAGCAACGATAATGGTTGCTGATGCAAGCGCTGACGTTAATACTTGCCCCAAGGAAGTCTCCGGAACTCGATGTGAATGGACTGTTAAGCCTTTATCTGTCAAGTATTTTTCTACATGATAAACAGCTTTTTCGGTCATTCCATACATGGACCCCCACAAAATCATAACTTCATCTTTTTTACCGTAATGCAAACTATAGTCAATATAACGTTTATATGCACCGATGATTGTTTGTATATTTTTTCGCCAAATCAATCCGTGCCCTGGAGCAATGACTTCAACAGGTAATGCTTCGGTCTTTTCAACCGCTTTTTTTACTTGTGAAGAAAACGTGGCCATGACATTTGAAAAATATCTTAGCCCTTCTTCTTCAAAGAAGGGATCTTCATCTGCATTAAAGTGATCATCAAATGTATGTCCGTCAAATATTCCAAAGGTTCCAAAAAGATCACATGGGAAAAGCGTTTTTGACTGCCTGTCAAATGTCATCATTGTCTCTGGCCAATGCACATTGGGAACTTCAGAAAATTCTAAAACACGTCCATTACCAAGATCTAAGGAATCTCCATCTTTAACCACTGTTATATTTTCCTCGTGCTGATAAAAATGCTCAAGTAATGCCGCTGCTTTTTGGGTACAGACGATTTTAAAATCTTCCCTTATTTTTTTGAAATCTTCAATCCATCCTGAATGATCCGGTTCCATATGGTTTATGACTAAATAATCGATGTCTTCCGGATTAATATCGATGTCATTAAGCATCTTAATCAGCGTTTCCGGAACACCATCCCATCCACAAACACCATCAATAATGGCTGTTTTTTCACCTTTAACAATATAGGAATTCACTGTTACACCTTTTGGGATTTCCCATATACCTTCAAATAAAATATCTTCAACAGCAACCGATAATTGGTAAATGCCGTTACTAACTTCAACTGGTTTCATATATATCTCTCCATTTCAATTTACTTCATTATTTTAAATAATAATGATTATTAACTGTATTATAGCTTATTTAATCTATAAATTCAAGGTTATGACGAAGAAAATTTGACATTCGACCATATAATGATATAATATACTGAGCGATAAAAACGAATATAGCTAAGATATCTATATTCGCTACCATAAGGAGGTTTATATGCCAGTATTAAAAAGTGAAAAACGCGACGAAAAACTGAACGGCAAACAACTTAGAAAAAACGGAACTATTCCTGCCATTCTATACGGAAAGAACTTAGAAAGTCCAGTTAAACTACAATTAAGCGAAAGTGATGCAATGCACTTTCTAAGAACAAACTCTGTCGGTGCACAGGTACAGTTAACTGTTAATGGCGAAGAACAATTAGCCATGTTAAAAGACGTTTCCCGTACAGTACTTACAAACAAAATTGAACACATTGATTTCCAAGCACTTACAGCAGGTGAGAAAGTTAAAGTTAGTGCACACATTAACTTCTTGAACCGTGAAAAAACACCGGTTGATTCTGTTATCAGTGAATACTTACAAGAAATCGAATACGAATCATTACCACAAGATCTAGTCGATCATATTGATGTCGATTTAGCCGGATTACAAATCGGTGATTCTATCCAAGTAAAAGATTTGGATATGTCCAAAAGTGAGAGTTACCATGTTATCACTCCTGAAGATTCAACAATTGTTGTTCTATCTGAAGCGAGAGAAGAAGTTATTGAAGACGAAGACGATGATGTTGATGCTGAAGTACCTGTTATCGGTGCTGAAGACGAAGAATAATTTCATTTCAAACAAAAAACAGCTGATTTTAATCAGCTGTTTTTTTCTCTTCTGCTATTTCGTCGATGCTCTTGATTTTAAGACGTGCTACACCTTTATAATCTTTTCGTGTGGGTATGAGCGCTTTGTTTTGCATTCGTTTTTTAGCCTCACCAATCGCTTTATCATACTGGGGAAGCCATTGCTCTTCTTCAATAAGCATTTCATCCGTCATTTGCCATATCTCCGGCGGATTACATACAGCTCCTACTAAAGGATCCATCATCATGGCTTGTCTTAATAATTGATCATCTCCATGAACGGCGGCTTCTACTGCCATGCGTTGCACCGAAATACTGGCATTACATACAGCTGCACAACCAAGCGGTAAATCGCCTACAATTGGAATATTAATGCCATTTGCGTCCACATATCCAGGCACTTCAACAATTGCATCTGTCGGTAAATTTGTTATGGTTCCATGATTAACCACATTAAAATGACCTCGATATACACGGCCGGTTTCTAGACCTTCAATAATATAGGAACCATGTTCTTCAGACCGTGTCGTATAATCATATACTTCCGGTTCGCCTGTCATCCAATTCGGAAAATCTGTTTCAAACCAATTGCGCCCTTCTGTACATACCCGAAGATATCCTCCGGTCTCCCCATTAATCCAATCACTTAAATCAATCCAATCCATAATTTCATCATCACGTTTTCGATACCAGGGCACATATTCACTGAGGTGTCCATTTGATTCTGTACTGTAATATCCAAATCGACGTAGCATATCAATACGTACTTTCTCAGTTTTACTATATTCTTCATGAGATTCAAATGCCTCAAGAAGCTTTCCTGTCATGTCTTCCCCTTTATATCGAACTTGAATATACCACGTTTGATGATTAATTCCTGCACAAATAATATCTAGCTCTGATTTTTTTACACCTAAAACATTAGCAATTTGTTGGTGTCCATGTTGTACGCCGTGGCATAGTCCTATTGTCTTCACTTTACCATATTTATTACATGCCCAAGTAATCATCGCGTTCGGATTTGCGTAATTTAACATGATGCAGTTCGGATTTGAAACTTCCCGTATATCTTTACAAAACTCTAATATTGCAGGTATGCCTCTTTGTCCATACATAATTCCACCTGCACATAATGTATCGCCGACACATTGATCAACACCATAACGCAGAGGTACATCAACATCTTTTTCAAATGCTTCTAAGCCACCAATTCGAACAACATTAACAACATAATCCGCTTTTTCTAAGGCTTTACGTCGATCTATTGTGGATTGAATACGAATAGTAAGATGATTCGCATCGATATCCCGCTGACATAATTGTGTAACCATTTCTAAATTATGTGCGTTAATATCTGTGAAAGCGATTTGCGTATCTTGTAACTCCTCTACGGACAAAATATCTTTAAGTAATTTCCGTGTAAATCCAATACTGCCGGCCCCAATAAATGTAATTTTCACACTATAACCTCCATTCAAGTCTTTATTTTCAGTTTCAGTTTTAGTGTATAACACCTAAGCCATAAAGGTTATAAAAATTATTGGAACCCCTGTAATATAGGTATACTATTCTGACATTTCATGCCCATGACGTTTACCTTTTGATTTACGATAAGCCCCCGGCGTCGTAGAATACCTGTCTTTAAATAGTTTGATAAAATACTGTCGACTATTCAATCCAATCATATCAGATATTTCCATCATTGTATAATCCGTTTCAATTAAAAACATTGCCGCTTTTTCTAACCGAAAGCGATTCAAATATTCAATTATGGTTAAGTCCATCTGTTCTTTAAACAAGCGTTGCAGATAATTTTCATTTAAATTAACATGTCGTGCTAACTGAACAATCTTTATATCTTCGTCATAGTGCTGGTGTAAATATTCTACAGCTTTATATACATGAGATTCACTCCCATTCTTTGCATAGGCAATCGTATCTTTCCATAAATATGCAATATCAATTAACAGTTGAAAATGCAATAATTGAATGTAGAGAGATTTTTTTCGATAACTACAATCTAAATAGTAGATTAATTTCTTTAATGTGGAATAAACCATGTCTGTATCATGCAAAACACTATATGAAAATTCATGTTCAAAAAAATCCAATAAATCGGCTTCTTCAATGAGAATATGTTTTAAGTCAAGCGGACTATCTAAATCGTGAACAAAGCCAAACTCAAGATTCAGCATCCGGCAACTTCTGTTTTTAGGTACAAGTAAACGATGTGATACATTCGCATCAATCAAAATAAACTGTCCTTTTGTTAATCCAACGCGCTTATTTTCGATTTCTATATGACATTTTCCTGCAATGACATACATGACTTCAATGCTAGAATGACTATGTAATGATGGCATTTGATATCCTTGCCAGGTCTTGTAATAATATGCTTTTGTTGATAGAACATAATTCGACTCTTTCCATCGTGAATTAAATAAGCTATTTTTGTCCATAAGTACCTCGTCATTTATTATAATAGATGATGTTCATTCTTATGCGCACGTCCACAATACTTGCAATAACGCGGCGCAACCTGTTCAAATGCTGCATCATCGGATAAATCTTTATTGCTGTAATCTCGACTAATATGTCCATCGGTCAACTCAATAACTCGATCTGTTTTTGCAGCAATATGATCATTATGGGTAACTATAATAAGGGTTGTTCCAAACTCTTTATTGATCTCACGAAACAATCCATATACTTGTTCTGTTGATTCTGTATCCAGATTACCTGTTGGTTCATCACCAAGCAATATAGCCGGCTCATTGATTAATGCCCTCGCTATGGCTACACGCTGTTGTTGCCCACCAGATAAATTCGTTGCTTTATTATTCATAAATTTTGATAAACCGACCAAATCCAACAATTCTTTTGCTCGATCAGCACGTTTATTATGGCTTTTGCCGGCTTTAATCCATGTTGGAATTAAGACATTTTCTAAAGCTGTAAATTCAGGTAATAAATGGTGAAACTGAAAAATAAAGCCTAAATTTTCATTTCGAAAAATCGCAAGTTCATCTTCATTCATTTGTCCGAATTCAATCCCGTTAAATATAATCTCACCACCCGTTGGTTGGTCTAAAGCACCTAAAACATTTAACAAGGTTGATTTTCCAGACCCGGAATAACCAATAATACTTGTAAATTCTCCCTCAGCTATAGAAAAATTAAGTTCATGCAATACTTTGGTTCGAATGACTGTTCCATAAACTTTTGATAAATCTTTCGCTTGTAATAAAACATTTTGTTCATCCATTTCGAATCACCTCCACTGCATTTAATCGTGCCGTTTTTCTGGCTGGAATAGCTGCTGCTATGGTACTTGAAATCACCGCAATGCCTCCAATAATAAGTATACTTGTAAACTCTATTGAAAGTGGGAATAAAGGAACACCTGTACCAATAGACGTTCCATACAAGAAGCCATAAATAAGAACCATTCCAAATCCGGCACCTAGAAGGGCTCCTAAAAATCCAAGTAAGGCTCCTTGCAATAAGAAAATACGACTTGCATGTTTATTTTTGGTTCCCATAGCTTTTAGTATTCCCAGTTGTTTTGATTTTTGTACAACCGAGACAGCTAAAACACTAGCTATACCTAAGGTAATCGCCAACAGAACAAATACCTGTATCATAATGGATGAAGAACTTTGGCTTCTAAGGGCCGATAATAGGGAACTGTTACTTTGAATCCAGTTATCTACACGAACATTAACCAATCGTCCATCAAGTTCTTCCGCAATAATCTCTGCATCAAAGATTTCATCGATTTGCATTTCAATTTTAGAAATCTTATTTCCTAAACCTAATATTTTTTGGGCTTGTTTAATGTCCAAAATGACCCATGTATTATTACTTGCCGAATTCCCTAAATCAAAAATTCCGGCAATCGAATAATTTTGAACAATACCATTAGGTAGCGATAGTCGTATAACATCTTCTGTTGATATCGAATATTCATCAGCAATTCCTCGGCCTATTAATACTTGATTTCCACTCAAGGAAGTCAGTCTGACGTCTAATCGATTAATAATATTGTAAATTTCATCTGCCTGGTCTAATTCAATACCTTTCAACTGAATCGGAACCGCTTCAGCGTTAGTAATAATAAAACCATTCCCCTCGACAAGGGGTGAAATGGCTGCAATATCCTCCCGACTGCCGATGATTTCTATCATACTGTCCCACTCTAATAAATTCGTCGCCGTATCAAAATCCGATTTTCCTTCAATCCATATGTGCGAACTGTTTCCAACCGTCTGATTGACCAGATCTTCTTGCAAACCAGTGATTAATGTGTTCAAAAAAACTTGTACAGCCACTCCAACAGCAATTCCTAATAAAATGAACACTGTTTGACCACGCCCTTCTTTTAAAAACCGTAATGCCACCTTGAGTTCAAATAGCATCAGTCATCAACTCTTTTCTCTATGTCAGTCATCATTGCTTCTATTTTCACAATATCACCAGGTACAAGGTCTTTGGGTTCGATAATTACTTCACCGGCGTCTAATCCGTCAAGTACATAGATCATTTGTTTATTTTGATTTTGAATAATAATCGATCTTGAAAATACCACACCCTCATTATCAACCATGAGGACGGCGGTATCCTCTTTATTGTAAATATATTCTCCAGGAACAAGTACAACATCATCATATTCAACAGTTGTAACATCGACTTTTACTGACATATTTCGGATAAAAGCATCTTTACCTTCAGCAATTTCAATCTTCACACTAATAGTTCCTGTATCACGATTAATGCTCGGATTAAATTCCACAATCTCTCCTTGATACTGATTATCCGGGTAGGATTCTGCCGTTAAAACAGCTGTTTGGCCCAATTGAACTTTTCCAATATATTTTTCATCAATATCTACCCAAACAACTTTCTGATCGACCGATCCGATTTTTATTAATTCTTGTGCAGATTGAATATAATCCCCCGAGTTCACGTATGTTTCTAGAACAATGGCATCATAAGGACTATAAACACTATATTTATCAAGCTCCGTTTTTTGCTGGTCCAAATTCATCTTGGCAACATCAACAGATGCTTTTAATTCTTGGCTAGCAAAGGTCGGATTGTTCATCGCTTTTAGAGAGGCTTGTGCAACTTCAATAGTATTTTGGATTCGTTCTTCCTCATGTTTAAGTTCTTCCAGCTCAGATAAGGCAATAATACCTTCATTATATAATTCTTGCATTTTTTGAAGTTCCAATTCAAGTTGCCTTAAAGTCAGTTTATATCCTTCCATCTCCACTTCTTTGGTTTGTCGTTGTTCTTGCACATTTGTTGAGGATGCATTGTAGTTAACAAGGGAGTCTTTATATCTTGCTTCCGCTAAGGTTACACTACCTTCTAAGTCTTGATAAAGTTTTTTGGCATCAGAATCATCAAATTGAGCGATTATTTGTCCGACTTCTATTCGATCGCCTTCTTTCACATTCAATGTATGGATTCTTCCTGATATTTCTGCTTGAACAGTCGACTCCACCTCATATTCAACATATCCAATCGCGCTAACAACTTCTTCGTAGTTTCCTTTACCTATTGTATATCCTGCCACTTGCTTTGGTTTTTGTTGAAATATAAAAAATATAATTCCACTAATGATAATAGCCACTATGATTAATCCAATGATGATTTTTCTTTTCATAAATGTCCTCCTTATCCCTCAACGTCTCTTGATAAGACTCATTATATCACTAATTGTGATATTTTGTAAACCAATATTTTTTTTTACACTTAATCGCCTACAAAAAAATTGCTGCACTCATTATGAAGTGCAACAATCAAGCTCATTAATATATATTTTCATTATTTATATATTGCCATCTAAGGAAAGTATTTTACTATAAAGTTCCGGACGTCGGTCTCTAAATACACCCCACTCAATCCGTTGATGTGCTAGTTCATCCAGATCAAACGTTGCCATCAGAATTTCTTCCTGATCTCGACCGGCTTGTCGAATCACTTCTCCGGTTCCGTCGGTTATGAACGACGTTCCATAAAAAGTGATGGTTGAATCTTCGATTTGTTCTTGACCAATACGGTTTGACGCAATGATCGGAACAAGATTACTTGCTGAATGCCCGGTCATACAACGCTGCCAATGCTTACTAGAGTCAACAGAGGGATCTTCAGGTTCAGAACCAATTGCTGTCGGATAAAATATGAGTTCTGCTCCCATTAAGACCATGATTCTAGCGGCTTCAGGAAACCATTGATCCCAACATATTCCAACACCAATCTTTCCATACTTTGTTTTCCATACTTTAAATCCGGTATCTCCAGGACTAAAATAATACTTTTCTTCATAACCTGGCCCATCCGGTATATGACTTTTCCTATAGACATCTAAAAGCGAACCATCTGCGTCAATAACAATCAAGGAATTATAACGTGCATTATTTTTACGTTCATAAAAACTAATGGGTAATACCACCTTTAGTTCTTTAGCAATCGATTTAAAATGACGAATGGCAAGATTATCTTCGACACTTGTCGAAAATTGATAATAATTCGGGTTTTCCTTTTGACAAAAATAGAGTGTTTCAAAAAGTTCTTGCAACAAAATGATTTGCCCACCTTCATCAGCTGCTTGACGTACAAATTTTTCAGCTTTTTGAATGTTTGCATTAATATGATCTGTGCATGACATCTGTATCGCTGCTACAGTTACTTTACGCATTTTTCTTCACCTCTCTTGGAATTTGCTGAGTAATGCAATGAACATTACCCCCTTCTTTAATTAACGCCATTCCATCAACTGTTACAATTTTTCGTTCAAGAAAAATTGTGCTTAATTTTTGAACAGCTTTTTGATCATTTTCAATGGCATCTCCACCAAAGATCGGTAAAATCAATCCACCGTTAACTAGATAAAAGTTTAGATAGCTTAATGTAAGTCTTTTCCCATTATAATATCGAACAGGAGGTCCTTCTATTTCAATAACATGAATTCTTCGCCCCTTAGCGTCAACAGCCGCATTTAATGTCTCAATGGCCTCTTGGCTCCGTTTGTAATTGGGATCGGATACATCATAACATGTCTGGAGAATAATCGTTTGCGGTTTAGCAAAACAGGCTATGTTATCAATATGTCCATCCGTTTCATCTCCATATAAGCCTTTATTAAGCCATATAATTCGACTGATTCCCAATCGTTCTTCCAATATTTTCTCAATTGCAAATTGATTCAAGCGGGGATTTCTATTTGAATTTAACAAACATTCCCGCGTTGTCAATAGCGTTCCTTCTCCATCGACATGAATTGATCCGCCTTCTAGTACAAGATTAACATCCATGCTTGGGTACCCTAATGCCTGATTCACCCGAATTGCCACTTGGTTATCCAATGTAAAATCCGGATATTTCTCTCCCCATGCATTAAATTCCCAATTTATACCCACAAGTTTTTCCTCGGATAAATCAAATATATAGGTTGGACCATTATCCCTTACCCATGCATCGTCATGACAAATATTCAACCAATGCACATGCTCAGGGCAATACAATTTTGCAATGGGCATTGTTTCCTCGTCGACCAGAACATATACTGGTTCAAACTTAGCGATTGCTTGAATGACTTCACTGTATCCCTGACAAACTTCTTCATAGTTGTCCGGCCAAATCATTGATGCCTTAACAGGCCAACTGATAAGTGTTGCAAAATGATCTTCCCATTCTGCAGGCATTCTATATGATGACTTCATTGTTTTATCTCCTTATTCAAAGCATATTTTACGCGTATTCCAATTGTTTTACCGGAAAATCCTCCTATGCCACCCAGAATTGAAGCTAAAGAGACCGTAATGAGTATCCAGCGTCCATCAACAACAGCAAACAAAGCATCTCCAATAAAAAATTTTGATATAATTAGGGATGTTAAGACCGTAAATCCAGCATATGTCATTCCTAGCGCGATTCCACGAAAGGATTTGTTTATAAATAAACTTCCAATAAGCTCTGCAGCTAATCCTGTAATTAAAATGGCTATTCCCATATAAATTGTTACCATACTTAATATACCTGCTAGCACAACATTGATTTTCAAAACGATATGTCTTGTTGGGAATAAATAAACCATTGCACTCATAATCAAAGAAATATAAGCGCCCATAAGCAAATATTTTGTTCCTGGTATAGGAAAAAATCGACTTAAAAAAACAACAAAAGCGCCTCCGGCAATTAATAATGCTACGGACATACCGATGTGGGTGATTTCACTTGTGTTCTGATGAACTTTTTCTTGCTCAGTCATCTCAATCCTCCAATCTATCTTCTTTTATTATACACGCTATATAAATAATTTTCTATACGAAGTTAATAACTTTATTCATATATGTTTAATATGTGATTGACAAACAACTAAATATAAACTATGATATAACATATCAATTTGAAAAGGAGGATTTTTATGCGGATTTCAGCAAAAGGTCGTTATGCCATTGCTGCTACAATATATTTAGCTAAACGCTATGCAAACGATGAATACATTACTGTTATTAGTATCTCAGAGGACTTAGATATATCCAAAATATACCTCGAACAAGTTTTTTCTTTACTAAAGCAAGGAGAAATTGTCACTTCCGTAAAAGGATCACAAGGTGGTTATAAGCTAACACGTCACCCGAATCAAATTACAGTCTGTGATATTTTATCCCCCATAGAAGCCGCTTTATTTGAAACAACCAAAGAATCTGTTCGTAAGCATGCAGCCCATATAGAACAAGCAGCTCAGAACTTAATTTACTTACCGCTTGATCACACTATTCAAAGTTTTTTTAAGCAAGTAACCCTTGAAAATTTATTGCTTGAGGCTGATAAATTCAACGGCGAAAACGGATATATGTTTTATATATAATTCTTATTATAAGAGGAGCTCACTTCATGAAATACATTAGTTTTGACACACTACGGACCTACGATTTTAACGGTATTCATTTTCTAAAACCTGATTTATATTTAAAAGAAATCGAATCTGTTCGTAGTGCCGATTGGATCCTATTCCCTCCATATTGGCAAGTAAACGCCCTCGTTTATGGGCTACAAAAAAAGATTTTTCCAAGTCTTGCAACCTACCACTTAGGTCATAATAAAATCGAAATGACACGGGTACTCATGACTTCATTTCCTGATTTTGTTCCATATACAGAGATATTAAGTAATACTGAGTATAATCAAGAGTTTATACTTACATATTTTGATTATCCCTTTATTGCCAAGGAAGTCAAAAGTTCAATGGGCCAAGGCGTTTATAAAATTGATAATTACACGGATTTTAAGAATTATTGCGCTCTGACAGAAACATTGTATATACAAGAATACTTGCCAATTGACCGTGATATGCGTATTATTTTTATTGGCGATCAAGTAGTTAGCTCCTATTGGCGTATTGCTTCAAAAGATAACTTCAAAAATAATGTTGCTCAAGGTGGCGAGATATCCTATGATGCCATTCCGCTTGAAGCTATTCGAATCGTATCACAAATCGCAATTTCTTTAGGTATCAATCATGCAGGTTTTGATGTCGCTTATGTTGATGGAAAATACTACATTTTTGAGTTCAATGTTATGTTTGGTACACAGGGTTTAATTGATAAAAAAATTCCATACGGCTCAATTGTACTTGATTACCTCAACCGTATGGAACTAGTTACAAGCTCATTAAAATAATATAACCCACGAATGAAACGAGTGTTCCATAAACGAGCATTTGACTAAAAAATTCAGCCTCTCTTTGGTCGCTAATATAAAGCGGTAAAATATAGGGTGGCGGAAGTAGTAAAAATGCAATAAACGAAATAACAAACATTGGTTCCGTAATACCGGAAACAACTAAAGATAAATATAAAGTCAATGCACCAAATATTCCCACCAAAAAAGTTCTTCCTCCTACATAGGCAAGAACTTTTTTGCTACCCATAGATCTAAATGTCATAGAATAGCCGATAACAATAAGTATGAGCGGTGATGTCAATGGTGTAATCATGCTTATAGTGGCATAAACGCCTGCACCAAATAGAGTATTACCAAAGGGCACATATATATTTGTCAAATTAAATACAACACCTATAAATATTGCAATAATGGTTGGTGTTTTTAAAAAAGCTACCATTGTCTTTTTTAAATCGAATGTATTAATCCCTTTGTTTTCAAGAAGGGGGACATATACAAACCAAATGAAAATCTCATGTCCAAAACCGATCAACATAATCGTCGGGAGTTGCTCAACACCCCATATAGCACTATATAAACCAACACCAATCATTCCGAATTCAAATCCGGTGAAAAATCCAGCTGTAAATCGTTCAGGAAAAAGAGTCGATAGCTTTCGATTTAGAAATTCACCAATTCCATACAATAGACTACACAAGAAAAAAACGAAAATAAAAATCCATAAATAGCCCATTTGGAGTTTTGCTGTTGCAAAAGCACCAAACAAAACTGCAGGTAAAGCAATCTTTACAATAATTGTTTTTAATCCTTCAATCAGATTCTCATTAAAGAGATTTTTCTTACGGGAAAAAACACCTATTCCAATCAAAAGGACAATTGGAAATAGGCGTTCGATTAATTGCATCATAGATTCTCCCACCCTAATTTTTTATAAATCGATAATATGGTAAACCGATCTCTGATGACTGGACCTTGTTTCATTGCATAAACGATTTGTTCTTTCGAATATTTCTTACGAATATGCGGAATCAATTTTTGATAATCATTAATCACTTTTTCATATTCCAAGGCCTTTTCTATCGTCATCAATAGGTCGTTGACTTGGTCTGAATCTAGCTGGTAGAGTTTCTTAACCTTATCGATATTTTGATGTAGATCTTTATATAATTCCAGCACATAATCTGTTGCCATTCCAACTTTGATACCATGAAAATCAACCTTTTTTCCTTCTTCAATCGCTTTCATCTCTAAGGTATGGCTAATTAAGTGTTCCGCTCCGGATGCCGGTCTTGAATTTCCAACATAGTGCATATATATTCCTGATTGAATTAAACTCTCACAAATAAGCTCACCAAGTTCTTGCTTTGTATCCGTTTTATAACTTAATCCTTCTTGGGATATGCTTAAATTCTCTGACAGATTATCGATATAGGCATACAAATTTCTATAAATCATCGGGCAAAAATACTCGCCATGAAGAATGTGACTCACCTTCCAATCAGTTAAGGCCGTTATCTTTCCTAGTAAATCTCCTAAGCCAGCCACAATCATATCTGACGGAGCATGATTAATCACATCTTTTTGTCCATATATACGCTTTGCAACATGGCAATAAAAGGTTTTCTTAAATCCATCCACAAGTATGGGCGATGCCGTTGACGCATATCCATCCATAGACGGCGCAGACATAACAATCCAGTAGGGAATATTTAAACGATAGCTTACATAGCGGCACAAATCATTAAGGGTTCCTGAACCAATACCAACAATTAATCGAGTTGCTTGTGTTGTCTGTAAAATAATCTCACCTACTCCTTGCTCATCCGGCAATAGGTCATCTAAACGTTTCAGCCTAAAGACGCTGTATCCTACCGCTTCTAATTCTTGAATAAATAACTGATAAGCTTTAGATACAGGCAAATCGGTAACAAATAAAATTTCTTCGGTTTTATACTCTTTTAAATCCTCTAAAACACCTTCTATTATTTTTTCTTCAACACGGATGGATTCAATAATATCTTTGTGCTCTTTTCCACATTCACATAACATATTCTGGCTCCCTTCTAAAACAATATAATTCCAACAATTCCTGCGCCGACAATAAAAAAAATCGGATGAATCTTAATCTTCATAACTGCAATAATAAACACGCTAAAAATTAACAGACTTTTCCATTCAAAAAAATCTAATAATTGGCCTCTTGCATAAACGGTTGGTATCTTTATAATAGTTACTTTACTGATTGCAATCAATGCAGAACCGATAATTCCAATGACTACCGGGCGTATTCCTTGAAGAACACCTTGAACTATGGGCTGTTCGTTAAAGCCTTTTAAAAAATTTGCAATGACGTATATAATCAGCAAGGAGGGTAATACCATACCTGTGGTTGCAACAATGGAACCCATAAATCCATATTGGCTTAGTCCGACATAAGTAGCCATATTGACACCTATTGGGCCTGGTGTTGACTCGCTAATTGCAATCATATCCGCAAACATTTTTTCATCGACCCACCCATAGCGTTCAGAATAATTTTGTAATAATGGCAATGCCGCTAATCCTCCACCAATGGTAAATAGCCCTACTTTGAAAAAAGTAAAAAAGAGATGTAAAAAATTAGTCAAGATTCTTTCCCTCTCTTTCTTCTCTTTTTCCAAGTGATTGAATAATAACACCCAAGATAGCTCCCATTAAAATCACATAAACCGGCGTAATACCAATGAATGCAACTAAGATTAGTCCTAAAATCATAAGAAAATAGTCCGATTTCTGTTTCAAAACTTTTTGTCCCATCTTTATAACTGCCGATAATATAAGTGCTAACACCATAATTCGAATACCCATAAATGCTTTTTCAACATAAGGATTCTCTCTATAGGCACCAATAAAATGAGCAAGTAATGATATAATAATCCAAGACGGTGTTACCATACCTAGTGTTGCAACAATTCCACCTAAGAAACCTTTTTGTTTAACGCCAATAAAGGTTGCCGTATTCACAGCAATAATCCCCGGAGTTGATTGTCCAATCGCATAATAATTAATAACTTCCTCGTCCGTTGCCCATCCATACTTTTCAACAACTTCTTTATGAATAAGAGGAAGCATTGCATAGCCTCCTCCTATTGTAAACAGACCAATCCTCAAAAATGCAAAATACAATTGTATTAACGATCGATCAATAACTTTCATTTACTCGTCTTCTTCCTCTGTCATGTGTTGATGATAAATATATTTTGTTGCATTTTCTTCAACTAACCGTTTTGCAAACGCATCTAAATCAATTGAGCCTTCATCAGCTTTTTCACGGCTACGCACACTTACACAAGTGTTTTCTTCCTCTTCTTGTCCGATAATCGCTAAATATGGAAGACGTTCAAGTCGGGCTTCACGAATCTTATATCCGATTTTTTCTGCTCGCATATCGATATCTATACGTAATCCCATACTTCTAAGTTTTTTTGCAACCTTTTGAGCATAGTCATGATTTTTCTCAGAAATCGGCAACAACTTCACCTGAGTTGGCGCCATCCACAGCGGAAATGCACCTGCATATTTTTCGATAAGCATTGCTAAGGTTCTTTCATAACAGCCAATAGAACTTCGATGAATTATGAACGGACGTTTCTTGATATTATCTTTGTCAACATAGCTCATATCAAAACGTTCTGCCAAAGCAAAGTCGATTTGAATGGTCAATAATGTGTCTTCTTTACCATGAACATTTCTAAATTGAACATCTAACTTGGGACCATAAAATGCAGCTTCACCATCAGCCTCATAATAGTCCAATCCAATATTATTCAATATGTCACGCATACTGTCTTGTGTCGATTCCCAAGCCTCCGGATTATCAATGTATTTGTCTGTACGCTCCGCATCCCACTTAGAGAAGCGATACCACACATCATCTTCAATTCCAAGTGCTCGCATAATCTCTTGCAAAAGTTCAACAACACTTGTAAACTCTTGCTCGACTTGGTTTGGTGTGCAAATAATGTGGGCATCGGATAAGGTGAATTGGCGAAGACGAATTAATCCATGCATCTCACCGGAAGATTCATTTCTAAACAATGTCGATGTTTCAGATAAACGCACAGGTAAATCACGATAACTATGTTGTGTCGCTTTGTAAATAACATATTGGAATGGACAAGTCATCGGTCGCAATGCATAAATTTCGCCTTCTTTTTCTTCATCACCCATTATAAACATACCATCTTTATAATGATCCCAGTGACCGGAAATCTTAAAAAGATCCGATTTGGCCATCATGGGTGTTTTTGTAAATTCATAACCCCAATTTTCTTCAATATCTTCAACATAACGCTGTAAAATTTGCAAAATCTTTGCACCTTTGGGCATAATAAGGGGTAGTCCTTGACCAACAATGTCCGAGGTTGTGAATATATCTAGTTCACGGCCTAATTTATTATGATCTCTTTTTTTCGCTTCAGCTAGCTGATTCAAATAATCTTTTAAATCAGATTTACGGCTAAACGCTGTTCCATAAATTCTAGACAACATTTTATTACGTTCATCACCACGCCAATAGGCACCTGCTGTACTTAATAATGCATATGCTTGAACCGCTTTTGTATTCATTAAGTGAGGTCCTGCACATAAATCAACAAATTCGCCTTGTCTATAAAATGAAATAATGGCATCTTCAGGCAATTCATTAATCAGTTCTACTTTATAAGATTCACCTTTTTCTTCCATCAATGTAATCGCTTCGTTACGGGGAAGTTCAAAACGTTCGATGTCTTGTTTTTCTTTAATAATTTTTTTCATTTCGGCTTCGATTGCTTTTAATTGATCATCTTTTAATGCCGATTCCGTTTCGAAATCATAGTAAAATCCTGTATCAATAGCAGGTCCAATCGCAAGCTTGACACTTGGATATAAACGTTTTACCGCTTGTGCCATGATGTGGGATGCTGTATGACGGTAGGCACGTTTTCCAGCTTCATCATTAAATGTTAATATATTGAGTTCCGCATCTTCCGAAATCACTGTGCGCAAATCAACCACTTCATTATTTAACTCTGCAGCACATGCTACACGTGCTAAACCTTCACTAATATCTGTTGCAATATCAATAATTGCTTTTGCTTCATTGTATTCTTTAACAGAACCGTCTTTTAATGTTATTTTCATTCAAATACCTTCTTTCTATTCTTTAATACACTTACATACTTGGCATCTGTATACAAAATATGATTAGATACCCATTCTAATAGAAACTCTGAAAGATCTTGAATAACACCTTCTTGTTTCAAATCCAAATCTTCCGTTAATGTTTCTTTCACTTTTAAAACGAATGCATCATGTTCTTTTTGATGGGCTTCTAAATCTATGTATCCAGAACTTTCCAGTAATTTTTCTTCTTCTTCAAAATGATAAACCGTATAATCTTCTAATTCTTTTAAAACTGCATAGACCTCATCATAGCAATCAATCCCTTCTTTTACATCTTTCTCAAGTGTATTCACTTGATCAATCAAATAAAACAATTGCTTATGTTGTTCATCCACTTCTGTAATGTTAAAGGCAAATCGATCATTCCATAACATAATTTTTCCTCCTAAAATATTAGATCAAATTAAAAAACGCCTCTTGCATAAATATGCAAGGGGCGAGATATTCCCGCGGTTCCACCCTAATTGTTGAAAACCACTTCATTGAAACTATAACGCGTTACCGTACCGGATTAGGGTCTCTCAGAGTTAGTCTTCACATATTTTGTCATGAGAAACGTCTCAACAATTCGTTTCCTCTCTGTCAAGCGCCATATGTTACTCGTCTCGTCGTCGATTTAAGATATTATATTAATTATAACAAAACAAAAGCGTTTGTCAATTGCTTATTTTGAAATTATTTCATTCGCTTTATCTCTTCATACTTCTTTAAAATTATATGTCCATATGAATCTTTGGCTTCTAATGCATCTTCCAAAGATGAATACTTGAATGTACTGTATCCCGGATATGCCCATCTTCCACCCAAATCTTCAAAATAAGGCGCTATTCCCCTTGTGACATAATCAAATCTTGGATCTACAACTTCTTTTACCAATGCTTCTTTAGATGCATATGCCTTTAAATGTTGTATTGTTGCCTGCACGCCTTGTTGCGGGTGTTCAAAAACAACGGCTACTGCGCTTCCTTCTGGCGTCCAAAAAGTTCTTACCCCTTCTTTAAATTCCTTTATAACAACTGTTTCCGGATTATATTCTGCACCGGTTACCCCTAATCCCGTATAATTATTCCATTCAGGTAGTGCTGAACCTCCAAATTTAAAAAACCAGTTTCATGACAAGCTTGAGCAAAGGCAATGTCACCTCGAACTCCTTCAGCTCGCCCTTCATCAATCCATAGTTGTGCAAATTCTGTTACTGAAATGTTAATCTTAGGATTTGGATTTTTACTTAATAGATAAGCTGCTAGCTGATGGGCTGTGGCTTCTGACTCACCCATTATTGGCGTCAATGTTATATTTTTTTCATCTTCATTTTCAATAAGCTCTTCAATAAGATCATCAAAGTTTTTTTCTGATGAATCATCATTCGTTGGTGTTTCACTAGGACCTTTGGTTTGATCTGCTTGAACCAATTTTCCTTCATCTATTAAATATCTGGATAAGGTACGTTCATCGTTGGCCAAGGGTGCATTGAGGGTATTGAAAACAATTTTTGCAA
>CAZLXW010000055.1:18588-26463 GCA_964563505.1 uncultured Eubacteriales bacterium
GTACGTTCATCGTTGGCCAAGGGTGCATTGAGGGTATTGAAAACAATTTTTGCAACATAATTACGAGTAAATGTTTCTTGATCAAGTTCCTCTTTAAGTTCCTCGTCAATCATTCCTATGTTTAAAGCAAACTTAACAGCCTCTTCATACTGAAAGTCACCTTTTTTATCATCATAATTTAAAGCACGCAACATAAAGGTGACAAACATTTTTGCATCGACTTGTCGTTCCATTCCAAATAATTTTTCATCGACACCTTGTGTCAGTCCACGTTCATAAGCAAGATTAACATATTCAAATCCCCATGTCGGTACGTCAACAAAATAACTCGTGCTATCCTCTCGCTCTAAGACTTCTTCTTCGAGCCCAAGCATTCGCATCATCATAATCAAAGCTTCTAACCTTGATGGTTCTCTAGATAACTCAAATCCTTGATTTGTCCCCTTGAAAACACCTAATTTTTCAAGTTCTTGCGCTTCATAATAAAAGGATTGTTCAGCATCCACAAGTAAAGGCGTCGTATCCACCATACCGGAAACTTGTCCTATTAATAAAATTTGAATGCATAGTATACTCATAAAGGTTCTATAGCGTTTCAATGCTTTCATACCTGTTCTCCAATTCAATATAGATTAAAAGACTTATCAAAAGATAAGTCTTTTCTATAGTATATATTAATTTTTATAAAGCTTCAACCTCATTTACTAATTCATCCATAATTTCTTGAACCGATTGCATTTTTTCAACTTCCGGGACCCGGCTTCCTACAAAAAGAAGGCTATGATCCAAATCTCCGCTAACCGCATTAACCAAGGCTTCTGTTATACAAAAAGGCGTTGTCTTCGGATCACACTTATGAACACAATTGTAACACTTCGTGACCTTTATGCGTCCGTCTTTTTCAACGTGATCAAGCATGATATTTTTAAGGGCTCGTCCAGGCAATCCTACCGGACTTTGCATGATAACAACGTCTTCCGGTTTTGCATTGATATATGCCTGCTTAAAAGCATCTGATGCATCACATTCATAAGTTGCGACAAACCGTGTTGACATCTGTACCCCACTCGCACCTGCTTCTAAGGCTTTCACAATATCTTCCCCGTGAAAAATCCCACCGGCTGCAATAATTGGTATTTCTAATTTTTGCTTGTCTAAATAATCTTTTAACTCAGCTACAATTGTAAAAAGGTCTTGTGCTGTTCCATTTATAAGGTCTTCGCGTTTGAATCCAAGATGTCCTCCAGCTTCAGGTCCTTCTACGACAATCGCGTCCGGTTCTCGTTGAAATTTCTTGGCCCATCTACGCATAATCAACTCCGCTGCACGAAGGGATGAAACAATGGGAACAATCTTCGTTGTTGAATCTTCTACCAATTCAGGCAAATCTAAGGGCAATCCAGCACCAGATATGATTAAATCAACTTTTTCATCAACGGCAACTTTTACTAATTCAGCGTAATTTTTCATGGCAACCATGATATTCACCCCGATAATGCCTTTTGTGTTTTCTTTTGCTTTACGAATTTCATCACGGAATGCACGTAAATTCGCTTCAATCGTATTTATTGCAAAATCACTTTCTCGATAACCGCTTTGTGCTCCTGAAATAATCCCAATACCACCGGCATTGGCAACTGCGGAAGAAAGGCTCCAGCCGGATACACCAATCCCCATTCCACCTTGAATAATCGGAAGTCTTGCTGTCAAATCTTTTATCTTGAGTTCATTTAATTTCATAGGGTCTCCTTGCTTATTACTTTGATAGTCAAACTAAAATTAGTTTACCATAGGATATAAAAAAATACAAGATGTATTTTCGAAAACACATCTTGTAGTAACGATTACTATATAACTATTTTTCAATTAAAACAGCACGTACAAAACTTCCTTCGACACCCTTAATCTTAATCGGTAATGCAATTAATTCGTATTGGCCTTCAGGAATTTCTTTTAGTTCGAGGCCTTCTAAAATAATGATATCATCTTCAAGCAAGGAAATATGGGTCATATGATTTGACTGGGCACGCTCAATACCTAGGGTATCAATACCAACACCATTGATTTCTAGTGTTTTAAGAAGACGGGCTCCACTTTCATCAAGATAGACAAATTCATAGTCAAATCCTTGTGTTTTATCATAAAAGGAATTTCGTGTTTTAAATAATATAAAATCATCTTTTTGAATCTGTAAATCTTTGATATCATCTGCAGTAATTACATTGTTTTCTAAATACGTTAAATCAAAAACTTTACAAGGCGTTATCATCCGTCGTATGTCAAATGTATCTAACGTCTTACCATCTTTGATCATATGAAGTGGCATATCAATATGTGTGCCTGTATGTATGTTCAATGTCAGATTCGTCTCGTGAGCAACTCCTGTATTATGATCACCAATGACATCAAATATCGGTTTTTTGATTGATGCATCTTTATACACCATCATGTCCGGTTCTATTAGCATTGAAATATCATGAATTTGCATAAAATCCTCCTTTATTAAATCCGCTTTATTCATTCACCCAACGTCGCCCGTCTTTTTCAATCAAATCATCTGCCACTTTAGGACCATGTGATCCGGCTTCATAATTCGGAAAATCAGGACGCTCTTTTTTCCATGCATTTTGGATTGCATCAACAAAGCGCCAAGAATATTCAACTTCATCCCAACGTGTAAACAACGTTTTTTCACCTTTCATTGCATCCAGCAATAGTCGTTCATAGGCTTCAGGACTATTATATCCAACTTCACAATTTTGACAAAAATCCATTTTAACGGGAACGATATCATTGGTCTGTCCCGGTTTTTTTGCATTAAAGCGAAGAAAAACACCTTCCGTTGGTTGAATACGTATGATTAATTGATTGGGCGTCATTTCATCAAGTTCTTTTAAATAAAGTATTTTTGCTAGTGATTTAAACTGAATAACAACTTCTACCGTTTTCTCTTTTAAGCGCTTTCCTGTGCGTATATAAAAGGGTACTCCAGACCATCGGAAGTTTTCAATTTCCATCTTTAAGGCAATATATGTTTCTATATCTGAGTCAGGGTCCGTACGTCGCTCTTGTCGATAACCATTGAATCCCTTGTCTTCATTTGGACCATATTGTCCGCGAACGACATAATCATTCACTTCATCTTCCTCATAAATTTTAAGGCCTTTAAGAACTTTGACTTTTTCATCCCGAATGGATTCTGTATCTAATCGCACGGGTGGCTCCATTGCTGTTAGAGCTAATAATTGTAGCAGGTGATTTTGAAGCATATCTTTCATTGCACCCGCTTTTTCATAATATCCGCCTCGTTCTTCAACCGGCAATGTTTCTGTACTTGTAATCTGAATATGATCAATATACTTATTATTCCAAATTGGTTCAAAAAAAGCATTTGCAAAACGAATAACCATAATATTTTGAAGCATTTCTTTACCTAAATAATGATCAATTCGATAGATGTTTTCTTCTCCAAAAGCATGTGTTATGTGCTTACTTAATGCCTTTGCTGATTCTAAATCTTTACCAAAGGGCTTTTCAATAACAACACGTTTATAGCTTCCATTGTCACTGGCTAGTCCATATTCGTGCAATTTTTCGACAATAACACCAAAATATTCCGGACTCACAGCTAAATAAAACATTCGATTGCCCCGAGTCTCAAATTTATGTTCTAATTTGCACAAAGCTGTATCAAATTCAAGATATTCTTCAGTTCCGTCAAAATTTAAGCGATAATAAAATATTCTTGATTTCAAGTTCTTCCATATGCTTTCATCGTAGCTGTTTCGACTGAATTCTTTTAAAGCGACTTCTATTTCTTCAACAAAATCTTCCGTTGTTTTGTCACGACGTCCTACAGCAACCACAAAAAAATTATCCGGTAATTGTTTTTCTATAAGTAAGTTATATAAAGCAGGAACAAGCTTTCTTTTTGTTAAATCACCTGTCCCACCAAATATAACCATTGCATTTCCTAGTTCACTTATCATGGACGCATCTCCTTGTCTATTTGATTATTACATGATAATAATTATACACTATTCTTTATTTTCTGTGAAGTATATTCGCTTTCGCTCAATCATTTCATCAATGCGGTCTATATATATATCAATATTTTTCACATTCTCAACACGTTCAATTTGCCCTTTTTGATCACGAATTTTGGTTGATGCACCTGCGCCAAATGCAAAGATTGACGTTGCCTCTTCAATAATTTGCATATTATACATACAAGGTTGTCCGCTTGTGTATCCAATATTTTCATAGGATGCAACCATATTTTTTTGACGATATAGGTAATATGGTTTCATGTGCATCCGGTGGATTAAAAATTCGCGTGAGTAATCCAAAATTTCCTCCATCTCATTTCGGTTTGCTAAGGAATATGCTTCTTGATTTTCTTTGAGACGTGATGAATTTTTGATGGCTAATGTATGGACAGTCACTTCAGAAGGCATGAGTTTTTCTAGCGCTTTAAATGTCTGTTCAACATGTTCTATGTGTTCATTAGGCAATCCTAAAATTATGTCCATGTTTATTCTTTGAATACCTACTTTTCGGGCAAGATTGAATGCATCTTTTATAGCCTCAACTGAATGCTTTCTACCAATCAAGTCTAATGTTTCTTGGTTCATTGATTGCGGATTGATTGATATCCGTTGTACACCATATTTCTTGAGCACCATTAATTTCTCTTGAGTAATTGTATCCGGACGCCCCGCCTCAACTGTGATTTCTTGAAATTTATCCAAGGGAACGATTTGATGAATTGCCAACAATAAGTTTTCTAATTCTTTTGCCGACAGTGTCGTTGGCGTCCCACCTCCGATATATAAGGCCCTCAATGTATAGTTTTCATGAACGAGGGGAAGGATTTGATCAAGTTCTTTTTTTAGCGCCATTAGGTACTCTTGGTGTGTTTGCTGATATTTTTCTATACCGTTCGATGGAAAACTACAATACAAACACCGTGTCGGACAATAGGGTATTCCAAGGTATATGGATGCTAGTGGTCGCTTGGCAGTAGACGGTGCTTTTAAAAACTCTTCTTCATAAGCAGCAACTTCTAAGGCTAGACTTGCCATTTCAGGTGATAATTTGTAGTCATTGATTAAAATGGATTCAATCACTTCAAATTGGGAAAGAATGGTTAACTTTTCAGACAATGTATTTTTGATTTTGAAAACCAATTTTGTCGGTCGAATGCCTTGCAAAATTCCCCATGGTGGATAATATTGCGCCTCTTTGACTAATTGTTCAAATAGAGCCACCTTTATTTGTCGACGTAAATCATTATCTATTTGACGTCTATAGCTTGAACGGGTTTTTTCTAGCCGAATATAAAAAGAATCGTCATTTATTTCAATAGAAATATCTGAACGATCTTCTTTAGATGTTAACTCAATTGAATATTCCGGATAAAACACATGGATTAATACAATACATTCTTGAGGCAAATTATTAAATTTTGTTTTAGTAATGTATAGTTTTTTTATCTGCATTAATTATTCGTCCTCATCACTTCATAGACACCACTAATATTATTCAGTTTTTTGGTAATAATACTCAGTTGATTCGAGTTTTTAATTTCGATTGTAATATTAATTACTGATTCGTGGTTATTAGTTGTACGTGCATTCATATTACGTATAGGAACGCCTTCATCTGATAACACCTTTGAAACATCAACCAGCATTCCATTACGGTCTTCTGCCGTAATTTGAAGGTCTGCCTTGTAAACCATGTCTGATGCGACCTTTTCAATCATCTGCCATTCAGCATCAATTAAACGAGCACGCTCTTCATCGGTAAGATTAATAATGTTCACACAATCTGTCCGATGTATGGATATACCACGTCCACGTGTAACAAAACCAACAATTTCATCCCCTGGAACCGGCGTACAGCAACGGGAAAATCGTACCGCCAAATCTTCAATGCCTTTAACAATAATTCCGGATTTTGATTTTTTGGTTGTGACCTTTTCATTATTTGCATTCACTTCCTTTAAAATATCTTCAGGATGAACCTCTTCTTTATGATCTTTTAAATATTCATCATGTAATCGATTAATGATTTGGCCTTCTTTTAACCCTCCATGACCAACTGCTGCGCATACAGACTCCCAGTCTTTGAATCCATACTTACGAATGACTACTTTTTGATATTTAGGCGCCATAATTTCATGAAGCGGAAGACCTTTACCCTTTGCATATTTCTCAAGTAAATCTTTTCCTTTACTAATGTTTTCCTCTTTGAACTCTTTACGGAACCATTGATTAATTTTTGATTTGGCTTGAGAACTTTTCACAATATTTAGCCAATCTCGACTAGGGCCTTTTGAGTTTTGCGATGTTAAGATTTCGATGCGATCTCCATTTTTAATCTTCCGATCAAAGGTGACAATTTTACCATTTACCCTTGCGCCTACCATCTTGTTTCCGACAGCACTATGAATAAAATATGCAAAATCTATGGGTGTGCTTCCTTGTGGAAGATTAATAACATCACCTGTTGGTGTAAATGCATAAACTTGATCGCCATATACATCTAAATCTGACTTAAGAACATCCATAAATTCTTTGTTGTCAGACATATCTCTTTGCCATTCAAGTATTTGGCGTAACCAATTCAACTTTTGTTCTTCGCTTTTTTCCATTGATTGGGTTGTCGAACCTTCTTTATACTTCCAATGGGCTGCAATACCGAACTCAGCCGTACGATGCATATCATAGGTACGAATCTGCATTTCAAAGGGTTCACCTTCGGGGCCAATAAGCGTTGTATGTAAGGATTGATACATATTCGATTTTGGCATGGCAATATAATCTTTGAATCGACCCGGAACCGGTGTATATAACTCATGGATTATACCTAAAACACCATAACAGTCTTTAACGCTGCCTACAATAGCCCGGACTGCAAACAAATCATAAATCTGGTCGATTGTCTTGTTTTGGCTTACCATTTTTTTATATATACTAAAAAAGTGTTTAGGTCGACCGAATACTTCTGCTTCAATTCCAACTTCTTCAAGATTTAATTTAACTTTTTCAACAACATCTTCAATATAACGTTCACGATCTGAACGTTTTCTTCGAATTTTTTCAACGATATCGTAATAAGCATCCTTATCTAAATATCTTAATGCCAAGTCTTCCATTTCAACTTTTATCTTGCTAATACCCAGCCGATGTGCTAAAGGTGCATATATATCTAACGTTTCTTTGGCTTTTTCAACTTGTTTATGCTCAGGCATATATGTTAATGTACGCAAGTTATGCAGACGATCAGCCAACTTAATGAGTATTACCCGAATATCTTTAGCCATGGCTAAAAACATTTTCCGGTAATTTTCTGCTTGGATTTCTTCTTTGTCCGAGGTGTATGTAATCTGACTCAACTTTGTGACACCATCAACAAGCAAGGCAATTTCTTCATTAAATTCCCTTGCTATATCTTCCACAGTATAATCTGTGTCTTCCACAACGTCATGTAAGATTCCTGCAATAATGGATTCTTTATCGAGTTCAAGTTCTGCCAAAATATTAGCAACGGCGATCGGATGAATCAGATAGGGTTCTCCTGACTTGCGCAACTGATTTCCATGAGCAGATTCAGCCAATTTATAAGCTTTTTCTACTAACTCAAAATCCTCGGTTGGATGATATTTTTTTATTTTTTCGATTAATTCCTCAAAACTTTTTGCTGGCATATAATCATCACTTTCTTGTCTCATCATTTATGTATATTATGGCTATGCGCCTAAATCATTTATTAAAGTATTATACTCCATTATATTAACAATCGCTCTAAATTGCAAGGAACAAAGAGGCTTCGCCTCGTTATAAGTCGGTTGCTTTAGCAACTGGCTTT
>CAZLXW010000056.1:0-25557 GCA_964563505.1 uncultured Eubacteriales bacterium
TTTTCAAGGTTCAAGCGGTCTAGGGAAAAAACTAGAACCTTTTGACGCTCATATCGTCATTATAAATGTAAGTACACATGTAAAAATTCTAAACCTAAACTTTTTCATTCTAATTTCCTCCTAAAACTTTTCTTAAATTACATCTTTTTTGACATTATTATTCATTTACTGAGAAACACTCTTTCTTAAAATATAAATCCATAGTATACTTTTCTTATCCACATAACTTCTGTTTGTTGTTCTAAACAACAAAGGTTCCTAGCCATTAGATGTTACGTGGATTTTTTTCACTCTCATATGCAACAACCCCTTTCTAATATTGTTTAAATTCTATTCCTATCTATATAAACTATGAATAGCTTATATCAAGTTCACGCAATGAACTATAGCAGATTAATCCATCGATCATCTACCCACTTATTCTGTGTAACATTCCAACGCCTATATTGCTTTATACCATTATATGTTCTGAATCTATATTCAATAACATCTTTGCGCTGATTCTTTGCATTCATTATTTCATTCGCTCGCTCTACAGCAACTGCATCTTCTAAAGCTATAGTTGCAGAAACTGGCTGTACCATTGATAAAATTACGAATAATGCACACAAAATTTTTTTCATTCTACGACCTCCTCAATCACTTTAAAGTTATCTTCACTAAAGACCTTCATATTTTCCTCACTCATCTCTCCAACAAGTATGCCATCCATATATAATAAATATTGACCTTCCAGCGTTTTAAAAATATATGCGTCCTCCGTCGTTATCGCTTTCGAGTTATCTTCCGGTGCTTCATAGGCTGGTTGCACAATATATGCATACGATAAAATATTCAAAACTAAGAAGATGCTTATAATAAAAAAAGATACGACCTTTACTGATTTACTCGCTTTATAATTCATCACAACTTCAAAACGTTCAGTAATCTCTGATTTTTTTTGCGCTTCAACTAATGTCGCTCCTATGACAATTTCACGTTGATTATTTGATATATTCCTAAGTATATTAACAATGACGGTTAAATATTCAATTTTACTTTTCTTATTCATCTTCCCAGTTACCCTTAAATCACATTTTATTTCGAGCAATTGTTCCAAATCCTTCTTTAATAACTGTATTGGAGGAAGCCACCAGAACAAATCACAAAAAACTTTTGTCATAATCTTTACTATAATATCTTTATTCAAAAAATGCGTATATTCATGTATTAAAATATAATAAAGTTCATTGTCTGTTAACTTTTTATCAGGGAGAACTATTGACTTCTTCCAAAGGCCCATGCTTATCGGAATATCTATCTCTTTACTTCTATAGATATCTATCTTCAAATCTTTGTTCAACTTTAACTTTATGCTATTTAAAATTTCAACTTCTTTTTGCTCACAAATATCAGCCCTCATCAAAATACTTCTATAGGTTTTACAATAAATCACAACAAACTTTGTTATTTTTATCCCTGCAACACCTATCCAAACTAAAAATAATATAGCCAAACTCAAAATATATACTTTATTGTCAATATTATCTAAATGCACTTCCCTATATATGTCTGCATACAAGTTTTTTGCCGGAATGATTTTTGTAAAACTAAACTCTATAGGGAGAAAAATTCGAACAAAACAAAAAATATATAAAACGAATAACGCTCCTACCCCATAATATTTTTTCATACTATTATTCTTACGAATAAAATATGTAATAACTACAAAAGTCGTACTCCAGACAATTGCACTTATAAAAGAAAATATTGAAATATTCACCTTGAACTCCCCTTATTATCATTTTCCGCCTTATATGCTTCTATCATTTTTTCTAATGTCTCAATAATGTCATCACTATTTTTTTTTTCTGATTTTTTTGTTTCTTTTACAAGTGCCATAGTTATCTTTGCAATACTATCTCGGCTAAATCCTTGCGATATAATGCTCTTTGCAGCAACCTCTTCTTTGGTCAATAAGGTTTTAAATTGTCTAGCATATTGACTCCCATACTGAATAGAACCACAAACATCTATAATCCCTTGTTTTTTTAGTGACCTAAGCATCTTATGCAGATATTGTCCACTCCATGAATGTCCTTTTGACAATTCTAATATTTGAACACTCGTTAGTGGTCTATCTTCTTTCCAAAAAATTTGCATCAACTCATTTTCTGATTTTGTTAATTTCATTTTACCACCAATCTTTTTTTAGGTATTTTAAGTTCTCGAAAGTTATCTGGTAACTTTTTTTGTTACTCTCGTTTTATACTAACCTGTTCTTAGCATTTTGTCAATAAATATCAACTTTTTATTTAATCATTTATTTTTTACAATGAAAACGGTGCAAAGCACATCTGAAATCGACCGAAAAAGAAAAAAGACCCTTGCTCTAACTAAATGTTAGTACAATGGTCATTTATTGTGCTTACGAAATTCATAAGGTGTCATTTTGACTATTTTTTTGAAGGATTGGGAAAAATAACTTTGCGAAGTAAATCCACAAGAGTTTGCAATAGATGCGATATTATAATCTGATTCAATCAGAAGCTTCTTACTGACTTGAATACGAACACTCGTCAGATAATTCATTAAAGATATCCCATAAGTTTTTGTAAAACAGTGAGATAAATAATATTTATTCAAGTGAAGTTCTTCTGCCAAATAGTCTAAGCTAATATTTTCAGCATAATGGGCTTCCATGTATCGCTTTGCCTGACTGCATTCACGCATGACTTGTTGGGTGATTGAAGCCACAGCTTTATTCCCGGATAGTTTTAAAAACTCTAAAAATAAAAGCTCATATATATTTTGAATCATTAATAAGTGATGTTTATTTTTACGGTCATTAATGTTTAAAATCTCTTCTGTATAAAAATTTACTTTTTTGGTTAAGGATAGGAACGAAACCTTGGAATACAAATTATTATTCATTTCAATGGATATATTACCTACACCAAAGACAATATATTCAAGGGGATTTTCCTCGCTTGAGACCTCTCTATGCTTTACGTTGGGATTTACTGCAACAAAATCATAGGGACCTATAGCTATCTCCTGGTCTTCAATATATACTTTCCCTTGCCCCCCGATGACTAAGAACATCTCACAAAGAACATGGGTATGAGCTATACTTGCCCATTCTCCTTCATAGGAAGAATGGGCAACATATACAAGCTCACCATAATTTATGTCTTCAATTTTATCTGATAAATAGTAGGTACGATTACTCATGTCTATCCCTCATAACCCTTGAAATTCTTGTCGACAAATCTGCCTATTCTTTGATATTATACCAAATAATTTCATTGGCTTCCATGCTCAAGTCAAACGAAGCGCCATCCCCTCTATAAACTTTGGTTTCTTGGGCCTCATAGGTATTATTTACGACACAGAATTTATTATTCTTTATGTAGGCATGAACGTCAACATGGTAATTCGAGCTATACCATTGTTCTAAAGAAGCTTCTGCATGGCTAGCATAAAGAATTGCCCGATGGAGTATACGGGTATTTTGATGACTGTAGGGTAAACCAGTAAAATATACTCCTCGTCCTTGTCCAAAGTCCCTTGTTGCCAATTGTACGCCTAAATCTCTTTGAACAATAACTGTCGTATCTTCCAAGGCATAAATATCTGCTTGTCCCTGGCCAAAGTCGATCTCTCCTTGGCAATCCCTTGTAATAAAATGAGTTTGCTCTTGCCAATTGTATTTATCATAGTTTAGCGTAAATCCATTTTCTTTTTCGACGCCAAGAACATCCGCTAATTGGAAAAACCGTCCTTGATGCTGATGGGCCGTTGGCTCTCCAACACCAATAAATCCTCCACCCTGATAAATAAAATGTCGTATACGTGTGATAATTGTCTCGTCGATCCAATATGCGCCACCACTATGGGCTGTATCGGCACCACCCACATTGATAATAACATCAATGTCATCTAGAAGACGTGCATCTTGCTTAACATCATCAAAGCTGATAAAGCGTACATCATAAGGTCCACCTGCTAGCACTTCAACAATACCGGCATAGCTATAATTTTGCTTTTGGTATAGGGCATGATGTACCATGTGGTTTCCCCATGCACGCATATGTCCCCATGCATTTAAAACAGCTACGGTTTTTACACAGTATGGTGTTGTTCCTTTAACATTGTCATATAAGACTCTAAATTCATCAGCTACACTCTTGATATACTCAATAAAGTCCGGGAACTCTAAGGCAAGTTTGAGATAGCCGCCATACCCAATGCGGTCAATGGGTTTTCTAAGAATGGCTCGGCGTGCTGTAACCCAATTTTCTTTGGCTTCTTTTATTGGATCCCCATTTTCATGAAAAGTATCCGGGAAAAAGTAAGGTAAAAAGCGTCCTTCTGTGTATTTAACCCCTTCAATATCACTAATGAGTCGAAGGGTACTTCCGTTACCGACACTTCCGACTACAGAATCCAATCCAATCTCTTTAAAGGCTTCTAAAAAAGGCTCTGTTCCAATCCAATGGTCCCCAAGGAACATCATGGCTTCCTTGCCATAATCATGAACAATATCAACAAATTCTTTGGCGAGAATGGTCACTTCCTTCACTTGAAAATGCACAAAATCCATAAACTCTTTGGACGGGTTTCTATACTGGTTATTATAATATCCTTGGTCTATAATGTATTCTGCTCTAAAGGGATAGCCAACTTCTTTCTCAAATTGTTCCAAAATATATGGACTCACCGATGCAGAATATCCATACCAATCCACATATTTTTCTCGCTTTAACTCATCAAAGACAAGGGTGAACTGATGGAAGAAAGTTGTGAAACGTATGACATCGATATCCGGGTTTTCCTCTAAGAAATTCTTTAATCTTTGTATACTATATTCACGGGTTTTGGGTTGACGTACATCAAAAGTGATTTGATGCTCAACATCTTGCCAGTCATTAACCACGCTGTTATACATGTGTACCGGATCCCAGATAAGATAGGCCAAAAAACTTACTGTATATTCATGAAAGGCTTTACACCCATTGATTACAACACGGCCGGTCTCATGGTTATAGTCCCATCGGCTAGCGTCAACAACTTGTCCGGTCGTTCGGTCAATAACCTCCCACCAACGCTTCGGATTATCTCGATCATTGACTTGCATCAATTCATCACTGACCCCTTTCATTAGAGGGATCTCTAAGGTTTCTTCTGATGCCAGGTAAAAACTTGTCATGATATAGCATTGTTGCACTTCTTCCGGATTTTGTTTTGCCCATACATTATCTTTTCGTGTTGTATAGTAGGTAGCATAGCGTTTGGCATCTATGGTATTTAACTCTTCCGGAAACTTTGTTCCATCACAGTCACGTACCGCATCTGCCCCTAAAAAATCGACAATTCGTAGTGTTTCATCGACAATATCCGTATCTGTTGGTATCGTCAGTCTTCCTCTTAAGTTATCTTTCATTTTTTGTACTCCTCGTTATTTTGAATGTGGCTTGTTATATACGTATAGCGCGAGTAAAAGCATACTCAAACCAAGCATTTGTATCATTAATCCTTGAACTCCTATATCCTTATGTCCTGTAATGACCAAAATTATTCCGACACCAACCCATAAGAATGCAAAAATTCGTTTAACTAGGTCTTTTCCATATTCGTCTTTTATCATCCTACCCTTTTAAACCTCCTAATGTCATTCCCTGCGTTAATCGTTTCTGTACAAAAATATAAAGGATCAATGTTGGCAGCATAACCATAACCAATCCAGCATACATCTGCCCGTATTGCGCCGCCGCATTTTGCGCCTTCATTAAGTTCATCAAACCTACCGGCAAGGTTCTTGGGCCTCCTGATTTTGTTAACAAGGTCATGGAGATAATATATTCGTTCCAGAAAGATAAAAAATTAAAGAGTATAACGGTAACAATACTTGGTTTTGCCATGGGCAAGATAACTTGACACATGGTTCGAAAATGACCTGCCCCGTCAACGTAGGCCGCTTCTTCGAAGTCTTTTGGAAGTGTTATTAAATACCCCGATAAGAGGTAAATCGTAAAAGGCAAGGCTGTTGAAGCATATACAAGGGCTAGCACAAATATATTATTTAGTAAAAATCCATTGCCAAAGGTCACGTTCAGCCACTTGTCTCCATCGACAAACATTAAGAAAATCGGGACAACGATGTAGTTCACGTTAATGAATAGGCCTGCCATAAACATCCCCTTAAAAAACTTCTTACCCACGAAGTTAAATCGGGTTAATACGTAGGACGCCGGTAAGGCAACGACCAAGAGTATAAGTATCGCCAGTGAAGTAACAATCACTGATGTCAACATATAACTGCCCATATTGGCCTTATTCCAAGCATCCGCAAAGTTTTGTATATAGAAACCGGCCGGCATTGCCCAAGGGTTACCATAAAACTCCGAATTCTCCTTGATTGAAGCTAAAAACACCCAACCTACAGGAACAATGATTGTGACCGCCAAGGTAATTAGCGCAACATATATAAAAATTTTATATAACGAATTTGTTTTTTGTTTTTTCATAATATCCTCCTAGAATTCAAGCGGTTCGCGTTTTGTGATTGCGCTAATAACAGCCGATAGAGCGAAAGAGAAGATAAAGATAACTACACCAATCGCCATACCATATCCATAACTTGAATTCGTATAGGCTTGTTTATACATATAACTTAAGAAAACTTCTGTACTTCCATCCGGTCCACCTGATGTCATCGCTTGCACGAAAAGAAAACTCATGTTAATCGAACTAATAATAAAGAAAGTGAGTGTCGTTCGAATATTGGTCCAGATGAGTGGTAAGGTTATCTGGAAGAATTGAGTAATCTTGCCGGCACCTTCCATGCCGGCAGATTCATACAAACTCTTTGGAATACTTGACATACTTGCGATATACATAACCATATAATATCCGACAGCCTGCCACACCATGGCGGCAACTAAGCTGTAGATGACGATCTTTTGATCGCCTAGCCATAATATATCGGGTTGGTCAGGTCGAATTAAACGAATGAAACTGTTGAGTATACCATTTTTAGGGTCATATACGGCACTGAAAATAGCTGCAATGACTACAACAGATAATATATTCGGGATGTAAAATACAATTCTAAAGATATTCGCCCCTTTAATTTTCTCCTGGGTAAGGATTGCCGCAAACAATATCGCGAATACAAAGGTAATGAGTGTTACGAGAATTAATAATAACAATGTATTTTGAAACGATTGATAGAACCGTTGGTCTTCAAAAAGAATTCTAAAGTTATTTAATCCAACAAATTCTTTGTTTGGCGAAAAGCCTCCCCATTTAAACAGCGACATTTTGAATACGTTTATTGTAGGTATAACCATAAAAACGATAAATAAAATCACTGCAGGAGAAAGACAACATGTAATAAATAACCGACTGCTTTTTCCGTTTTTCATTTGTCTAAAGATCTCCTTACATTTTTCATTCGATCAATTTTAATTATTTCAAGGCTTCTCGAAGTCGTTCACTTGCTTGGATAACACTTGAAACCCATTCATCTCGAGTCTTGTCACCAGTTACTAAACTGTCAACTGTTCCAAATAAAGAGTCAGCCATATTAACCCCTTCTACAGGTTCTGTTGTCGCAAAGTTACCCATAGCAGCTTTTGCTCCATCATTATAAACACTATAGAAAAGTTGGTTTTCACCAGAAAGATATTCTGTCATATCAAAAATAGGTTGTACTGCGTTACTGTTCGCAAATATCGCTGCCGCTTGGTCCGAATATAAGAAGCTAATAAATTCTTTAGCTAGATCAGGATTTTTTGCTGCTGCCGGAACCCATGCCTGTTCAAAAAATGTATAGGAATATTGATCTGAATTTGCATCAAGTGCCGGTAAAGCTGTAAAGCCCCACTCAAAGTCTTCTACTCTTGGTGCATCCGCCATTTCTCCGATAACCCAAGTACCGTTAGGCATAAACAAGGCTTCATTATCTAAAATGAGTTGTTGATTTTTTAAATAGTTTTCATTATTGGCATTTGCAGGTGTAGTTGCTTCTGTATAAGCAGCCAATTTTTCAACGATATCAAAGGCTTTTTGCGCTTCGTCGGTTGTCCAAATACCTTCTTCATAGGTCATAGCTGCGTTAAATAATGCCGGACCACCCGTTACATTTAACAATCCATAGAATAATGCATCAAAATAGCCTGTCGTCGGATAGGTAAACAAGGCAATTCCCTCTTCTTGGGCCATATCCCCAAGTGTCCACATTTCATCCCATGTTGTTGGAACGTCCCAACCTTTTTCTTCAAATAATGCTGCATTGTAGAACAATCCGCAAGGACTATAAAACATTGGTGCCAAATAAGTTTGACCGTCGCCATATGGATTGGTAATTCGAGTTGATGTAAATCCCGGAATCAACTTATCAGATACCGTGATGTCTTCACCAGGTATTGTCATGGATAATACCTCTGTAATATCTAAAAGGGCTTGTTCTTTAATCAATGTCTCTGTTAAAGCCGCAGGACGCCCCACTCCTAAATGAACAACATCCGGATAGTCTCCAGCCTTCATGCTTGGACTGATAACATCTTCAAGATTCTTATCCACAATAAGCTCAATATTTACACCTGGATGCACACTCTCAAAAGCCGCTGCAACATCTGTCCACATCTGTGCTCCATATGCTGTCTCAATTGCTGCTACTGTTAATGTTGATTCTTCTGTATCCCCCGCTGTTGCATCTGTTGCTTCATCTGTAGCCGCTTCATTAGAAATCTCACCTCCATTAGCTGCTGATGTCTCCCCTGAATTCGATGTTTCATTGTTTTGGCATCCTGCAGATAACCCTGCAATTAATACCATGACTAATAAAATACTTAGTGCTTTTTTCATAATATCTCTTCTCCTTTTTATTATAAGATATCATTATTATAAGCATTGTATCTTCTTACGAATACATGATTATTGTTACTTTTTTTATATATCTTGCTTTGCAAACAATTTTACGCAAAATAACTAGGCTTTTAGGATTTATTTCCTTTTACATTGAAATAATACTAAAAGTATCATATACTTTACAGTAATGGATACCATTTATTTGTACTACGTTATCTGCGAAAAGAGGACTTTGTTATTATGAAAGAAAATTATCTAAAAAGTGAATTGTACGATTTAATGAATAGCGACACACGTATTTTTGAATTTATTCAGTCTGGTTCTCTGGATGGGATTTGGTATTGGGATTTAGAAAATCCTCAAAACGAATGGATGAGTCCAAAATTTTGGCAAACTCTCGGATATGATCCGGACGAAAAAAAACATCAAGCAAATGAATGGCAAGATATTATTTTTCAAGAAGATTTGAAGCTAGCTACAGAGAATTTTAATAAACATTGTAGTGATCCAAGTTATCCCTACGATCAAATTGTACGATACAAACACAAAAATGGTTCTACAGTATGGATTCGATGTAGAGGTCTGGCTATCCGAGATGAAAGCGGAAAAGCGATTCGTATGCTAGGCGCTCATGTGGATATCACTGATTTAAAAGAAACAGAAAAAGAGATGTCACGATTAACGAAAGAATATGAAAAAGTCTTTAACGGTACACAAGACGCTATGTTTCTAATGAAAGTTTTAGATAATGGAGATTTTATCTATATTCGAAATAATCTAGCCCATCAAAATAAAACAGGCATTCTTCTTAATCATATAATGAATAAAACACCCCAGGAATTACTTGGAAAAAAGTTGGGCGATATCGTATCGAAAAATTACCAAGCATGTGTTGATGCTCGAAAAAGTATAACTTACGAAGAAACCTTGGATTTACCTGGGGGTAATTACATTTGGTCTACAACTTTAACACCTATTATCGAAGATAATGATGTGTCTTATATCGTAGGTTCAGCTATGGATATTACGGAGCGTAAAAAACTAGAACTTCAATTAGAAAAATCTGCGAACTATGATAAATTAACCGGTCTACCCAATCGCCGATTATTTTTTGAACGGTTAGAGCAAATCATTGCAGAAAATAAACGCGACAAAAAATCGTTTGCCCTTCTTTTTATTGATTTAGATGGTTTTAAAGATATTAACGATCAATATGGTCATGATGTTGGCGATGAAGTCTTGATTATCGCAGGAAATCGATTGCTACACAGTATTCGAAAATCCGACACCGTGGCACGAATGGGTGGCGATGAGTTTACGATTATTCTTCGTAACATGGACGACAAAAAAAATCTCGACCATCTTGTCAACAAAATTCTTCAATCGTTAAACGAATTAATGCATATCGGTTCAGTTAATTGTACCACCAATGCTTCTATTGGTATTGCTATTTATCCAGAAAATGGAGAAGATAGTGAAAGCCTGTTAAAAAATGCGGATTCATCTATGTATGCCGTAAAACGAAATGGAAAAGGTGGATTCGGATTTTTTGCAAAATAATTATTAAGGAGTCTCTGAAGCTTTTTCCATATGAAAGGAATCAAATTCACATGTTAAAAAACATCTCATTACTTATAAAACCTTCATCCTCAAATTGCAATTTAGCTTGCAAATACTGCTTTTACTACGACGTTGCTGCCAATCGCGACCATGAGAGCTTCGGTTTTATGCATGCGTCGACAATGGAAGCTCTTATTATAAAAGCACTTGATAGCGCCACTGACCACATCACTTTTGCATTCCAAGGTGGTGAACCGACGCTCATTGGGTTGGACTATTTCAAAAAATTTGTTAAAACTGTCAATCAACATATCTCAACCCAAACCATTCACTATGCCATACAAACCAACGGAACCCTTCTCAACGATGAATTTTGTGCTTTCTTGCACCAAAACAATTTCCTTGTTGGTTTGTCCCTAGATGGTCCCAAGGATATGCATGATCTTAATCGAATCGACGCCAAGAAAGGTGGAAGCTTTAAATCCGTTGATCAAGCTGCCCGTTTGATGACAAAGTATAAGGTTGACTTTAATATTTTGACCGTGGTTACTAAAAACACCGTCCGCCATGTTCAAAAAATATATCGTTATTTTAAATCTCAAGGATATCAATATCTTCAATTTATTCCGTGTATTAGTGACTTCAATGATTCCAAGCTTCAAGCCTTTAATATTACACCTGAAGAATACGGCAATTTTCTTGTTCAACTCTTTGATTTATGGTATCAAGACATAACAAATGGCGAACACGTAAGTATTCGCCTCTTTGATAATTATGTTCAAATGCTATTAGGCATGCCTCCGGAAAGCTGTGATATGAATGGATTTTGTAGCGTCAACCCAGTTATAGAAGCCGATGGTTCTGTCTATCCATGTGACTTTTATGTCCTCGACCAGTGGAAACTGGGTAATATCAACACCGATTCTCTAGAAAGCATGATCACTGGTGCTCTTGCCCATAATTTTGTATCTAGTGGCAGCAAACATGCTGAAGAATGTGACGCTTGTCCCTATTACCAACTCTGCCGGAGCGGTTGCAGGCGTCATAAAGAAATGTTTGCTGATACACATTCAAAATCCGACCAAGACTTATACGACAATTATTTTTGTGAATCCTATAAGATCTTCTTTAAGCATAGCGCCGATAAACTTCAACAGGTTGCTCGGTTTGTTCGCTCACGACAAGGTATATAATTCTAGCCTTTGACATCGGTCTTCTCTTTGATACCAGTCATTAAAGACAAGCTCCATTTGCCCGACTCTTGACTGACCGAAGTCAATATCTCTGTAGTATTCAATCATTTTTAAGAAGACTTCACTGTCACGCAATGGTTTTTTTAATCGTATAACTGTTGCGTGTGCTGTTGTCAATTTATACCTTCGATCAATGGACAGTTTAAGCTCTGATTGCGAAAATGCGCTTCTTAGACGATGCCGGATTTTTTCTAATTCCTCTTGTTCAGGAAATCCTTGAACTAATATACAAGAAGGTGATGCGGTTATACCCCGAAAAAATATATTAAAACTTGAAATATCCCTAAGACATGTCCTAAGAATTTCTTTGACCGCATCTACATCTACTTGATCCAAATCAAAGCCCTCAAAACAGGAGACAATAGATAATACGGTAATATGCATATCTGATGACGGATAGTAATATTGTTCAGGTTCGATTGCTTTGATTCGTGATAAAAAACCGCTTATTTGTTGTCGTACTTCAAAAGAAGGCCGAATCAAGAGCGTTATGCCGAACCGCTTGTCTCTCGAGTCGTCGATTCGATGATCAATCTGAACTCTTCCCTCTTGTATTTCCACAATAGCTTGATTATACATGGTCTGATAGGTCATATTCAGATTATCATTCTGCATCTTATCATCTTCCTTTTTTAAGAACCTTTACTTTAGCATAAAAAAAGATTCTCCAAAAAATATTTACCTGTATCTGTTTTAAAAATAGTATTCTTAACGTTTCTTATGGCATCTTCTCCCATTTCACTTTCATGAATATTTACAAGAAAATCTGCCTCGACCAAAATTTGATGATCTATTTCTTGAATCGCATTATAGGTGTGGTGATGAGCTATGAGCCAACAACATCGGTCAATTGTCGCTTCATCTACTTCCAATTTGCTTAGTAATTTTTGCGCTTCAAGCGGGCCTTCAATTTGTTGATAATGTCCCGATGCACTTTGATACTTTTCTTCGCTCACTTTGATTCCTATATCATGGGTGATGGCTGCAATCTCAAGAATTTCCTGAGTCAACTCATCAATACCCTCTAATTCACCAATAGTTTTCGCATAACCATAGACTTTCACAAAATGATTAATCCGTTTTATATCACCGGAATAATAGCCAATCATTGCTTTCATTACTTTTGCTATATTCATTGCCACACCACCCTATTTTTTCGATAATTTTATTGGTTTATGGCTTGCTAACGATTCATTTGCAGCTAATGTCACTTCGAGGGTTTTTAATCCATCACTATAATTTGACTTAATAAGGGAAGCATCCTTTGTTTGAATCGCTTGAATAAAAGCTTTTGCGGCTTGTTCATGTGCATCTTGATCAAAAACTCTGCAAGCACTTAATTTTGATTTTTTATAAGAAATATCTTGATTCCATCGATAATCAATGACTTCATCCGAACAAATAATTTGAAATCCAACACCATCATAGTCCATAATTTCATCACCGTAGCACGCCGTGGAAATCGTTGCAACAATTCCTGATGAGAAGGTTAGTGTTGTTGCTGATGCATCTTCAATATCATAGTTTTCAACATCTTCGACTAAGCCTTTGACAGCAACACAATATACCGTATCAATTTCACCAAATAAATATCGTAACATATCAAATATATGCGTCGCTTGTTCAACGATTTGTCCTCCAGACATTTCTTTTTGACGCCACCAATAAACACCCGGCATACTACCAATCCATTTTCCATGTACCAACCCGATTTTCTTTGTTTGAAGATGTTTTTTTAAGAACTCCACTTCTGCATTATATCGTTCTTGATAACCGACGCTGGTAATTATGCCTGTTTCTTGAATAATACGTGCTGTCTCACGAGCCCTTTCTAGAGATACTTCAATGGGTTTTTCAACGTAGACATGTATTCCATAAGAAGCCGCTAATCGTTCAACACTCTCATGACGATTTGGAGTAATACATACGAATACACCATCAATCTTTTCCTCATTCTCATACATCAACTGATGGTTTTCATAAAGTCGTGCACTTGGCACTCGTTTCCCAATCGCTTCTAATTTTTCTCTATTACCACTGGCAAATGCCACGACATCCACATTTTCCATTTTTAATAGATTGTCTAGGTGAAAATTTGCAAACCATCCACATCCAACGATTGCTATCTTGACTTTATCCACATTTATCTCCTTTTCTATGTCACTTTTATATAGTAATCCACTTCATTATTATATCATATTCCATTACGAATTTACATGAAACATATGTCTGCTTCGAAATTCTAAGGGAGTCGTTTCTTCATGTTTTTTAAAGAGCGTATAAAAATACGTAATATTCTCAAAGCCACAATTATAGGCAATTTCATTAACATTCATATTCGTTTCAATCAACATTTTTTTGGCCCTATTAATTTTGTTTCTATTAATAAAGTTAATGGGTGATTCACCACTTATTTCTTTAAAGATTCTACAAAAAAAATTACGACTCAGTCCCCCAAGCTCAGCAAGCTCTTCTAATGTAAAGGTCTGTGTAATATGTTCTAGAATATGAGTTTGTATTTTTTTGATCCTGGGATAATTATTTCGAATCGATTGACTGGTGTTCATCATCCAATTTTCTGCCTTCCACTCTTCATAAACCATCCTTAATATTTCCATAAGATATGATTTTAAGATAAACTGGTTTGTATTACCGTTTAAAATGTATTCTTTATATATATTTGAAAATAACATTTCACATCGACTCCATTGTCTCATATTCATGACGACGGGGAATTCTTTTAATCTATAAGCTTCTTCATTATGAAACATATCAAAGATTAGATAATAACAATGGTATGACCCAATTCCTTCGTTAATCATTCCCGGCTGTTTAAAAAAAATATCTCCTTGCGATACTTTGTGCTTAATACCGTCGACAAGAATATACCCATTCCCCCATAACATGAATTCCAACTCATACTTATCCACAAGACGTTGTCCATAACTTTTTCCTTTTGATATAGCATTTAATTCATTAATATAGATATTTGAGATAATATGCGGATTAATTTTATTTAATTGCGTAAGTTCCATTATTTTCTCCCTTTTTAATATGTTTACATTTTATCAAAATCAGATAATATTGTGAAGTATATAATAATTTCTTTTATTGAATTCCTTTAAATTATAGCATAATATTTATATATAACAAAACAATCAAGCAATATATTGAAATCAAACAGGAGGTTATATGAAAAAAAACGCATTAATTGTATGGGGTGGTTGGGATGGTCATGAACCGAGTCAACTGGCACTCATCTTCAAAGAAATTCTTGAAACAGAACATTTTAATGTAGAAATATCAGATACTATAGATGCCTTCTTAGATCCTGAAAAAATGAATGCACTTGATTTAATGATCCCTATTTGGACCATGGGTCAAATCACTGCTGAACAGGAAAAAGCCGTTATTGAAGCTGTTGCTAGTGGTGTCGGTATTGCCGGTTGTCATGGCGGTATGTGTGATGCTTTTAGAAACAGTGTCGGATGGCAATTTATGACAGGTGGCAACTGGGTGTCTCATCCAGGTGGTGATAACGTTGAACACACAATTAACATGAAACAAAGTTCAAGCCCCATAACTGAGGGGATTGAAGATTTCACAGTGTGCACTGAACAATATTATTTACACGTCGATCCCGCTATTGAAGTACTCGCCTCAACACGTTTTCCAACGGTAAATTGGTATCATTCAGCTAATGGTTGTGTTGATATGCCTGTCGTTTGGACAAAACGTTGGGGACTCGGACGCGTCTTTTATAATTCATTAGGTCATCACGCAGACATTATGGAAATCGACCAAGTTAAGGAATTAATGCGAAGAGGCTTCCTATGGGCTGCAGAAAGCAAATCTATTGCACGAGAAGAAAAACTAGATCGATCCATCTATGAAAATGAAGCGAAAATGTTTTAAAAGGAGATCTATATGGAAAAAGTTAAAGTAGGTATTATAGGATGTGGAAATATCAGTAGTATTTATCTCGAAAATCTATCCACAAAATTTGATAATATAGAAGTAACGGCTTGTTCTGATATGATATTAGAAAGAGCGCAATTACAGGCGAAAAAATATGGGATTGCAAAGGCTTGCTCTGTTGATGAACTCTTAGCCGACTCAGAAATCGAAATCGTTGTTAATCTAACCATTCCAAAGGCGCATGCAGATGTTTCCCTCTTAGCCTTAGAAGCCGGTAAGCATGTTTATATTGAAAAACCCTTATCCATTCGTCGTGAAGATGCTAAAAAAGTATTAGCTTCTGCTAAAGAAAAAGGCTTACTCGTTGGCGGAGCTCCTGATACCTTCTTAGGAGGCGGCATTCAAACCTGTCGTAAATTAATCGATGATGGTTGGATTGGTAAGCCCATTGCTGCAACAGCTTTTATGACTTGTCACGGGCATGAAAACTGGCATCCTGACCCGGAATTTTATTATAAAGAAGGTGGCGGTCCAATGCTAGATATGGGACCTTATTACCTTACCGCACTTATCGCATTAATGGGACCTGTAAAAAGAGTCACTGGGTCTGTCGGGAAAACATTTGATGAACGTCTTATTACAAGTGAAGCAAAGTATGGAACAAAAATCAAGGTTGAGGTACCGACCCATATTGTTGGTGTCTTAGATTTTGAAAACGGTGCTATCGGATCCATTATTACAAGCTTTGATGTATGGCAATCCAGCCTACCTAGGATTGAGATTTACGGGACTGAGGGTAGCATTAGCGTACCTGACCCCAATACTTTTGGTGGCCCCGTCAAAATCAACCGCTTAGGCCAAAATGATTGGCAAGAGGTTCCCCTTAGCCATGGTTATACTGAGAATAGCCGAGGATTAGGTGTGTCAGATATGGCTTATGCGATTCGTTCCGGAAAACAGCATCGAGCGCATTCAGAAATGACCTACCATGTTCTAGATATAATGCACGGTTTTCAAGATGCATCAATGGAAGGAAAACACTATGAACTAAAGAGCACCTGTCGTCAACCTTCTCTCTTGCCTTTAAGTTAATATTAGTGACGCATGAGATAGTCAAATGCGCCTAATGCTGCTGTCGCTCCTGATCCCATGGATATGACAATTTGCTTATAGGCGCTATTTGTACAATCACCTGCTGCAAAAACACCTTCTAGGGATGTTGTTCCGTGGGCATCCGTTATAATTTCACCAAAGTGATTTTTAGCAATTGTTTTACCAACCCATTCTGTATTGGGAACCAGACCGATTTGTACAAACACACCGTCTAACTCCACATGTTCCGATTCTTTTGTATCCCTGTCCATGAAGTCAATCCCAGTCACTTTTGTATCACCGGTAATGGCTTCTGTTTCAACATTTGTTAAGACAGTGACATTGGACAAGCTATAGAGTCGTTTTTGAAGCACTGAATCCGCTTTGAGTTCCGGCAAAAACTCTAAAACAGTAACATGCTTAGCAATTCCCGCTAAATCAATTGCAGCTTCAATCCCTGAATTTCCACCGCCAATTACCGCAACATCTTTTCCTTCATAAAAGGGTCCATCACAATGAGGACAATAAGCCACACCTTTGTTCTTAAATTCTTGTTCACCAGGAACATTGACATTTCTCCAGCGTGCACCGGTTGCAATAATTGCTGTTCTACTCTTTACAACAGAACCATTTTCTAATTCAATTTCTATAAGTTCACTTCGCCGAACTTCTTTGACGCGCTGTTTTAAAATCACATCCATATCATAGTTCTTAAGATGTTCATTTAAGTTATTTACAAGCTTAGGCCCTTCCGTATATGGAACAGAGATTAAATTTTCAATTCCCATCGTATCCAATACTTGACCTCCAATGCGTTCAGCCAGTAATCCAACACGGATTCCTTTTCGTGCAGCATATATTGCTGAACTGACACCTGCCGGTCCTCCACCAATGACAAAAACATCGTAAGGTTCTTCGCTTATCTCCGGCCTTTCTTCTGTTGATTCACCAATAAGTTTGAGTAAATCTTCGATTTCCATGCGCCCACTTTCAAGAAATTCGCCATTGAGATAAACCGCCGGTACTGCCATAATCTCTTTTTCTTCAACTTCTTTTTTAAACACAGCACCATCAATCATGGTATGACGAATATTTGGATTAAGAACGCTCATAATATTCAATGCTTGAACAACATCGGGGCAATTATGACAACTCAAACTTACATATGTTTCAAAAATATACTTGCCTTTAATTGCCTGAATTTGATCAACTAAACTCTGATCAATCTTTGGGGCTCTTCCGCTCACCTGTAGTAGAGCTAACACTAGCGATGTGAATTCATGGCCTAAAGGAATACCGGCAAAAACAATGCCGGTATCTTGGCCTTGACGATTTACACTAAAACTCGGTGTACGTTCAAGGGCGCCTTCTTCAACATGAATTTGAGATGACATCTGTGCAAGCTCATCTACAAGTGCAGCCATATCTTTAGATACTTGATCTTGGCCTAAGCTTTGTTGGATATTAATATCGCTTTCCAACATACCCAGGTATTGTTCAAGTTCTTGTTTAATATCTGCATCTAGTAGCATATGAACACCTCTTTAAATCTTTCCTACAAGGTCAAGTCCGGGTTTAAGTGTATCTGTGCCTTCTTTCCATTTTGCGGGGCATACTTCATTCGGATGCTTTCTTACATATTGAGCCGCCTTAATTTTATCAAATAATGCCGATGCATCACGTCCGATATTTCCTGCATTGATCTCAACGGCTTGAATGATTCCATCCGGATCAATAATAAAGGTCCCACGATCTGCTACGCCATCTTCTTCAATCAATACATCAAAATTTCTTGAAAGGACATGTGATGGGTCCCCTATCATAACATACTCTATTTTCTTGATGGCTTCGGATGTATCATGCCATGCCTTATGCACAAAATGTGTGTCTGTTGAGACCGAATATATTTCAACACCTAACTCTTTTAGAGCCGCATAATTGTTTTGTAAATCTTCAAGTTCTGTTGGGCATACAAAGGTAAAATCTGCCGGGTAAAAGGCTACGACACTCCACTTTCCTTTTAAATCTTCGTCTGTTACTGTTAAAAACTTTCCGTTTTGAAATGCTTGGGCTTTAAATGGCTGTACTTCTTTTCCTACTAATGACATACTATTTCCTCCTATTAACTCAATTAATATACTTCTTGCATCGGATAATTATTATCCGTTGATATTTATTATAACAATCATTCTCATTATGTCAAGAGGAAAATTGTAATTCTTTATATTTGATTCTCATATGACAAGGGTTGGCAATGACAAGTAATGTCATTCTTCCTATCATTGTAATAAACAGATTATACTAATATATATAGCACGACGCTACTTATATCAACCCTAAAGGGAAAGGATGATTATATGAAAATTTCTAAACAACTCTTTAAACTCACTGCATTTATCTGTTTATTCACACTTTCATTAACGACACTTTTATCCGCTAATTCGTATTCACCCGGAAACAAAATCACAATCAACGCAAGCGGATATCAACAAACGGAATATAGCTGGGTTGGATTTTACAAATCCGATGCTGCCGATCGCTCCTATCTGTCTTATGCCTATATCAATAAACTTCCGAACGGACAATACACTGTGGAGGCACCAAAAGAACTCGGCTCATATGAATTTCGTTTTTTTAAAGACAATGGATATACAAAAATCGGAACAAGCTCTATTTATCAAGTCGCTCAATATACACCAACAATATCTGTCAATGCCACTCAATTTCAACCGGAGCAAACAATAACGGCTTCTTATGCAAATGCTCCGGAATACTCGACCGCATGGATTGGTTTTTACAAATCCGGAAATGCTGATCGTTCCTATACCAGTTATGAATTCTTGAAGGGAACTTCCGGTCAGTATTCAGTCACTGCTCCAAAAGAAGCCGGTCAATACGAGTTTCGCTTATTCTTAGATAACGGTTATACGCGACTTGGCAGCTCCCAATCGGTCACTGTATCTGCAAATACCGGTTCTCCGACACCGGCGCCACCTGCAAATAATCCCGGTACCACCATTTCTCAACCCGAAGTTTTTGAATCCGGCGTACGCATTGGTTGGCCATCAAGAGGTTCTGCCATTGGTTATCGAATATTCAGGTCAACACAGTCCGGTGTTCTAGGTCTTTCCGTTACTGATTTTTACTTAACCGGTACACGATATGCGGATGTTAATGTTAACCCAAACACAACCTATTATTATACCGTAAAAGAAGTTCTTCAAGAAGCAAATCCCTATCAAGGTATTGAAGAAAAACTAGGGGCAACAGTTGCAACTTATACGGTACGAACTGGTAATACAACTTATAAACCAGGGACAAGTAAAAACTTCTTAATGTTACAACTGGATAATCCATACCTTACAAAAAATGGTACGCTTCAAGAAATCGACCCCGGTCGTGGCACCGTACCTATTATCATCTCCGGTCGTACCATGGTTCCTATTCGTGCTATTGTTGAAGCTATGGATGGCACCGTTGGTTGGGAAGGTACTGCGCAGAAAATCACACTCAGTGCGAGAGGTAATGTTGTTGAAATGTGGATTGGTCGAACCAATATACTAGTCAACGGAATCTCTCAAACAATGGATGTGGCTCCGACAATTCAAAACGGAAGGACTTACGTCCCCGTCCGTTTTGCAGCTGAAAATCTAAACTGTAAAGTTGATTGGATTAATAGCACACGAGAAGCTGTCATCGTATACGAAGATTAAATAAAGCAAAAAAGTCGGATTAAGGAAAAACGCTTCCTCAATCCGACTTTTTATTGTCATTATATTTTAAATCGCAGTACAATATTTTGCAATTCTTCTGCTAAAGAAGCCAAATTTTCACTTGAGGCTGTAATCTCCTCCATTGATGCCGATTGTTCTTCCATTGATGCTGATACATCTTGTGTTGAAGCCGCATTTTCTTCTGCAATTGCTGCCATACTTTGTATCATGCCTAACATACTATCACGCATATTCTTCATTTGCTGACTTGTCTGGTTAAGAACTTCTACACAATTTTCAGTATCTTTCATAGAGGATTCGATTGTCATGTATTTTTCTTTACTTTCATGAATTTTTTCAGATTCCTCTTTCATAATCGAGGCAACTTTTTCCATAATACTTACAACATCTTTTGAATTCAACTGTAATTCACTAACAATAATATCGATTTTTTTCGTCGACTCTGTCGATTGTTCCGCCAACTTGCGAATCTCTTCTGCAACAACAGCAAAACCTTTACCGGCTTCTCCTGCTCTTGCTGCTTCAATTGCCGCATTAAGGGCTAAAAGATTTGTTTGATCGGCAATAGCTGCAATCACATTACTCGCTTCACTAATTTTCTCTGCGCTTCTATTTGTTTTTATTATTCCTTCTTGAACACGTTTTGTTTCTAGTGAACTATTCTCTGAAATTTGCATCAATGCTTGCATGGTTATAAGTCCCTCAGCAACAACATCTACAACATGTCTTGTTGCTCGGTTCATGGTGTCAACTTTGTCTTCATTTTCTTGAATGGTTTCTCCTAATCGCTCAACCTGCTTTGATCCATCCGATGTACTTTCTGCCTGTTCCGAGGATCCATCTGCGATTTGTTCCACTGTCCGTGCAACACTTTCAATAGCTGTTGACGATTGTTCTGCTGATGATGTTAATTCTTCTGATGAGGATGCCACTTGTTCCGATGCTTTCACCACTTCATAGATTGTATCCCGTAAACTATCAATAATCTGTTGAAATGATTTTGCTAATCGTCCCACTTCATCTTTATTTCTTAGTAATTTTTGATCGATATTTCCTGTTATATCAAGATTCGCAATCACCTGCGCTTTTTCCTCTAATTTTTTTATGGGATTTGCTATACTTGATGCAACAAAAAATGTTAGTATCATGGCAAGTGCTAGAATTCCTATTGTAACTGCAAGAATAATCCTTTGCATCATTGGCAAGGCGACTAATACTTCATCTGTACTAGCTGTAACCACAATCACCCACTGACTTCCTTCTACCGGTGCATAACCGGCATACATATTCTGTCCTCCGAAAAAGTATTCTGATACACCACTTTTTTCTGTCAAAATTCCTTGAAATAAATTCGCAACAGACTGTAATGATGCATCGCCCACAACTTCATTAATCGGGTTGAATCGGTTTATCACGCGTTCCATTGTTGGATTCGCAACGACCGTTCCTTCATCATTAATCATATAGGCATAACCTTTTTCTCCAAACCCCATCGCATTCGTGATGTTACTTAAAGCCAATCCATCTCGACGCCCCATGACAGCTCCAAACACTTCATCATTAACGATAATCGGTACTGAATAAATCAAAACCAACTCACCGGATAATTCACTCACAATAACATCCGATACACTATCCTCACCTGCAAGCGCACGTTGTACATGTTCTTGGTCGCTCAAATCTGATCTTGTTCCATCATTAAATTGAGCATTTCCATCAAGATCAATAATAGCTAATGCCTCAAATCCGGTATTGGCTACTTGGCGTGTTAGGACATCCTCTTGTCTTGACCATGTCATGCTTTCAATATCTTCCATTCCAGCAATCATATGCAATGCCTGCAATTGGGTTTGAATACGACTCTCTGTTATTATCGCACCATCATGGGCAATAGTTTTAAGGCCTTCTTCAGCTTCATGGGTTAATGCATTTCCCGCAACCACCACAGTAACTAGACCAATAACACCTGATGTTGTTAATAAAATAACGGAAAAAAAGACAATAAGCTTGGTTTTAATACTTTTCATCGATATACCTCCCTCAAGGTTTATAATTTTTGTTCATATTCTGAATTATAGCATTTTATTGACAAAAAATATACAAAAAAAAACAAATCGTAACAGATTCTTAACTTCTGTCTGATTTGTTTCTTTAATGTTCTACTTACAAGTTTTTCTTAAAAAACGTCTCAATAATTTCTATAATCTCCGGCTGAAAAAAATGGATATCCGCATGATCCGCCCCTTCGATTGCTATTAAGTCAACCGGCACTTCATGCTTTTCAAGTGCATCATATAAATACTCGCTTTGACTAAAGGGAACAACTTGGTCATGTGTTCCATGTAAAAGTAAAAATGGCGGTGTATTTTTTGAAATATAACTTATAGGACTTGCAAAACGTACTAAATCCGGATTTTTCGATGCATCTTTACCTATTAATCGGGACTCCGGTAATAATCCAGTATCTACATCCCCATGCATCATCTTGTCAAAGCTTGAAGGAACATACCATGGACAAGCTGCTTGAACTGAGCTACTATAATCTAAATAGGCACCTTTGTCAAATTCCTCCCTCTCTCCGGTAACTCCAACCATGGCAGCTAGGTGACCACCTGCCGATTCACCCATAACCCCTATACGATTAGGATCAATGTTATAACGATCTGCATGAGCCCGTAAATATCGGATAGCCGCTTTAACATCTTCCAGCTGGCCCGGAAAGGTCACTGCATTACTATCACGATATTCGACACTTGCAATAACAAAACCTGATCTAGCAAGCTCAATGAAGTTTGGTAAATGGGCATGGTAATCCATTTGTATCCAGGCACCTCCGCAAATCCATACAATGCATGGCCACTTCTTATCTTGATTTTCAAAGGGTGCAATCACATCCATTTTCAAATCTCTCGACGTATGTCCAAACCAATTACCAACCTGTGCAAAAGTCACCTCAGCATCAAGCCATAAACCTGTCCGTTGAATATCAAAGGATATTGTTTTCTTCAAACTTAATTTACCTCCTTTACAAATTCTTTTTTCTATAAATTTTATCATATTTTGTTTTTTTTGTGTAAAAAATTAGCCATCAATATTCATCCAAAGAATGCTAGTGGCTAATTTTGCTTAGGTATCTTATTTTGTTTGATTTTATCACAAATAGAATGATCCAATAAGGCCGGCATCTTGGCCTAACTTAGGGTACTTAATATATTCAGCTAAGTTTTCCAATCTCTCATGAACAATATATCCATTCAAATACTTTTTGAATGCTGCTCTTATCTTTGGAAACATATGCTCTTGCTTAGATACTCCTCCACCGATTAAAATAATCTCAGGAGAAAGAATCAAGTTGTAATTCGCTAATGCTTGGCCTATATACTCAGCATTAAGGTCCCATACATATGCATCTTCTTCAATCAATTGACCTTGTATTCCCATTCTTTTTTCTATTGCCGGTCCGGATACCAGTCCTTCTAAACACGATTGATGAAAAGAACAGCTTCCTTCAAAGTTATCATCTTCTCTTTGTCGAATACTAATATGTCCCATTTCAGGATGTGTTAATCCATTGAATGTTTTGCCATTAACAACCAATCCTGCACCAACTCCAGTACCAATGGTTATATACAATACGCTTTTTTTTCCAATCCCAAATCCATTATGATATTCTCCCAATGCCGCAGCATTCACGTCTGTGTCTATTGTTACGGGAACCCCAAGCGCTTCTTTGTATATTTGATACAAATTTACATTTTGCCACTTTATCTTGGGTGTGTTTTGAATAGTACCATATGAATTACTCTTTGGATTAATATCTACCGGACCAAACGTTCCGATTCCTAGTTTATCAATCTTGTATTCTTGAAAAAACTCGATGCTATGTTTCAAGGCTTTTTCCGGATCTTCTGATGCTATCGTTATACGTTCAACAATATTAAAATGTTCATCTGCGATAGCACACACATATTTTGTTCCACCAGCTTCTATTCCTCCAATCAAAAAACCACCTTCTTTCTTATCCAATCTTCACTGCCGCTTTGACAATGTCAGCTTTATTATGAACACTTGTATCCATCGCATATTGCACATCATCAAAATCAAAAATGTTGGTTACCAAATTTTCTAAATCTACTTTTCCTGAAGCTGCTGCTTCAATGGCCATTGGGTAAATATGTCGGTATCTAAATACTGTTTTAAACGTCACTTCTTTATCTAGTGCAAAACTCATTTCCAGATTCATCTTACCAGTACTTGAATATCCTACTAAAACAATATTTGCTCCTTTTTTCACCATATAAATTGCCTGATTCGTTGTTATCTCTGTGCCCGCTGTCTCAATAGCAATATCCACACCTTTGCCATCCGTTAATTTCAATAAAGCTTCAATCGCATCAACGTCTTTTGCATTGATAACACCTGTTGCTCCTAAATCCATAGCTTTCTCTAATCGTTTTGGCATAATATCAACGACATAAACTGTATTTACACCCTTAGCTTTTAATGCCATCATAGAAACTAATCCTATAGCTCCTGCTCCTAAAACTACCGCTGTCTTACCTAGCTCTGCTTCGCCCAGATTCGCTGCGTGTAACCCAACGGCTAGAGGTTCAATCATAGCCCCAGCTAATGTGGAAACATTCTCCGGTAATTTAAAACTCATATTTGCTTTATGCGCTACATATTCTTGAAATGTTCCGTCAAATGGTGGGGTAGCAAAGAACTCAACATCTGGACATAAGTTATATCTACCTGATCTACAAAACTCACATTGGCCGCAAGTAACTCCTGGTTCTAAAGCAACGCGATCGCCCACTTTGAGGTGTGTCACTTCTTCGCCAATTTCAACAACTGTACCACCTGTTTCATGTCCCAAAACAAATGGTGGATCTACAACGTAAGGACCGATTGCTCCTGTTTCATAATAATGCATGTCTGATCCACATATACCTACATATTCAACTTTTACTAGCACTTCATCAGAAGAACATACCGGTATCGCTCTTTCTTCATAACCAATTTTTTCAACGCCTGTCATTACGGCTACTTTCATTTTTCCACTCATATTTTGTTCCTCCTATTTATAAAGTATAGTCTCTCGGAATTACAAAGCCCGAAAAATCAGTGCTTTGAATCCCATGTTT
>CAZLXW010000057.1:0-25436 GCA_964563505.1 uncultured Eubacteriales bacterium
AACAATTCCTATGATGAATTGCAGCTTAAGTTAAGTACCAAAAGTATATCGGGTTAGTCGACACGATTCAATGCTTTTGGTACTTTTATGATGCTCTAGGAAAGTTTTGAGGTGGATCAATGGAATATATTCAAATTGGGAAAGTGGCAAACACCCATGGTGTTCGCGGAGAATTAAAAATTTTTCCGCTAACGGATGACATAAGGCGATTTGAGTTGCTCAAATATATACGTATTGAAAATAATAACCGTGTTTTTAATGGAACCATTACTGGGGTTAAATATTTTAAAAATCTTGTTATCCTGCAGTTAAAAGAAGTTCAAAATATGAACGAAGCCTTAGAACTTAAAGGTGGAACCCTATTGATTCCTATGGATGAAGCACTTCCGCTATCGGAAGATGAGAATTATATATTCGAAATGATTGGTCTTCTTGCCAAAGAAGAAGATGGAACAGAACTTGGACGGTTGAAAGAAGTTTTAGAAACAGGAACACATGATATTTATGTAATTGATGATGGTAGTAAACATGGACTTATGATTCCGGCCATTAAAGAATTTGTACCTGAAGTTAATGTAGAAGAAGGATACTTAATTGTGAAGCTAATTGAAGGATTGAAAGGGTTATAAAATGCGATTTCATGTATTAACACTTTTTCCTGAACATATAGATGAAGGTTTAAATAGTAGTATTATAAAAAGAGCCCGTGAAAATGGATTGATTGATTTAAATCTTGTAAATATACGCGATTTTTCAAAAAACAAGCATAAAACAGTGGATGATTATCCTTATGGTGGTGGTGCCGGCATGGTCATGCAAGCCGGACCTATTATTGATGCTTATGTACAGGTTAAAAAAGAATATCCAAATGTAAAACGTGTCATTTACCTTTCACCCCAAGGACAGACACTCAATCAAGACAAAGTTCTTGAATTGGCACGTGAAGATGAGATCTTGTTTATTTGTGGACATTACGAAGGTATTGACGAGCGCGTTATTGAGTCAATAGTGACAGAAGAGTTATCTATTGGGGATTATGTACTTACTGGCGGAGAAATGGCTGTAATGGTCGTTATTGACGCCGTGAGTCGTCATGTAGAGGGTGTGCTATCAAACTCAGTTTCCGCAGAGGTGGAATCATTTGATAATGGCTTATTGGAATATCCACAATATACGCGACCGGCAGATTATGAGGGACAGATCGTCCCCGATGTTTTATTGTCCGGTAATCATCAAAAGATTGAACAATTTCGACATGAGCAGTCGCTGATACGGACAGCGAAAAAACGTCCGGATTTATTACGATATGCAGTGCTTTCAGAAGAAGATAAAATCTTCTTAAAAAAGACTTGTCATATAGATACAAATATGCTATAGTATGTAATTGTGAGTACGGGTGTTCCGCTGGTAAGACGTTTATTAAAGAACATCTATGATGGAAGGAGGTTGACTCATGAACGCAATCATTAGAGAAATCGAACAAGAACAATTAAAGACTGACATTGCAGATTTTAATGTTGGAGATACAATTCGTGTATATGCTAAGATTAAAGAAGGTACACGCGAGAGAGTTCAGATGTTTGAAGGAACAGTTCTTAAGAGACAAAATGGCGGCAATAGAGAAACTTTTACAGTACGTAGAATTTCTTATGGCGTTGGAGTTGAAAAGACTTGGCCTTTACATTCACCAAATCTTGATCGTATCGAAGTTGTTCGTCGCGGTAAAGTTCGACGTGCAAGACTTCATTATTTACGAGATAGAATTGGTAAAAAAGCAAAAGTTAAAGAAAAGATGTCATAAAAGTGTTATTCAAAAAGAGCTATGCAATAGCTCTTTTTTTAATGTGTGTAATATGGTATTATGTAGTAGACTAAAAATTACCCTGTGGAGGAGTTAGATATGTTCGAACAGATAAATATTGATGAGTTAAAAAAATTTGTCAAAGATATTTTCGTGATTGTCATGAGTGTTTTTCTTATCAGTTCCTTTGTGGCGCAACCAACAACGGTTGAAGGTAATTCCATGCTTCCAACCCTCTACGATTCAGATCAATTAATTATTGAAAAACTAAGTCTTCGATTCACACCTTTTGAGCGCTATGATATTATTGTTTTTCCCTATAATAATGATCGAAGCAAATACTATATCAAACGCATTATTGGATTACCGGGTGAAGTGATAGATATAAAAAGCGGGAAAATCTTGGTTAATGATTTGGAGTTAAATGAACCGATTCAACTTGATATTATTAAAGATTTAGGAACCCAAGATTATCCGATCACCATTCCTGAAAAGACTTTTTTTGTTATGGGAGATAATCGGAATCATAGTCGGGACAGTCGTTATGTAGATGTCGGCCTCATCAAGGAAGAAGATGTTATCGGAAAAGGATTTTTTCGAATTTATCCTTTTTCCAATGTAGGTTTTTTAGAGATAAAAGATTAAGTAAGAAGGAGAAAAAATGAATATACAGTGGTACCCTGGACATATGACAAAAGCAAAGCGTATGATGCAAGATAGCATCAAATTAATTGACTGTGTGGTTGAGTTGTTAGATGCAAGAATTCCTATTAGCAGCCAAAATCCGGACTTACCAAAGATAGCCAATGGTAAACCGAGATTGATTTTATTAACAAAAATGGATCTAGCTGATCCCAACAAAACAAATCAATGGATTGAGTATTTTAAAAAACAAGGTATTGTTGCAATGCCGGTAAATGCTCGTGACGGACAAAACATGAACAAAGTTGTACCTCAAATTCATGAAGTATGTAAAGAACGTATTGAAAGAAATAAAAAAAGAGGCTTAATAAATAAACCCTTGAGAATTATGGTTGCCGGAATTCCGAATGTAGGGAAGTCAACCTTTATTAATAAACTTGTAGGAAAATCAAGCACAAAGACAGGAAATAAACCGGGTGTAACAAAAGGAAAACAATGGATTAAAATAAAAAAAGGTCTTGAGTTATTAGACACGCCGGGAATCTTATGGCCAAAATTTGAAGATCAAACAGTTGGTGCACACTTAGCATTTGTTGGCAGTATTAAAGATGATATTTTAGATACAACCACATTGGCTTATGAGCTAATTAGCCATTTGATGGACTTATATCCGAAAGCATTGAAAGAGGCTTTTCCAAATGTTGAATTTATTGAAGGTGATGAGCTAAAGCCTGCATATAAATTATTGGAAGCCTTTGCGATAGAACGTCATTACTTACAAGAAAAAAACACCCCCGATACGAATCGCATGGGAAAAAATATTTTAGATGATTTTCGTGCCGGACGATTCGGAAGAATGTCGATTGATAGAATTCCGACAGATAAAATTTCAGATACCAAAGGTAACATTTAAGAGAAAGCATAGAGAGAGTAAAGGAGAGCATATTATGGGAAATGAAACGATGAAAGATGTAGTTATAATAGGAAATGGTATTGCAGGTGTTACTGCGGCTGAGACAATACGAAAAGAAGATACACAGGTCAATATTACAATTATTGACCGGGAAAAATATCCGGTCTACTATAAACCTATGTTATCTAAATTTATCGGTCAAGATAAACTTCCAAGTACATTTTTTGTAAGGAAAGAAACATGGTATGAGGAAAAAAACATTCAACTTATGTCAGAATATGAAGTGACAGATATTGATGATTCAAAGCGACAAGTATATATTACAAATGGTCATGATGACACAAGTTTACACTATGATAAATTGATTGTAGCATCAGGAAGTTATTGTTTTGTACCACCTATTGAGAATAATCATTTGGAAAATGTGTTCACGCTACGTACATACGATGATGCGTTAAGAATTAAACAAGTCATGAAAGAACACCATAAAGCGACGGTCATCGGAGGTGGACTACTTGGTCTAGAGTTAGCAGCACAACTTCATCAAGCTGGAATGGAAGTGACAGTTGTTGAAATTATGGAACGCTTACTTCCCATACAACTGGACCAAAAAGGTGCAGAAATCTTGGAAAACGGATTTGATGTTGAAGGCATGAATGTTCTTAAAGGAACAGGGGTGAAGCGCTTCTTAGGTGATAAAAAAGTTACCGGTGTTGAGACGGTGGATGGTCATACGATAGAATCGGATCTTGTGATGATATCCGCGGGCGTGAGAATCGATCCAAAGATTGCAAAAAAATTAGATATTGATTTTGATAAAGCGATTATCGTTAATAAACATATGCAAACCAGTAAAGAGCATATCTATGCATGTGGAGACTGCGTATGTTTTGAAGGACATGATTTTGCGATTTGGCCGGAAGCACTTTCACAAGGACAAGTCGCCGGACAAAATGTTGTAGGAAAGAATGAAATATATGAACACTTTGTTCCATCAACAATTCTTCACGCAATGGGTCTGAATATTTTCTCCATAGGTGAGATGGAAGTTGATGAAGATGAAGAGGGTATTTCAATACTAAATTACGAGAATAAAAAAGCAGGTATTTACAAACGTATGAATTTTAAGGATGATGTACTTATCGGTGGAATTCTAGTTAATGACCAACGTAAAGCAAAGTTTCTCCTAAAAGGTATCAAAGAGGGTGCAGCATTAAAGGACTTATATGAGGTGCTACAATAATGAAAGAAACGGACTTGTATGAACCTGTTCGAGATTTTTTTTCTCGATTAGGTTATACGATTGATGCTGAAGTAAAAGGCATTGACATACTTTGTGTTCGAGACGATGAAAGCATAGCTATCGAGTTAAAAAATCAATTAAACTTAAAACTTATTATCCAAGGTGCTTTAAGGCAGAAAATGTTTGATTTGGTTTATGTCGCTATATGGACACCTAAAAATTTACGACAACATGAATTTAAAGATAAACTCTATCTATTGAAGCGTTTGGGTCTTGGACTTATTATTGTTTCATCAAAGACCTTGGATGTGGAAATTTATCATGATCCAATCATGCATCCCATAGAAGAATATCAGCGACGTAATCGAGTGAAAAAAAATAAAGCCATTGAAGAACTTAGAGAACGAAGGGCCCATGTAAATGTAGGTGGAACCCATCGCAAAAAAATAATGACATCATATAAAGAAGATGTGCTCATTATTTTAGATTATATACATCGAAGTGAGGAAGTTTGTTTATCAGACGTTGTGCTGGAAACACAAATAAAAAAAGCCGGATCCATTCTCCAAAAAAATTTTTATGGCTGGTTTACACGCATTAAACGTGGAGTATATGGGTTAACAGATAGTGGATACCAAGCGCATAAAGAGTATTATAAGGTCATACAAAAGATAAATGAAGCGAATAATTAATGGAGTGAATATGAAGAATATAACAATTGATGATTTTTATGAAGCAAAAGAAACCGTTAACAACATTATTAAAAAAACACCTTTAATATATTCGGATTTTTATAGTCAAGAATATGACGCGGATGTATTTCTTAAACCTGAAAATCTACAACGTACAGGTGCCTTTAAAATCAGAGGTGCATACAATAAAATAACAAAGCTTAGTGACCAAGAAAAATCAAATGGTCTTATAGCATCTAGTGCCGGGAATCATGCGCAAGGCGTTGCTTTAGCGGCGAAGGCATGCGGAGTGAAAGCTGTCATTGTCATGCCTTCAAATACACCCTTAATTAAGGTTGAAGCAACAAAAAAGTATGGTGCGGATGTTGTCTTATCCGGTGAGTGCTATGATGATGCTTTTAAGGAAGCAAAGCGATTACAAGGCATCTATGGCTATACATTTATTCATCCTTTTGATGATGATGATATTATATTAGGACAGGGAACAATAGGCTTAGAAATACTTGATGAGCTTCCTGAGGTGGATATAATTATCGTTCCGATAGGAGGTGGGGGACTCATCAGTGGTGTTGCAATGGCCGCAAAGTTTATAAAACCGGATATTGAAATCATCGGTGTTGAACCTCAAGGTGCCCAAACTCTGCGAAGTTCTATAAAGAGTAATCATATTGTTGAACTAAAAAAAGTAGACACGATTGCTGAAGGTGTTGCAGTTAAACGAAGTGGCATCAAGACCTTTGAGTATGTAAAAAAATATGTGGGCAACATTGTCACCGTTAATGATGTAAATATAATGGAGGCCTTTTTGCTTGTGGCAGAAAAAGAAAAAATTATTGCAGAAAATGCAGGCGTTTTATCACTCGCAGCCCTAAGAAAAATAGATGTTAAAGGAAAAAAAATCGTTTCATTGATTAGTGGTGGTAATATTGATGTTGTAACGATTTCAGAATTAATTAACCGTGGTCTTGTTGTTCGAGGTCGAGTTTTTTGTTTTTCTGTGGAATTAGCAGATACGCCGGGACAATTGCAAATGATTGCAAGTATCTTATCGGAAGTGGGTGCCAATATCATCCAGCTAGATCATAATCAATTTAAAACAGTGGATCGATTTAAGCGTGTACATCTTGAGGTGACATGCGAAACGAATGGAAAATCTCACGTAGCACAAATAAAACGTGCCTTAAAAAATAAAGGATATGATGTAAAAGTAGTATACTAAGATGTGTATTTTGAGTAAAATTTCTCTGATAAGTGTAGAATAATTTAAAGACTGTGATATAATATAATAGTCGATATAAATATAGTTATATACAAAGGAGGAGTTTTTTTGAAAAAATCATTAAGTATTATTCTATCATTAATGATGTTGTTTTCTGTTGTGTTTTCGAGTACAGTTCTCGCTGAATCTACATATTCGGTTCAGTCCGGAGATGTATTATGGAGAATTGCACGTGAATACGGGTTAGAATGGGAAGAGCTAGCTGAGTATAACGCCTTGGAAAATCCACATTTGATTTTTCCGGGACAAATGATACGTATTCCAAGTGAAGATGCCGTAGAAGAAATGCCACAAGAAGAGGTAACACAAGAAGAACCTGTAGTTGAAGAAGAGCCTGTGGTCGATGAGGAGCCGGTGGTTGATGAAGAACCGGTTGTTGATAGTACACAAATTACAATTCTTCACACAAACGATATGCATGGATTCTTTATTGAAGGTGCTTACGATGGTATGGGCGCTCCAAAATTAGCAACATATTTTGAAAGCGTAAAAGCAAGTAATCCTAATACGTTAATTCTAGATGCCGGCGATGCTACACAAGGTCATAATCTTGTTACCTTATCAAAAGGTGAAAATGCAATGCCAATTTTGAATGCCTTAGGATACGATGCAATGGTTGCAGGTAATCATGAATTTGATTATGGACAAGACCAGTTGCTAGACAATATCTCTTTAGCCGATTTTCCGGTCTTAGCTGCCAATATTAAAGATGAAGATGGCAATGATTTCTTAACACCTTATATCATGAAAGAAGTGGATGGCCTTATGGTTGCTATTTTTGGTTTAGCAACACCTGAGACAAAATATAAATCACATCCAGATAACACAATTGGATTAACCTTTGACGATCCGATTGAAGTTGCTCAGACACTTGTACCTATGTTGCGGGACCAAGCAGATATTGTTATTGGATTAGTTCACTTAGGTGATGAGGGAACGATGACATCCGTGGCATTAGCTGAGATGGTTGAAGGTATCGATCTTATTATCGATGGACATAGCCATTCAGTATATGAAAATGGCAATATTGTTAATGAGACACTTATTGTAAGTGCCGGTGAAAAAACGAAAAATGTTGGCCGTGTAGATATGACCCTTGTTGAGGGAGAAATAACATCAACGGTTGCAAGTCTATTTACAAAAGAGCAATCTCTTGAGCTTATTGATAATCAAGAAGTTGCAGATCTTGTTGCTGCTATAGAAGAAGAAAATGCAATAATAGAAAATGAAGTTGTTGCAACAGTGCCATATGATTTAAATGGTGAAAGAGAATTTGTTCGTACCGGAGAAACCAATCTTGGAAATATGATTACAGAAGCCTTATTAGATATTAGTGGTGCTGATGTTGCATTAACCAATGGTGGTGGAATTCGAGCATCTATTGCTATGGGCGAAGTGACAAAAGGTGATGTATTAACGGTGCTTCCTTTTGGAAACACAGTACGTGTCATTGAAGTCACGGGTGCAGATCTTATTGCGGCATTAGAAAATGGTTTGTCAACATATCCAGAAGCGCTTGGTGCATTTCCTCATATTGCAGGAATGACGGTGGAATTTGATTCTTCCCTAGAAGCCGGAAGTCGAGTGACTTCAGTTATGATTGGTGAAGAAGCTATTGATGAAGAAGCGATGTATACGTTAGCAACAAATGATTTCCTTGTAGCTGGGGGAGATGATTATTCTATGTTTGTTGGTGCCAATGTTATTGCAGAATTTGGTGCGATGGACGAAGTTCTAATAGACTTCATAGCAGAAAACGGATTTGATGCATCGGAAGTTACAGGACGTATTCAAGACGTTTCCGAAGATGCAGAAGAAGTTCCTATGGATGATGCAGCGTAAAATCGCAAAAAGCTAATAGCACCATCATAGAGCATGAAAAAGAGTCGCAATTACATATCATATGTAATTGCGACTCTTTATATATATCTTTATATATGTATTGGATCTTAATAACCAAGGCTTATCGGATTGGGCAAACGCCTGAATCACAACTTTCATCACCAACATCAAGTTCTTGTTCATTGGATTCATATTTTGAAAGAAGAGCCGGAACAAAAGGACGCATTTCTTCAACACGTTTATTATATTCGTCTTCACTAATAGCCTCATAAGGTAAAAGCTGATAAAAATTATCGTCAAGAGATAAGAAGGAGACAGCAACAATATCATCCCATTCTTTATAGACCCATTCTTCAACAGCATCCCATTCATGATCACGAACATGTACAGTTATTGAACAATTGTGATCAACATAGTTTTCCATAAACAATTGATAGTTTTCAAGCTGTTCGATGGCAGATACATCATATTTGGTAATGCCATCCGGAGCTTTTACGGGAAATTCAATCACTTTGGTTGTACAATGTTCCATTGTTTGTCCAACTTCAGGGTGAATTGGATAGTTCAACTCTTCACATACTTTGACAAGTGGATCTGATGCGCTAATGCGTACGCGTCGAATGTAATAAGGTGAATGGGAGTAATGAACACCGGATGAAACAGTCGGAAGTTGGCTTAATGTACCCTCCGGTTTTACGGTAGTAACAAGAAGGGATTCATTTTGACCGATTTCTGTGGAATACTCTTTAATGGCATCTTGAGCGGCACTACGAAGTTGGCGCAATACCTTTGCTTGATCTTCACGAGAGAGTTTAGCTTTGTTGACCATGTCTTGCCAGCCGGTCAAGGAACATCCGGTCAGTTTATCACGTTGTTGAACATTATTCCATTCAGGAATCTCAAGATCGACACAAGTCATTCGATATCCGGAACGAGCGGATAAGCGTTGAGCTTCTAGTAATCCATCATAATCAACGGTACCATCGTCATTGACAAATGCATAAACATTAATAGTTGTCAAATTACATAAGCCTTGAGAATCCAGGAGAATTTCGCCACATGGATTTACACCGTTCATGTTAGGACGACGCTTGGCACCAGCCACTTCATTAACCCAACCAGGTTCTCCGGAATAACGCATTTGTTCAATTTGCCAATGGAGCATCTCACGTTCCGGCTTACTTGTATAATAAATGGAATTGTTACTCATTTGACGGTGGATGATTTCTTGATCAACAATCCACTGACCGTCAATTTGCTTATATAGATTGTTTTTTGCTTCAATACATTCTTTGTCATCTGCATCAACAAGGACAATTTCGGCCGTCCGACGAACACCACCAACAACGACATTTTCACCGATAATATTTGCGATGTCTAAACAGTCAATTGGACGTAGTTTAACAAATTGATGTTCATCATAGATTGCGCGTTTTTTTATAACCTTTACAATCTTGATAAACATATTTTTAATAGATTGATGTCCGCTTGCCGTTCCGCCAAAGGATTTTAAACGTTCGCCTTTTGGGCGTACATTGTTGTAATTGATAACAATGGTATTAACATTTCGATATTCTGCGCTATATACAATTTTTAAGAAATTATCTAGGGCTTGTGTCCAGCCTTCTTTGGAGTCTCCAATCACAATCTTACAAACATTATTGTGAGAAAAAACAAGGCTTGTTGAATCTTCACGTTGATTCATAGGGATTGGTGTATAATCTTCGTGTATGACCTCAAAGTCAGCGCGAACTTTTGGAAGCTTCTTAACATCATCTTTGAGAACACGTACACCAACACCGGAACCAACCATAAGTAGATAAAATAAATCTTTAAAAGCACCAAAGTTATCGATGACTTGAAAAGCACAGTTATAGTTACTCATAGGGTAATTCTTAGAAACAGTTGTTCCCCCAACCCAAAATGTTCGACCGGAAAGAAACTGACGTAAATGGAAAATATTATCAAAGAGTTTTTCCGCTTCCTCCCGTGTTGTAGGAACTAGACTACAGTTATATTCAACAGCACGGCGGACTGTTTCCCACCAGTATTCACGACGGTTCTCTTCGGGAAGCCAACGTGAGTATGTCCGATAATAGACAAAGCTTCCAAGTTGTTTCATTGGATTTGTCATGTGCTTATATTTACTGATAAATGCATCACTTAATATTCGATTAGACGTACTTTTATGGCGCTTTTCTCTTGATTTGTCGCGTTCATAGCGATATAAGATATATTTTTTTGCCACATCTTTACGGGATGATTCCATGAGTTTTTCTTCAACAGTATCTTGAATAATATTCACCGAAAATGGAGAAGAGTAATTTTTTAGTGCCTCTTCAACACTTTCTGCAATATTCGTAGCCAATGCTTCATCAATACCGTCTTTTGTTTCAGACATCGCTAAAATTATAGCATTTCTAATTTTATCATTACTATACTCAACGACTGAGCTATTACGTTTAATGACATTCATATAATCTCTCCTATACAATATATTGTGCTTGAATTCTGTTTTGGCACACTATATATTGTATCACGATTCAATAAAATATCAATAGTAAGATTGGATTATCTTTGGTATAATTAATATATACTTTAGTGAGGCGGTGATTTTTTGGGAAAAGATAAAAAAGGTATTAAGAGAAAAGTCTATGAAAAGGAATTGCATAACTTACAAATTGAACTTGTCAAATTGCAAGAATGGGTTAAAAAGGAAGGCTTAAAAGTAGTTGTTATTTTTGAAGGAAGAGATGCAGCCGGAAAAGGTGGCGTTATTAAACGAATTACTGAAAAGTTAAATCCTAGAGTTTGTCGCGTTGTTGCCCTTGGGGTTCCCACGGAAAAAGAAAAATCACAGTGGTATTTTCAACGATACGTTGCCCATTTGCCAGCAGCCGGCGAGATTGTATTGTTTGATCGAAGCTGGTACAATCGTGCCGGTGTAGAAAAAGTTATGGGATTTTGTACTCAAGATGAGTACGATGATTTTTTACGAAGTTGTCCTGAATTTGAAAAAATGTTGGTTCGAGCAGGGATTATTCTGGTCAAATACTGGTTTTCAGTCAGTGATGATGAACAAGAACGACGTTTTCAAGCCCGTATTAATGACCCCACCAAACGGTGGAAAATCAGTCCCATGGACTTAGAGTCACGTAAGTACTGGGTGGAATATTCTATTGCAAAAGATATGATGATGGATTATACCGATATCAAACAAGCGCCATGGTTTGTTGTTCCTTCAGATAACAAGAAGCATGCCAGGCTTAATTGTATTCATCATTTGCTTACACAAATTGAGTATGAGGACGTTCACACAGAAAAGTTAGAACTGCCCCAACGACAAGAAAACGACTTTTATATTCGACCGCCATTAGAGGAGCAAACCTTTGTGCCCGATTATGCTGCACAATTTGTAGATGATTAATACCGACAAATACAAAAGCTATTATTGAATTTTTATAGAAAGTCCGTTATAATGAAATAGCTGTCAAGTATGTTGATAGCTATTTTGTTATGTCTATTAGGAGGACCAAATGAAAAGAGAACCCATTATTTTAAATCATGATACGGATGAGGGACTCCGTCAAAAGATAATTATAGAGAGATTAAGAGCAATAAATGATAAGTTTGAACAGAAACACGGACGAAAGAAAAGGATGCATATTGCCACCTTTGGATGCCAAATGAATTTTCACGACTCAGAAAAATTAAAAGGTGTCTTAGAACAAATCGGTTATGAAGAATGTGACTCAGAAGCTCAAGCCGATTTTGTGGTCTATAATACGTGTGCAGTGCGTGAAAATGCAGAAACACGTGTCTTTGGACGTATTGGTCACTTGAAGTCGCTAAAAGAAAAGAATCCGAATATGATTATTGCTCTTTGCGGATGTATGATGCAGCAAGATACAGTCATTGATAAATTAAAAAAATCCTATCCCCATGTGAACATCGTTTTCGGAACACATAACATATATAAACTAGCCGAATTACTAGAAACACATATGGAAACAGGTGAATCGGTTTATGATATATGGGATTCGTATCAAGATATTGTGGAAGATCTGCCCACAGTTCGAAAATATACATATAAATCCAGTGTAAATATTATTTTTGGATGCAATAACTTTTGCAGTTATTGTATTGTACCTTATGTAAGAGGGCGGGAACGTAGTCGTGAACCGGAAGATATTATTGAAGAAGTTAGAGCACTTGTTGCTGACGGTGTTGTTGAGATTACTTTTTTAGGTCAAAACGTAAACTCCTATGGTAAAAACCTCAAGCATCCCATGACCTTTGCCCAGCTCTTAGAAGAAGTTGAAAAGATTGATGGATTAGAACGTATACGTTTTATGACATCCCATCCCAAAGATTTATCAGATGAACTTATTCATGTTATGGCAAAATCAACAAAAGTGTGCAAGTCACTCCATTTACCCTTTCAATCAGGAAGTACCCGTTTATTAGAGAAAATGAATCGTGGCTATACAAAAGACAGCTACTTAAGTTTGGTCAATAAAATTAAAAAAGCCATGCCCGACATTGCGTTAACAACAGATATTATTGTTGGATTCCCTGGTGAGACCGAAAAAGACTTCATGGACACAATGGATGTGGTTAAGGAAGTCGAATATGATAGTGCCTTTACCTTCATATATTCAAAGCGGACAGGAACACCAGCGGCACAATATGAAGATCAGATAGAAGAACCTGTTGTCAAAGAGCGTTTTAATCGCTTGTTAGATGAAGTGAATTCAATAGCAAACAAGAAAAGCAGAGAACATATCGGCAAGGAATATCTGGCTTTGTTTGAAGAAGAAAACACAAGTCGAAAAGGATATATGTCAGGACGATTAGACAATGGGCATCTTGTCCATGTAGAAGGCGGTTCTAGCTTAGTGGGAACCATACGTCGTGTAAAAATTATTGATGCAATGACATTTTACTTAGTAGGAGAGGTTATTAATGAGTAACACGCTAACGCCAATGATGCAACAATATGTTAAAATTAAAGATAAATATAAGGATTGTATTCTTTTTTATCGCCTGGGGGATTTTTACGAAATGTTTTTTGAGGATGCAATTAAGGCATCTAGAGAACTAGAAATCACCTTAACGGGGAAAAATTGTGGACTAGAGGAACGTGCACCAATGTGTGGCGTTCCTTATCATTCTGCAGAAAATTATATCAATCGTCTTATTGAAAAAGGCTATAAGGTTGCCATAGCAGAGCAGATTGAAGACCCGGCTACAGCCAAAGGGATTGTAGAACGAGATGTGATTCGTGTTGTAACGCCGGGAGCAAATCTGAATATGCAGGCACTTGATGAGACGAAAAACAATTATCTCATGTGTGTTTATTCGGATATTTCCCGCTATGGGATGAGCTATGTCGATGTAACAACAGGAGAATTTCAAACAACAACCTTACACACCTATGCTGCATTATTAGATGAGATAGCTAAGGTCCAGCCGGCCGAATGTATTTTGAATACCACTATTTATGAAAATAGCGAATTTATTCAATGGATGGATCACAATCTACATACATACATCAATAGTTATGACGATTGGTTTTTTGATTCAAAGCGTACCAGAGATACTCTATTAAAGCACTTTGAAGTCGTAAGTCTAGATGGCTTAGGTATAGCTGAGCAGGATGAAAGCATTATTGCATCCGGAGCCTTGCTGGATTATCTGTATGAAACCCAAAAATCAGGTTTATCACATATTGATCATATTCGCTACTATGAAACCGGAAAATATATGTTGTTAGATGTATCCACACGACGTAATCTTGAACTATTAGAAACTATGCGTGAAAAAGAAAAAAAAGGCTCTCTTCTTTGGGTCCTTGATCATACAAAAACAGCAATGGGGGCTAGAAAACTTCGTCATTTTATTGAACAACCCTTAACGTCTGTCTATCAAATTGATGAACGCTTGGATAGTATAGAGGAACTTGTCGGCGACTTGATGAGACGGGAAGAAATTCGAGAACTTTTGACGCCGGTATATGATATGGAACGTTTGATGACAAAGATGACCTTACAGACAGCTAACCCAAGAGACCTATTAGCATTTCATCAATCCATTCATGTGCTTCCGGATATTAAGATGCTCCTTAAAAACATGAAGAGCACCTTACTTAAAGGCATGGGAGATACTTTAGATATGCTGCTTGATCTTGATAAATTAATTGGTGATAGTATAAGTGAAGAACCGCCAATTGCATTAAAAGAGGGGAAAATCATCAAAGATGGCTTTAATGATAAGGTTGATCGTTTGCGTGAAGCATCCAAAGACGGAAAGTTATGGCTGACTTCACTAGAAGCAAAAGAACGGGAACAAACAGGTATTAAAAATTTAAAGATTAAATATAACAAAGTATTTGGATATTATATTGAAGTGACAAAATCAAATCTTGATATGGTGCCGGAGCGTTATCAACGCAAACAAACCCTCGCCAATGCTGAACGTTATATTACACCGGAGCTCAAAGAAATTGAAGATACAGTACTAGGTGCTGAAGATAAACTCATAGAGTTAGAATATTCTCTGTATGTTCAGATTCGAAACAAGTTAGCAGGCCATGTCCTTCGAATCAAAGAAACGGCAAGAAAAGTAGCCGAACTCGATGCCCTACAGTCACTTGCCCATGTCGCGGTAACGAATCACTATGTTCGTCCGACCTTTAATGACCAAGGAACCATACAGATTACAGAAGGACGACATCCGGTTATTGAAAAAATCATGGGGCGCGAACAGTTCATTACGAATGATACATTGATGAATACACAAGAACATCGCTTTTCAATTATCACCGGGCCCAATATGGCTGGTAAGTCGACATATATGCGTCAAGTTGCGCTCATTACATTAATGGCCCAAATCGGAACTTTTGTACCCGCCACATCAGCAAATCTTTGTCCGGTTGACCGTATATTTACTCGTGTTGGCGCCTCCGATGATTTATCTTCCGGAAAGAGTACCTTTATGGTTGAGATGAGCGAAGTAGCCAATATTTTACGTAATGCAACCGTGAATAGCCTAGTTATTCTGGACGAGATTGGCCGTGGAACATCAACATTTGACGGACTAAGCATTGCATGGGCGGTTGTTGAGTACCTGGTTCAGAAAAAAACAGTCGGTGCTAAAAGTCTTTTTGCTACCCATTATCATGAACTTACTGAACTAGAGGGAAAAATCGATGGCGTTCAAAACTACTGTATTACCGTAAAGGAAAAAGGCGATGACATTATCTTTTTGCGCAAAATCGCTAAAGGCGGAGCGGATAAAAGTTATGGTATACAAGTGGCAAAGATTGCAGGTGTCCCACAGTATGTCATTGAACGTGCAAAAGAAATTTTAGATGATTTGTCCGATGCAGATATTACGAAAAAAGCCAAAAAAGTCCAGATGCCGAAAGAACCGCTTCAATTAAACTTTTTTGAAGAGCCTAAAAATGAGTTTAAAGAACGTATTGAAAAAATCAACATTAACCAGCTAACACCAATCGAAGCCTTAAATATTCTCAATGAATTAGTGACATTAACGCAGAAATAGAGGTGCCTATGACTACGATACATCTATTAGACCAAGATACAATCAATAAAATTGCGGCAGGAGAAGTTGTTGAAAGACCTCTTTCTGTTGTGAAAGAATGTGTTGAAAATGCAATCGATGCAAAAGCCAATGCCATTACCGTTGAGATCGAAGATGGTGGTTTAAAAACCATTCGGATTACAGATAATGGCATCGGTATGTCGAATGAAGATGTGAAGGTGGCGTTTTTACGTCATGCGACAAGTAAAATCATTGATGCGGATGATTTGGATCATATACGGTCCTTAGGGTTTCGTGGTGAAGCCTTAGCCAGTATTGCGGCAGTATCTATGGTTGAATGTATAACAAAACAAGAAGAAGAATTAATGGGCCTTCGGTATGTCATTGAAGGTGGCCTTGAAAAGGAAGTTCAAGATATTGGTTGTCCAAGTGGCACAACCTTTGTTATTCGTGAGCTATTCTATAACGTTCCTGCACGTAAGAAGTTTTTGAAAACGCCACGGACAGAAGCCGGATATATTACAGACCTAATACATCGGCTTGCACTTAGTCATCCGGGAATTTCATTTAAATATATCGTTAATAAAAATGTAAAGTTGCATACATCCGGGAATTATTCATTATTGGATTGTATTTATCAAGTTTTTGGTAAAGACCATGCAAAGCAAAGCAAAGAAGTCGATTATAGTTATGGCGACTATAGTGTGACCGGCTATATCGGGGAACCGGAATTGAGTCGAGGCAATCGTCAATACGAAATCTATTATGTCAATAATCGCTATATTAAGTCCAAATGGATTCAAGACGGGATTGAAGAGGGATTTAAAGAAGCAATGATGATTAACCAATTTCCTTTCGCTGTATTATTTTTAAAATGTCCAACCGAACTTCTTGATATCAACGTACATCCGACAAAAATGCAGGCGCGCTTTAATGATGAGATGATTGTCCGTGAGATTTTTAGAGACGCCGTTATTCACACCCTACGTCAAAAAGAGCCGATTGTTGATATTGAGTTGCAGGAAAAACGAAAAAAGACAGAAAAAGAGCGTATTGAAAAAAAGGAATATGAAAAATTGATAAAAGAAGTCCCGGAGCCTTTTGAGACGAAACGTCGAGAAACGTTTTCGACGACCCAAGAAAAGATCATCCAAGACAAACCGATGGTCCCATCTGAGCCGGAGAAAAAGCCTGAACCGGAGAAAAGATCTGAACCGATAACTATGGATTTGTTTTTGGATGAGCAAAAAATTCAAAAGCATCGTGTTATTGGACAAGTGTTTAAGACCTATTGGCTTGTCGAATATCATAAAGAACTTTATATTATTGATCAACACGCAGCTCATGAAAAAGTTCTCTATGAATCATGGGTTTCTAAAATCGAAAAACATACGATTTCATCACAGATGCTACTTGAGTCAAAAGTATATACGCTTTCAGACCGTGAATTTGAAATGTTCCAAGAACATCAACAAGCTATTGCAGATTTAGGATTTGATGTGGAAGAATTTGGTGGGAATTCTATTGTGCTTAAAAGTGTTCCCTATTTGCTCAATGAACCACTTACAAATATGGATTTTATTCATTTTTTTGATCAACTTGCCCAAGGGGTAAAATATAATAAGCAAGAACGTTACTTATATGACTTAGCAACAATTGCATGTAAAGCGGCGATTAAAGGGAATGATCGACTCTCCCTTGTTGAATATCAAAGTTTAATTCATCAACTTTTGCAACTTGACGATCCCTATCATTGCCCTCATGGCCGACCGACCATGATTCGTATGAGCTTACAAGAACTTGAAAAGAAATTTAAACGCATTGTATAACTATGAAAGTGTGTACTTATGGAAAATAAAAAGAAGTTAATTATTGTAGCAGGACCGACGGCAAGTGGAAAAACGGCGGTTTCGATTGCACTCGCTAAGAAAATTAATGGAGAAATCATCTCCGCGGACTCGATGCAAGTCTATAAATATATGGATATTGGTTCGGCAAAAGTGACACAAGAACAAATGAAGGGGGTAGCTCATCATCTTGTTGACCTACTCGAACCGGATGAAGACTTTAGTGTCCATCGATTTCAGACAATGGCTAAAGAAGCTATGACTGAAATTTATTCAAAAAACGCAGTTCCCATTATAGCCGGTGGTACAGGCTTTTATATTCAATCGGTTGTCTATGACATTGATTTTTCAAGTACAGATGAAGAAAAACAGGTTCGTCAAAAAGTTATGGACTATTCATCTCTACACGGAGAAGAGGCGCTTTTTCAATGGCTAAAAGAAATTGACCCGGAAAGCTGCGAAACGATTCATCCCAACAATATCAAGCGTGTACAACGGGCATTGGAGTATTATTTGTTGACCGGAGAAAAAATGAGTGTGCATAATGCACGTGAAAAGTCTAAAACATCACCCTATGAGTTAACCTTTGTCGTTTTGACCATGGAACGGGAAGTTTTGTATGAACGGATTAATCGACGCGTGGACCAAATGATCGAAGAGGGACTCCTTGATGAAGTAAAGGCATTAATGCAAAAAGGATATACAAAAGAAATGACATCCATGCAAGGGTTAGGATATAAGGAAGTGTTTGATTACCTAAATGGAGAGTGTTCTTTAGATGAGGCAATCTACAAGATTAAACGGGATACACGACATTTTGCCAAACGACAATTAACCTGGTTTCGCCGTGAAAACAATGTGCACTGGATTCATGTAGACCAATATCATTTTGATATTGATGCAATAACAGAGGCTATTATAAAATTAATGGAAGAATAAAATATTTCATGTTGAACTATTTATGAATATACTATAGAATAAGAGGTAGAACATTATTCGAGAAGGGGGTTTACCGATGCCAAAACCAGTAAATTTACAAGACATGTTTTTGAACCAGGTACGAAAAGATAAAATAGTACTTGTTGTATATTTGACAAATGGATTCCAATTAAAAGGAGTCGTAAAAGGATTTGATAATTTCATTGTTGTTTTAGAAACGGAAGGAAAACAACAAATGATTTACAAACATGCTATTTCTACAATCATACCGTCAAGAGAGATTCATTTTAACATCGAGGTTGAAGACTACTAGAAAAGGAATATACTTATGACCAACACGATTTATCATCAACTTGGAATAAGCAGCCAGGTCCTTTCCATGAGCCAAAAGGTGGAAAAGGACCTGGAAGAACGTTTTAGAGAAATAGATCATATTGCTGAAGCCAATCAACTCAAAGTATTGCACGCAATGCAAACCCATCGTTTAAGTGATACACATTTTAATCATACGAATGGCTATGGTTATAATGACATAGGAAGAGATACTTTGGAAAATGTTTATGCTTCCGTATTTCATACGGAAGCTGCTTTAGTTCGGCCACAATTAATATCCGGGACACATGCCTTAACAGTGGCACTAAGTGGTAATTTGCGACCGGGCGATGAAATATTAGCACCTGCCGGTAAGCTTTATGACACACTACAAGGTGTTATCGGTATTATTCCGACAAAAGGCTCCTTGAGTGAGTATGGAATAAGCTATGCACAAGTCGATTTATTGGAGGATTATTCCTTTGATTTACAAGGAATCAAAGATGCAATTAATGAACGAACCAAACTGATTTCAATTCAAAAATCAAAAGGTTATGATTGGCGACCCACGTTTTCGAATCAACAAATAGGTCAATTGATTCGATTTATTCGTGAGATAAAACCTGATGTCATTATCATGGTGGATAATTGTTATGGTGAATTCGTCGAATATGATGAACCTAGTGATTACGGAGCGGATTTACTTGTGGGTTCTTTGATTAAAAATCCGGGAGGTGGAATTGCACCCTCCGGAGGATATATTGCCGGAAAAACGGAATATGTTGAAAATGCAGCCGTACGTTTATCAGCGCCGGGCCTAGGAAAAGAAGTCGGTGCTTCCCATGGTATGACCCATAGTTTGTTTCAAGGTCTGTTCTTGGCTCCAACGGTTGTCGCGTCAGCACATAAGACGGCCTTGTTTGCGGCAAAACTTTATGAAAAATTAGGCTTTAATGTTATTCCCGCTAGTCGGGAAACACGTTATGATATCATTCAAGCTATTGATATGCATTCAAAAGAAAATGTCATCGCATTTTGTCGAGGCATACAATCAGCAGCACCTGTAGATAGTTTTGTGACTCCTGTTCCCTGGGATATGCCGGGCTATGATGCCGAAGTGATTATGGCAGCAGGGGCTTTTGTTCAAGGTTCATCCATTGAACTGAGTGCAGATGCACCCATAAAGCCACCTTATACTGTGTATTTTCAAGGTGGCTTGACCTATTATCATGGTAAGTTTGGTGTCATGAAGTCATTGCAGGCCATGGTAGATGATACAGAGTTTGAGCTGTAAGCTTTGTTTGACAAATGCGTGTTTTTTCATTATAATTTTTTCTAGTATATCAACTGAATCAGGAGGCGTAAATTTGTGAAAAATTATGGAGTAAATGAACTGAGAAAAATGTATCTAGACTTTTTTGAAGGTAAAGATCATCTAAAAGCAGATAGTTTTCCCTTAGTTCCTAAAAATGATAAAAGTTTATTATTGATTAATTCAGGAATGGCACCATTAAAGCCTTACTTTACGGGACAAGAAACTCCACCGAGTAAGCGAATGACAACATGTCAAAAATGTATTCGTACCGGTGATATTGAAAATGTTGGTAAAACAGCACGTCACGGTACTTTCTTTGAAATGCTAGGTAATTTTTCCTTTGGTGACTACTTTAAAAAAGAGGCCATTGCCTGGGCGTGGGAATTCTTTACCGAGGTTTTAGAAGTACCCAAAGAGATTCTTTATGTCTCCGTTTATGAAGAGGATGATGAAGCGGAGCAAATCTGGCATGAGCAAGAAAAGGTTCCTATGGATCATATTGTCCGTATGGGCAAAGCCGATAACTTCTGGGAGCATGGTCTTGGTCCGTGTGGTCCATGTTCAGAAATTTATGTCGACCGTGGCGAAAAATACGGTTGTAATGACCCTAACTGTGCAGTGGGATGTGAGTGTGACCGTTTTGTTGAAATTTGGAATCTTGTATTTACCCAATTTGAAAAAATGGAAAACGGAGATTATGTACCCTTACAAAATCCCAATATTGATACAGGTATGGGATTAGAACGTTTAGCTATTATGATGCAAGGTGTCGATTCGTTTTTTGATATTGATACCATGCAGATTATTCGTGATGAAATATGTAAAAAAGCAAATGTGACCTATCAAACGAATAAAGATAGCGATGTAAGTATTCGAGTTATTACCGATCATATACGATCCGTTACCTTTATGACATCTGATGGAATCTTACCATCAAATGAAGGGCGTGGTTATGTGTTACGACGTTTGCTTCGTCGTGCAGCACGTCATGGTAAGTTACTTGGAATTCAAGGAAAGTTCTTAAAAGATTTGGCTCAAATTGTTATTGAATCCAGTAAAGATGGATATCCTGAACTCAAAGAAAAAGAAGCTTATATTTTAAAAGTATTAACAACCGAAGAAGAACGTTTTGCTGAAACAATCGATCAAGGTATAGCCATTTTAAATGAATATCTTGATGAGCTAGGTGATCAAACGATTCTTAGTGGCGAAAAAGCCTTTAAGTTATATGATACCTATGGTTTTCCTCTTGATTTAACCATTGAAATAGCAGAAGAAAAAGGCGTAACGGTTGATCAAGAAGCTTTTGCAGAAGAAATGAAAGCCCAAAGAAATCGTGCACGTAATGCACGTGAAGAATCCAATTATATGGGGGCCGAAGAAACAGTGTATCATCAGTTAGATATTGGTATTGGTGGAAAGTTTGTGGGCTATCAGCAACTTGAAATGACCAGTGAAATTACGGGACTGACTCAAGGCAGCCAAGTAGTTACGAGCATTTCGAGTGGAAAAAAGGTTAGTATACTTGTACATGAGACGCCTTTTTATGCCACAAGTGGTGGACAGCAGGCCGATATAGGATTTATTGAAACAGCGACGGGTAAAGTGCGCGTTGATGATGTCATCAGAGTTGTTGGTAATAATATTGCCCATATCGGTGAGGTCATTGAAGGTGATCTTGAGATTGGTCAAGAAGCTTTATTAAAGGTGGATGAAGATCACCGATTTGCAACGGCGAAAAATCACAGTGCAACACATTTATTACAAAAAGCTTTAAAAACCGTATTAGGCGACCATATAGAACAAGCCGGTTCTAGCGTATCAGCAGAACGTTTACGTTTTGATTTTACTCATTTTGAAGCAATACCAAAAGAAGAACTGCAAATAATTGAAAATCTTGTGAATGCGCAAATCCAAAAAGGATTAGGTGTTCATGTTGAAGAAATGCCGATTGCTAAGGCTAAAGAGCTTGGTGCCATGGCCTTGTTTGGAGAAAAGTATGGAGACACTGTACGCGTTGTAAATATCGATGGGTATAGTATTGAATTGTGTGGTGGAACCCATTTGTCGAATATATCTGAAATCGGATTGTTTAAAATTGTATCCGAAGGAGGCGTGGCAGCCGGTGTTCGCCGTATTGAAGCTCTAACCGGACAAGGGGCAATTAACTATTACCATTCTATTGAACGTAGTTTAAATGCTATTGCAGATATAGCCCGTTGTGAAGTCGGACAAGTTGAAATACGAATTCAATCCTTACTTGATGATATGAAAGAGCTAAAGCGTGAAAACGATCAACTAAAATCGAAAGCCGCTTCATCAATTGTTGATGATCTTCTCAAAGAGAAGAGAAAAATCAAAGAGGTAGAAGTTGTTGTAAACCGTGTTGAAGGATTTGATGCTAATCGCTTAAGAGATTTAGGTGATAAGTTACAAGACCGTTTATCCAATGGTGTTGTTGTTCTCGCATCTGATTTTGAGGGGAAAGTCTTATTAAGTGTTATGGCAAGTGATAATGCGGTTAAGCAAGGTGCCCATGCAGGGAAAACAATCTCAACGATTGCTAAACTTGTTGGCGGTGGCGGTGGCGGTAAGCCACAAATAGCACAAGCCGGAGGAAAAGATGTCACGAAAATCAATGAAGCTCTTGACAAAGCGATTGACTTGCTTGGAGAGCAGCTTAATGCGTAGTCACATACTGGAAAAAGCAATCGTTACGGTTGCTTTTCTTTTCATGTTTATTTTAACTGCTTTATTAACAGGATGCCAATCTGAAGCTATCGAATTAAAAGCAAATTTTACTCGGCGGGAAGAATTCGATACGACGATGCACACAAAAATTGAAAAAAAAATAATCAGTCAAGCCGTCAACAATCGAGTGAAGGCCTTTTCTATTGGAGCTGTAGGGGATTTAATGTTTCATAATACACAATTGTCACGTGCCTATGATCCAAATACCGGCGAGTATGATTTCTATGATAGTTTTACCCATATAAAACCATATTTACACACGGTTGATTATGTTTTTGGGAATTTTGAAACCACGCTAGCTGGAAAAGATTATTCAGGATATCCCCTGTTTACGACACCGGATTCCATCCTTGATGCCATTACTGATGCAGGAATCGATTTTTTATCCACAGGAAATAACCATAGCTTAGACCGAGGAGAATTGGGATTAAAACGTACAATTGAGCAATTAAGAGAACGAAATATTCCCTTTACAGGAACCTATTACTCGTCAGAAGAACGGACTCCATTTGAGACGGTTGTCGTCGAAGGTGTAAATTTTGCGGTCATTAATTATACCTATGGTACCAACGGACTTAGAATAGAGGGTAAGATGGATTTAGTAAATTCATTGGATTATTATGACGAAAAAAAACTCAAAGAACTTTATGAAGATGTTGCAGCAGCAGAAGCATCAGAGGCTGACTATGTTATTGTTATGATGCATTTTGGCTATGAATATCAAAGCTTGGAAAGTGATAAAATTCAAAAAAATATTGTGAAGGAATTAATTGTAAATGGTGCAGATATTGTCTTTGGCGGACACCCACATGTCTTACAACCGATTGAACTCTTCTACGAGATGGACGGAAAATCATTTGAAGAACCTAAAGTTGTCATATATTCATTAGGAAACTTTATCGCTTCTCAACGGAATGTGAACAAACTTGGGGGAAATACCGACCTCGGTGTGATTTTTAATATATATTTTGAAACCGTTGATCAGCAACGACCGAAAATAAAAGGTATTGGTTTTTTACCGACATATACATTGTGGCAAGCAAATACGATTACAACCATTCCGATTACAGGTGATCTATCCTTATTAGAAGAACATGGATTAGATATTAATGCCTATCAATATACTCCGTGGGACTCAGAAAGGATAAAATTTGGGCAGAATTACACGGTGCCACATTTAATGCAATATATTGATAGAGAGGCTAAAATGGGGGCGCCATTATATTTTGAAAACGGATTTTATCGTTATGATTTAAATTAATCCGATGATGACTTGAAAGGAAGAAACATGTTATTTGCTATTTCTAAAATTATACCTATTCTACTCTTAATTGGATTTGGCTTTTATCTGAACAATCGCCATCGTATTTCTGAGGAGGTCATTCCTACATTAAGAAAAGGGATTGTCAATATCGCCTTGCCGGCAGTTTTGTTCTTAACCTTTAAAAATATGACCATTGAAAAAGAGTTTTATTTAATTACAGTCATTGTGCTTATTATGTTAACTCTTTTTTATTCTGTCGGATATTTTGTCTCAAAAACACCCTATATGCATACAAACCTAACACCTTTTTTTATGACATCAACAGCCTTTGGAACGATTGGGATCACTTTATATTCAGCGGTTTTTGGTATGGACCAACTGGCCCATTATACGATCTTTGGGATTGGCCATGAATTTTTTGTTTGGTTTATTTATCTGACGTTGATACGGCAACATTTTGAAAAAACACGCTTTTCATTAAAAACAATCAAAAGTTTTGCAGAGTCGCCCTTAGTCATTGCTATTGTCCTAGGAATTGCAATGAATTTATCCGGAATCGGAAGTCGAATCAACAGTAATTTTTTATGGATGGGAATTGAGACGACATTAGAATATCTAGCAAGCTTAATAACGCCCTTGTTATTGATTATTATCGGACATACACTAAAGATTGAAAGAGCATATATACGCCAAGCAAGTAAGCTTGTTATTGTACGTTTATTGATCATGTTAAGTCTTGGCTATCTCGTCAAATGGCTTGTTATTGATGCTTTAGTGGAAACGAATAACTTCTTTGATTTTGGATATTTTACCTTCTTGATTTTACCGCCGCCCTTTTCCTTATCGGTATTTGTGGGTGAGTATGAAAGCAAAGAGAATGAAGCAATTTTATCGAATGCATTAGTCCTATCGACCATTGTATGTGTTGTATTATTTATTATCGGTGTCTTTTATATTCAATAAAACGTTAAAATCTTTACATATTCATCAAATAATAGTTGACGTACCGCCATTTTATGCTATAATTATC
>CAZLXW010000058.1:0-24544 GCA_964563505.1 uncultured Eubacteriales bacterium
ATCTTTTTTGTGGAACAAGAGGAACAGGGAAAACATCGACGGCAAAAATATTTGCACGTGCAGTCAACTGTGAAGATCCTATCCAAGGAAGCCCCTGTAATGTTTGTCCAACTTGTCAACATATGTTGCACCATCAGAACATGAACGTGATTGAAATTGATGCAGCAAGTAATAACGGAGTCGATAATATTCGTGAGATACGGGAAGAAGTTCGATATACACCGACTGAGGGGAAATATAAAGTCTATATCATCGATGAGGTACATATGCTAAGTGCCGGGGCCTTTAATGCCTTACTTAAAACACTAGAAGAACCACCGGCCCATGTAAAGTTTATCTTGGCAACAACAGAGCCGCATAAAATACCGGCAACGATTCTATCTAGATGTCAGCGCTATGATTTTAAACGTATATCAACAGATACGATAGCAGCCACATTGAAGCATTACTTAGAAGACGAAGATATTCAAGCGAGTGACCGGGCGATTCACTACATAGCAAAAGTGGCTGATGGATCCATGCGAGATGGCCTAAGTGTTTTAGATCAATGTATCGCTTTTTATCTCGGTGAAGAGATTACCTTAGATAAAGTGCTTGAAGTTTTAGGTGCAGTGGATTCTGATGTGTTTTGCGAACTCACGGAGGGTATTATTTTACGCAGTACAAAAACAAGCATGGATGTGATTGAACGCATTGTAATGCAAGGACGAGATTTGAGTCAATTTTTATTGGACGAGATTGTCTATTTACGCAACTTATTAGTGGTCAATACCATTGCTGATTCAAGAAATTTACTGGATGTATCGGATGATGTTTATGAGACTTTGAAAAAACAAAGCCAACACGTTGATGAAAATACCATTATACATCTCATTAAATCTTTTTCAAACCTGGAATCACAGATTAAATATATGACCGGAAAGCGAACATTGATTGAGATTGAGTTGATTAAGCTTTGTCAGCCGGAACTAAATACAGATCAAGAAGCGGTATTATCAAGGTTACATACGGTTGAGCAACAAATACATGCAGGAATGCTCAGTGCAGAGCGTTACGCACAGATGCATCCGAGTGATACACACCAGCACGATGCAAAAGCATCAGATACAGGGGCAGAACATCAGAAGCAAAGGGTTGAAATTAATACCGATGCCTTCCCCGAAGATATTCAAAAGGCGATTAAGGGCTGGGCTAAAGTAGTAACAAGTACCAGCGGATTATTAAAAGCGACATTAAAAGAAGTATTGCCATTTTATATGAATGATCAACGATTAAGCCTCGTTTGTAAGAACAGTGTGCAGAAAAATACCTTGTCAGAAGAGCAATATTTGAGTAAAATAATAGATGTACTCGAGTCTTTATATAAAAAGAAGTTTGAACTTAATATTATTGAAGAAACCGAGTATAGTTCATCAAATGAAGGAAACTTAGAAGATATTGAACGTGCAATTAATAAAATACGCAATAAAATCAACTTTGATGTTGAGATTCAGTAAATATAAGGAGGAATTATCATGGCAAAAAGAGGCGGTTTTCCAGGTGGCGGTATGCCGGGGAATATGAACAATTTAATGAAGCAAGCACAAAAAATGCAACAGAAAATGGCAACAGTACAAGAGGAGTTAGACAATCAAGAGTTTGAAGCAGTTGTTGGAGGTGGCGTGGTTAAAGCAATCGTCACAGGAAAAAAAGAACTCAAAACTGTTACGATTGATCCTGAAGCTGTCGATCCTGATGATGTTGAAATGTTAGAAGATTTAATCGTTGCAGCCGTTAATCAAGCGATTAAAACAGCTGATGAGACGGTAAATAAGGAAATGTCTAAATTGACAGGAGGATTAGGTCTACCTAATGGTATGATGTAGTCATGGATTATTATGGAACACATATACGAAAATTAATTGAAGAATTTTCAAAGCTTCCGGGAATTGGTGCGAAAACGGCCCAACGTCTTGCTTTTTATATGGTTAATCAGCCAGAAGAAGCTACTGAGCGATTTGCAAAAGCGATTATTGAAGCTAAGAAAAACACACGATACTGTATAAAGTGCTGTACGATAACCGATGGTGAGTTATGTCAGATTTGTCGTAGTGAAAAACGTGACCAATCGACAGTGATGGTGGTTGAAGAATCCAAAGACCTTGTCGCGTATGAGCGAACTAAGCAATATACAGGCCTATATCATGTGCTTCATGGTGCCATTTCACCTATGCTTGGGATTGGGCCTAATGACATTCGCGTCAAAGAATTGCTGACTCGAATCGGAGATGAAGATATTCAAGAAGTTATTTTAGCAACAAATTCGACGGTTGAAGGTGAAGCAACAGCGGTATACATTAGTAAAATCCTTAAGCCCTTTGAAATCAAAGTCAGTCGGATAGCCAATGGCGTTCCGGTGGGTGGCGATTTAGAATATGTCGATGAAATTACCTTATTACGCGCATTAGAAGGTCGAAAAATATTATAGAATAATTAACCGAGGTGTTATAAAAGAATAAACATCAACAACATCTGAATCAAAAATGAAGTACATAAAGTTAAATAATAAAGATAGTGAGAAATGGCCATCCAAAAACCGGATAGGCCATTTTTTTTCATCCTTAAATAGCATATTCTTTTCAGTATAATCTTCGGTATATTAAAACCATAGATCAGTCCCAATCTCCCCCCGAAATTCGCTCCGCAAGAATATTCAGGGCAAGATTGCTCGGTTCCGCCCACCCAACTAATCTCATGAATAAAACTAACTATGTCGCTATCCAAACCGAAAAACACTTTTCGCAGCCTAGACGGCATGACAAAAAAGAGTTTTTCTACGCCTACCAACACTACTAAAGATTAAACCCCAATGACATTAACCAAAAACACCCAACAAGATTGCCTTCGGAACAATACTAGTAGCGGTTTTTTCTGGAACAAAGCCCATCACCTAAAAGGGTGTGAACCCAGTTGTGATGGTGATCAAGAGATGTTCTCTTGATAAGCACCAAAGGTGCTTGAAAAGAAAAACCTCCGTTTTTGTCGCATGAAAATGGCACTTAGACCAGTGGTGTCAAGGGATTGCTGGGTTTTACTAATATACATATTATATATAACACAAGATATTGCTTCTGTAACACAATCCATATATCTTTTCTATATAGCCTTTTCTGAACTTATAATCCATCTATATATCACTTCTATACTCTTTTCCATAATCTTATTCATCAATAAATAATACGACCTTTAAAGCGGTCTAAAGAAGTCCATATATTTAATCAGTGCATAACTCTGCACTATCAGTGGATATCTTTTCTATACCGTCTGAATCTTGTTTAAAGATTTAGGTTATCAATAATAATAGTTCGAATTTCACAAATAAAAAGGAGAGTTGTTACGACTTGCTTTGATCTATTGTGACTTCTAAAACGCAAAAACAGAGCCGTTTTAGAGGCTCTGATCTGCATCGTCACAGATAAGTATTATTATTCCTTCCAGTGGTTAAATGGAAGTATGTAAGTGCAACACCATTAAGGCAGATGGTGTTGCGGTTGCACTTCTAAAAAGTCTGTCCATTTCTGGATTGATTAATTATAAGGTAGTTAAGTATATCAAGCCATTCCAATTAGAATCAAGTCTGGAAAGGAAAAAGGTGAAAAACTTTTGGTTGAAATGGAAACAGGGACAAGCCGTATTAAAGGCTTGTCCCTGCTAACTGGATGTTTTTACTTATGAATACCATGTATATAATTATATTACCTTAAGGAGTATATACTTTATAAACAATCATTCATAAGTGTGTCATATAAATTTTGAATCGGATATGAAGAATTAGAAAGCAGCCGTTTTAAAGGCTGCCATTTATAATCCGATTATTGGAATGGAATTATGCAACCTAAGAAAAACTTCCCGAAGTCAGTCCGATGAGGCTGCAAGGGGTGTTTTTCGTTTACTGTTAAATATCAAAGTATAGAAGATTATGGGGAAAGTTATGTTGCGTGTTTCTTCATAATTATGTTGCCACTGATTTCACATACTTTATTATCACAGGATTTAGTGATATTTGGAGGGTTTATATCGAAAAGTGGTCATGGAAGAAAATTAGCGACAATAATAGAATTATGAGTCGAATTTTTGAAGGCTTGATTTTAGTGGGTTTAGGGTAAGTTTGTGAATTCATAGGATGTGAAACTTTATTATTGCGTAACACGAGGAAAAAATGAGTGATTTGACCATAACTCAAAAATCTTCGGTTATTTTTTTTGCCATTTCTTCCGATGTAGTAAGTAGAGATAGAATGGAGTTGATGTCATGAGTGTCAATATGATGATTCATTCTATGGATGGACAATCCATAGGAAATATAGTGAATAAAGAAAAAAATAAGGTCTCCTTTCAATTAAATACAGGGGATCGCTTTTTTGGTGAAGTTATACAAAGCAATGATCAAGAAGTCAAAATAGGCATTGAAACAAAGGGCGGAAGCAAAGAGATGCTTCTTCAAATGAAAAACGGAGCTCAAAAATTTCAACCCGGAGACATGATAGAAATTAAAGTGCTAGAATCTACAAAAGAACTGCTCAGAGTATCGATCGAAAAAATGGACCAAGCACAAGAAGAAAATATTAAAAATCATGATCCGAACAAAGATAAAGTGAATGTGGAAAGCACAAAGAAGACGTTTTTGCAAAGTGATCAGACCAATAGTGTAAATGGCTCTAAACAAGGAACTTCAGGGATGACGGATTTTATATCTCAGGTAAAACAATTGGAGACATCCTTGTCAGAAAAAGAGTATAAGGCACTTTTGCAAGAAGGCTATGATTTAACAAAAATGAGTGTACCCATGCTAAATCAGTTTCTTCAATTACATCGTAAACACACAGATGGGGATTTCACATCACTAAATGTGGATAAAATCAGTAAATTTGCAGAAAAAGTGGATAAAGTTCAACAAATGGACCCGCAAGATGTGGTTAAATTTTTATTAAGCAATAAACCGGCGACGATTTCTGAAATGTATAAGAGTCTCTATTCCGGAGGAAATCAGATGCCGGATTACCTTATGTCTGAAGCAGATTATGGGGCCATTAAAGACAGTGCGCATCAAATCATTGACTATGTTCCAACAAAGAATCAGGACCAACTTCAGGCAATAACAAAAGAATTAGTGATGCGAGGCGGAGCCCTTGACCAACGTAGCCTTGATGTACTATCTTTTTTACAACGCCAACATAATGGAGACCATGTCATGAAGATGGCGGCTTATCAATTCGAAAAAAATGCTAAGTTGGAAGACTATACCGTGTCAGATGCAAAAATTACAGATAGTATCCCATCGCAAGAGCTTGTTAAAGAATCCTTGGAAGACATTAAAACGATAACGGTAGAAGATATACGTCGACTTTTAACTCATCATTTGCCGATAACCATTGAAAATGTCAAAGGCCAACAGTCCAATCACGAAGTGGCTCCTGAAGAAACAGTTTCAAATGAAGCGGTCGATCAAGAAATAGAGAATCTGAATGTTATACGCTACCAGATGACGTTTAAAGCGGCAATGCGATTAAGTCTAAAAGGTATTAATATTCGTACGGCATCCCTTGGACAATTACGCGCGGCTACACAAGATTTAGTCAGCGAATATCTGTCCGATACGCCAGTAAAAACAGAAGCTGCAAGAGAGTCCGTTCAACAATCACCAAAAGACGTATGGGCATCCTGGCAAATGAGTATGGCAACGATTAATGGAAGCTCAACACAAATGATTACAAAATCGATAGAAGATACCCAGACCACAATAAATGCCTTGCTTGCTAGGGCGAGTGCAGGCGCTGAACGCTATGATACCCTACGAACAGAAGTGCGCCCGGATTTAGGCGACCGTATTGAAAAAGCTTTTTCAAATGTGACGGAGATCTTAAAAGATTTAGGCCTAGAGGTTAGTCTATATAATCAGCGTGCCGTCCAGATTCTTGGTCGAAACGGTATGGCAATGACAATAGAAAACATTCAACAAGTAAAGATGATAGACGTGCCATTGCAAGAAGTGCAGAAAAAAATGATGCCGGAACAGGTCCTTGCTTTTTTAAAAGAAGGAAAAGATATCATGAATATGCCGTTAACGACTTTAACACAAGAGCTTATGAATCGATCGAAACAAACGATGACAAATCCTGTGGATCGTATGATTAAAGAATTGCATCATCTTTTAAAAACTGAAGAAGTTCCGGAAGCGACTAAAAGTGCCGTTGTAGGTGTATATCGACTCATGCATACAATTTCATCTGCCCATAACGCAGCTGTTGGATTTTTGCTAGATAGAGACTTGCCGGTAACTTTAGAAAATCTTTTTGAAGCATCAAAGTACATACAAGAAACCCATAATCAAAGCAGTAAGATTGAAGTATCTATTGATGACTCAACGGGCTTTTTAGAATCCATTAAGCAAGAAAGTCCATCAATTATTGAACAGATTGCAACAGGATATTATGAAAAAGATAAAGAATTACAATCGTTTTTGGAAAAGCCGATTATTAGCCAAGCGAATATTGAGCCAATATTAGAGGATGTTCGTCAACAAATGCAAACGATGGACTATGAAAAAGTACAACGTCTTCTTGACAAGTTAAGCACAATACATTGGTCAGAAACTGGAATGCAGGAAGATGTAATAAAGGATTTAACGATCAATGAATTTCAAGCACTAGAAAAAATACAAAAAAATCCTTTGGTATTCAAGGGGTTAATGGAAGAACTTGTATCAACCACGGCGAGTGAAGATGATAATAAACAATGGTTAGAGCCTCTTTTTGAAGCATACATGAATGATTTGGATCAGACAGAAAATCACCGACAAGATATTTACAAAACACTCGATAAGATTAAAGAGGATTTTTTTGAAAAAGCTCTCGACACTATGATGAACAATAGAACAAGTGCAGATGGAAAGCGTTCTCTTTCAGAAGTTACAAAAGATATTGAAGCCCATAGTCGTCTAGAAGAAAAACTCGTTGAACAAAACAACTATCATACCATTCCGGTGATGATTAATAATCAGATTCAACAGATGAATGTGTACTATTATGAACAGCAGAATCGTCAAAACGATGCAGAATTATCGTCATCAATATATATGCGTTTTACGACAGAACATATGGGAAGCACAAATATTCGGGTCCAATTTTCTGAAAAAGTTGAAGTGACCATGTTTGCAACCCTGGCTAAAGGAAATACAAAAATGCAAGCTTACGAAGAGCAAATTCGAAATGTATTTAAAGAGTTGGATTTGGCCATTGACGGCATTGCATATGATACATTTGAATTTCCGCAACCGGTTAAGACGGAATCAGAAGAACGTGTGCGAAGCCAGCAGTTAAGGCGTTATCAAGAAAGTCAGTTTGAGAAGGTGATATAATGGCAAATCGTGAAGGAATAAAAACGCTCGCAGAAAAAATGGCAGAACTTGTTAGTCAAATGAATGCAGAACTTGCACAAGAGAATGAGATAGAGATCAGGAACTTGGAGAAAAATACGGAAAATGATTAATAAATTATCCAAATCAACCGATAAGAATAGGGAAGAGATAATATTTTCAATCAGAAAGGTGTGTAACTTATGAGAATTAATCACAATATACCTGCACTTCGGGCATTACATCAATTAAATCGATCCAATAATAAATTGGATACAACACTAGAACGACTTTCATCAGGACTTCGAATCAATCGAGCAGCCGATGATGCCGCAGGGTTAGCAATTACTCAAAAGATGGACACGCAAGTAAGAGGATTGGAACAAGCGAATCGAAATGCCATGGATGGCATATCATTAATACAAACAGCAGAAGGTGCACTAAGCGAAGTGCACGCCATGCTGCAAAGAATAAGGGAATTGGCGGTTCAAGTTTCGAACGGTACTTATGATGCGTCCGATCGAGAAGCAGTACAAAATGAAGTTGAACAATTACAAACAGAAATTCAACGAATATCTAATGATACTGAGTTTAATGAAATGAAATTATTAGATGGAAGCGTTGATCGTCGCGCCTTTTCATCCGATGAAACAGTTGCAAAAATTGTATCCATGAGTGATACCGTTGCTCCGGGAATATATAATTTTACTGTAAATCAGGAAGCAACGCAAACTGTTGCAACAGGGGGAGCGGGATCTGATTTATTTACTGCTGGAGTAGTAACTGCCGGAAAAGAAGGCATTGTTAACATCAATGGTGAACAAGTAGAGATTAATGTAGGAGATACAGCCGATGATGTATTTGGCAAGTTAAGAGATGTGTGTGAACGTGTGGATATTACCATGACATCATCAACGACGCCATATGCGAATGGTTCTGTGCTTACTTTCACGCATAATAAATATGGCGATGACCATAATATTAATATTACAGGTACAAATACCTTATTGACAGGACTAGAGATTGATGGAGGAACTATAACTACTGTTATGGGAGAGGATATACAAGTAGACCCAGCAACGGTAGGGTTTCCGATAGATGTGACAATAGAAGCAGAAGGCAATGAAGTGGTCTTCCGTGCTTCTGCAAACTTTGAATTACGTGTTGCCGATGGTGGAACACCGGGGGCTGTTTCGATTAACATCCTAAAAACCGGACCTCTCAATCTTCAAATCGGAGCCAATGAAGGTCAGTTTATGGAAGTTCGTATTCAAGAAATATCACCGAAGACCTTGAGACTGACAGAGATGAACCTTTCAACTGCTGCTGGTGCTCAGGCGGCCATATCCATAGCGGATGAAGCGATAACAGCTGTATCAAGTGTGCGGGCAAAACTTGGAGCATATCAGAATCGGCTGGAGCATACCATTGCAAACTTAGAATCAGCTGGAGAAAATATGACAGCAGCTTTATCTCGAATCCAAGATGCGGATATGGCATATGAGATGGCCCAGTTTACACAACAAAATATTATCCAGCAAGCCGGAACATCAATGCTGGCTCAAGCCAACCAACGACCTCAATCATTACTACAGCTCTTACAAGGATAGGTGATTAGATGAATAAAGAACTGGTCAAAGAATACCAAACACGTATCGTCAATGCGAGTCGCAAAGAACTCTTGGTCATTAACTGTGAGATGCTAATGACAGAAATTGAAGAAGCCATTGAAGGCCTTGAAGTTGAAAACACGCTTCGCTTTGAAAAGGCTATGCATATGGCCCAAAAACTATTAAGAGAACTCAGTGATGGTTTAAACTTTGAGTATGAAATTTCAAAAGAATTAATGGCCTTGTATATTTATATGAATAAATTATTTGTCGATGCACAGATTCGAGATCGGCAAGAGCCACTCCGAGAAGCTATGAAAATCGTACGGATTCTTCTCGATGGATGGAAACAAGCCGATGTCGAAGATGAAGGTCCGGTCATCGGAAACGGACAAAAAGTCTACGCCGGTTTAACCTACGGAAAATCTAATTTAAACGAATCCGTCGATTCAGAACCCAACCGAGGCTATAAAGCTTAAAACCATAATATAATCACAAAAGGAGCTCTTGCATTTGCAAAGCTCCTTTTTCTTTCTGTTGGAACACTATAAAAAGTGAAAACTATTTAAAAGTATATAGTGAGACATCGGGTGACTTGGATACATGGGTTTTGCAGTCCTATATGCTTCTGTGACTGACTCTCCCACCTCCAAGTCATTCGATATCTCACATAGATGGCGAAATGTTTTTTTTTGTTTTGATTCACACATTTTTCCTAAGAAAAAAGAGCTATGCAATTGCATTAGCCCTTCTCTTTAATCGTTTTGTATTATTCTGGTTGAGGAGCATCTACAGGACATACGTCTGCACAAGCGCCACAATCAATACATTCGTCCGCGTTGATTACGTAAATAGAATCGCCTTCTGAAATACATCCAGTTGGACATTCTGGTTCGCAAGCACCACATGAAATACAATCATCATTAATAGTATAAGCCATCCGTTACACCTCCTACTTAATCTGTTAACATTTTCATTTTATAACATATAAACGATAAATACAAGATAAAAATTCTTGTATTTATTCGTTCATAATAACATGGTCATTATGTGCTTTAAATAAGTTATAAGCACTTTGCATTTGAGCCGCACTTGGCTCAGGTGTATCCTTAAGAGAATAGTCTAGACCGAGTTCTTTCCATTTATATCCACCCATTTGATGAAAGGGGAGGAGTTCAATCCGGTCAATATTCGGATAATTGCTTAAATGTTTGGATAAACCGCTAATTGCATCTTCTTGATCCGTAAGATTTGGAACAAGAACGTAGCGAACCCATGCGTGAATATCTTTTTCTCGTAAATAGTCTAAGAATTTTAAAGTAGGTGCAAGTTCAACCCCAGTTAAATCCTTGTATTTTTCTGGATCAAAATGTTTGATATCAAGTAATACTAGGTCGGTTAAATCGAGAATCTCTTTGACTTTGTCATTGAAAATATAGCCGGAGGTGTCAATTGCAGTGTGTATACCGTGTTTTTTTAGGCGGGTAAAAAAATCTTTGACAAAATCGAGCTGTAACAGAGGTTCTCCTCCGGTGACAGTGACGCCGCCACCGGAATAGTTCATATAGGATTTATATTTTAATGCTTCTTCAACTAAGTGGTCTATGGAGGTGTCTTTTCCGTCTTTCATAATCCAAGTATCTGGATTATGACAATATTTACAACGTAGTGGGCATCCTTGGGTGAATACGACAAAACGAATGCCTGGTCCGTCAACGGTTCCGCAAGTTTCGATGGAATGAATCTTTGCCATAATCAAACCTCCTTAAAAAAATCTATGCGCGTTCGTGGAAAGTACGGTTGATAACATCAAGTTGTTGCTCGCGGGTTAATTTTACAAAATTAACAGCATAACCAGATACGCGAATTGTTAATTGTGGATATTGTTCCGGATGATCCATGGCATCAATAAGAGTCTCTTTGTCAAAAACATTAACGTTAATGTGATGACCACCATCATGGAAGTATCCGTCAAGCATGCCAACAAGATTGGTTACACGCATATCCATATCTTTACCTAAAGCTTTTGGTACGATAGAGAATGTGTAGCTAATACCATCTTCAGCGTGTTCAAATGGAATTTTTGCAACAGAAGCCATAGATGCAATGGCGCCATTAAGGTCACGTCCATGCATTGGATTAGCACCCGGAGCAAATGGATCGCCGGCTTTACGCCCATCAGGTGTTGAACCTGTTTTCTTTCCGTATACAACATTTGAAGTAATGGTTAAAATACTCATTGTTGGAATTGAATCACGATATGTTTTATGCTTGCGTAATTTGTTCATAAACAGTTTAACGATATCTGTTGCAATTAGGTCAACGTTATCGTCGTTATTCCCATATGCAGGATAGCTGTTTGGTTCAACTTCATAGTCAACAGCAAGACCGGCTTCATTACGAATGACTTTTACAGTCGAGTGCTTGATAGCAGATAATGAGTCGGCTACAACAGATAATCCGGCAATACCACAAGCCGATGTACGAAGAACATCACGGTCATGAAGAGCCATTTGAAGTTTTTCATAGGCGTATTTATCGTGCATATAATGAATAATGTTTAAGGTGTTAATATATAATTGAGATAACCAATCAAGGATTTGATCAAATTTTGCCATGACCTCATCATAATCAAGAACATCAGTAGTAATAGGGGCAAACATTGGGGCGACTTGTGTACCGCTCTTTTCATCAACACCACCGTTAATTGCATATAGGAGAGCTTTCGCTAAGTTTGCACGTGCTCCGAAAAACTGCATCTGTTTTCCGATTGGCATGGCAGATACACAACAAGCAATACCGTAATCGTCACCATAGGTTGGTCGCATCAAATCATCATTTTCATATTGAATAGATGAGGTATCGATAGATACTTTCGCAACAAAGCGCTTGAATGCATCTGGTAGCTGCTCAGACCATAAAATAGTCAAGTTTGGTTCAGGAGCGGGTCCTAATGTATATAAGGTATGTAAGACACGGAAACTGGTTTTTGTTACAAGGGGACGCCCATCAATAGCTACACCACCGATGGATTCGGTTACCCATGTTGGGTCTCCGGAGAACAGGTCATTATATGAAGGGGTTCGAAGGAAACGAACCATACGAAGCTTAATTACAAAGTGGTCAACAAGTTCTTGAGCATCGGTTTCAGTTAATATACCCAAATCAATATCACGTTGGATATAAATATCTAAGAAGGTTGACACACGACCAAGACTCATTGCAGCTCCGTCTTGTTCTTTGATGGCAGCTAGATAACCAAAGTATGTCCACTGAATGGCTTCTTGAGCATTTGTAGCTGGTAGGCTGACATCATAGCCATAGCTTTCAGCCATTTGCTTTAATTCTTTTAAAGCTTTGATTTGTTCGGATAATTCTTCGCGAAGAATTATGACATTTTCTTCCATATAATCCATTTCAAGTTGCTTTTTGGAAGCCGTTTTTTCTTCAATTAATCGGTCAACACCATATAAAGCGACGCGACGATAGTCTCCGATAATACGACCACGTCCATATGCGTCAGGAAGTCCTGTAATAACTCCGGTACGACGAGCGTTACGCATGTCTTCTGTATAGGCATCAAAAACACCATCATTATGTGTTTTGCGATATTGTGTAAAAATTTCTTTTGTATTCGGATCAAGTTGGTAACCATATGAATCTAAAGCATTCTCAACAACACGGATACCACCAAATGGCATAATACCACGCTTTAGTGGAGCGTCTGTTTGAAATCCGACAATTTTTTCGATAGATTTGTCAAGATATCCGGGGCCGTGTGAAACGATTGAAGACGGTACCTTTGTTTCGGCATCTAGGATCCCTTTATCCCGTTCTTCAAGCATAAGTTTACTCACTTGTTTCCATAGTTTTGTTGTATTTTCTGTAGCGGATGCTAAAAATGAATCATCGCCTTTATATGGCGTAAAATTTCTAAGTATAAAATCTCGAACATTAATGCTTGTTGTCCAACTCCCTTTGTTAAAATCATTCCATGCAGAATTCATTAAATATTCCTCCTTTAAAACATTAATCATTGTTATAATTACATTATATATGTATACTGTATACACGTCAAGGGTTTTTATCGGATAATGATAATTATTCTTAATCGCATTTTCCAATAGTTATTTTTATTCGCATAATGATTTGAATATGATATAATAAAGAGGATGATTTTAAGTTATAGTGGAGGTTAATTATGAGTGAAGTATTAGATTTAGTCATTATCGGAGCTGGGCCGGCAGGAATGACAGCCGCGATTTATGCAAGTCGAGCACAGATGAAGTTTGTTATATTAGAAAAAGCGTTTCCAGGCGGACAGATTACCAATACATATGAGATCGAAAACTATCCGGGAATAAAAACAGCATCAGGGTTTGAACTTACAACCATGATGCAAGAACATGTGACACACTTTGGAATTGAAATTAAGACAGAAGATGTTGAGGATGTACTTTTAAATGAAACGATTAAGACAGTGAAAACATCTGCAAATACATATCAAGCAAAGACAGTTATTCTTGCTATGGGCGCGACATGGAAAAAATTAGGAATTGAAGGCGAAGAAGCTTTTTCGGGGCGTGGTGTGTCTTATTGTGCGACCTGTGACGGAGCGTTTTATCGTAATAAGACGACAATGGTTGTCGGAGGTGGAGATGTTGCTGTTGAAGATGCCATTTATCTAGCCAGGATGTGTGAAAAAGTCTACCTTGTTCATCGTCGTGATGAACTAAGAGCGGTTAAAGTTCTTCAGGAAAAACTTTTTGAACTTGAAAACGTTGAGGTTATTTGGGACAGTGAGTTGATTAAAATTGAAGGCGATCAATTTGTCAATAAAGCAGAAATTATGAATAAAAAAACAGGTGATAGCCGACAGATTGATGCAGATGGCGTATTTATAGCAGTAGGAAGCAACCCAAACACAGAGTTTGTACGTGGAAAGGTCGACATGGACCAGGGGGGGTACATTGCAACCGGCGAAAACTGTATGACCAACATTGAAGGTGTATTTGCCGCAGGAGACTTGCGACAAAAATCATTACGTCAAGTTATTACGGCTTGTGGGGATGGAGCAACAGCTGTTTATAGCGCGGAGCGTTTTATTTAGGTGTAGAGCAAGACAACTAACGGAGGAGAACATGAAGATAAGAACAATTGAAGTCAGCTTTTTGCAAACGAATTGTATGATTATATGGGATGAATCCACACATAATGGTATTGTTGTGGATCCAGGTGCCAAAAGCACAAAGATTCTTGATGCGATTGTGGAAGAAGGTCTTAATATCACCCATATACTTATCACCCATGGGCATTTTGACCATGTTGGTGGCGTGAAAGAGCTACTATTAGCCTTAACGGAAAAGGGACAATCGCCTAAAGTGTGTATGCATGGAGTGGAAAAAGCGGAAATGGAAGCCGGTGCAAAAAAACAACATGAAAATCAATTTTTTGATGTAGATATTGATTTGGATGGAGGAGATGTATTAGACGTAGAATTTGCTAAATTTACCCTGATTGTTGTTCCCGGCCATACAAGTTATAGCGTCTGTTTCTATAATGAAGAAAATCAAATGCTGATTTCAGGAGATACCCTTTTTTATCGAACGATAGGAACATCGGCTTATTATAATGGTCCGGATACAGATTTAAGGGAAAATGTAAAAAACAAGTTATTGACGCTACCGGATGAAACGCGCGTATATCCGGGACACGGTTCGGTAACGACGATTGGTGAAGAAAAAATGATGAATCCATTCCTTGCATAATTACCTTTAAGGTTATTGCTATATGTGTCGATATAATAGTATATACTAACCTTAAAGAGGGTGATAAAATGAATGGAAAAATCTTAATATTTATAAGAGATTATCAAATAAAGCGTAATATAATCAGTATATTAACCCATCTGCAAGTACAATTTATGGAGTGCTTTGAGGAAGAAGAACTGAGCTTTAAATTGCAACTGTATACAGAAGGAAATCGCGTGTTTATATATGAATTTACAGGCGATGTTACAGATGAAGAATATACACGATTAAAATCGATTAAGGAAAAAGGCTGGAAAATATTGGCCATATATCCCAAGTACGCCATTCGATATATTGATGAAAGTCAAAAAATTAAAATCGATGATTTGATGACGCATCCGGTTGCCTTAGATACACTGAAGCGTAAGATTATCTCATTAATAAATAAGATGACTTCGGAAGCCAAGGAAAACACGGTTTTCCCTGAAAATTTACATGATGCTGTTCGTATTGAAATTAATCGGGCAACACGTGGAAATTATCCCTTATCTTTTGTCATGATTTCGCCAACGGAGATGACGGAGGAGCAAAAAGATATTTTTTCGGGAATGTTAAAAGAACATTTGCGAGAAACAGATATGATTTATACCGAAGATGATGCACATACCTATATGGTCTTGTGCCCATTTACGCCCAAGAATTCATTGGTGGAAGTGGAGAATAAAATACGCCATGTATTTGAAGAAATTCGAGAACCATTTAAGATAGCGCGAAAAGACAAGATATATGTTCATGGATTAACGCTAGATGAAGATGGTCAGACCTATCAAGAAATTTATGAAAAGCTTCTAAAAGGTATTCATGACAGTAAGTTATTAGACCAAGAAGACATCCAAGATTTATTCAAAGATCGAAGTAAACTCATGGCATATCGCGATTTGTTTAAGCGTATATAAGGACCTTGTTTCTTCACATATTTTGTATTATAATAAAGAGACAATGAATCTGAGATGGAGAAGGTGAATAGATGGAAGAGCGGAGAAAATACAAACGTTTGCCAATTAAACTAATTATTGACATTGACAAACTATTTCGACAGGATAATGAAATCATAAGTGACATTAACGAATCGATTGAAGTTGTAGACATCTCAAAACGTGGTATTGGTTTTTTATGTAAAGATGAATTACCCTTGGATTATTATTTTAACGCCAAGATTCAATTTGATGAAGTACGCTTTTTTTACTGCGTTATTAAAATTATTCGTAAAGAAAAGCTAGAAGAAGGTTATCACTTTGGATGTGAATTTGTTGGGCTAGCAGAGTTCTTATCAAAGAAAGTGGATGAATACGAATCGATTCTTGATGACATGAATTCAGAAGTATAGAAAGATGTACATGACAAATATATAAAGCAGTACGTGATGTACTGCTTTTTGTTAACTTTTTTTATGGGAGGTAGGATATGAAGATGATAGAAGCTGCTGGGCAAGCGAAAAAAGCGTCGATAAAACTGGCTACATTATCAACAAAAATAAAGAATAAAGCCTTGAAAAACATTGCGGAAGTCTTGATTGCCAATAAGAAAATGATTATAACGGCCAATCAACTTGATCTTGAACAAAGTGAGGCTGAACAGTTAGAAGCGCCATTATTAAAGCGGTTGCGATTTGATGAAGCTAAAATAGATGAAGTCGTGGAAGGTATAGAAAGCCTGATTAAACTTGATGAACCTGTCGGTGAAGTGTTATTAGAAACAGAGCTTGATGATGGCTTAACACTTATTAAAGAGACTTGTCCGATTGGTGTGATCGGTGTTATTTTTGAATCTAGACCGGATGCGCTTGTTCAAATTGCAAGCCTTTGCCTAAAAAGTGGTAATGCGGTTATGTTAAAAGGTGGAAGTGAAGCGAAACAAACCAATAAAATATTAACGGAGCTTATTCTCCGAGCAACAAATGAAGCAGGTATACCGAGTGCTTGGATTTATAATATTGAATCACGAGCAGAGGTATCAAGCATGCTAGACTTGGATGAATACATTGACTTGATAATTCCTAGAGGGTCCAATGAATTTGTGCGTTATATAATAGAACATTCTCGTATTCCGGTTTTAGGGCATGCTGATGGTATTTGCCATGGATATATTCATCGTGATGCAGATATAAAAATGGCTGTTGATGTTGCTGTTGATTCAAAAACACAATATGTGGCCGTTTGTAATGCTATGGAGACTTTGTTGGTTCATCGTGGCATAGCCAAAGAATTCTTGCCGGAACTTGCCATAGCATATGCACCCTTTAATGTGCGGATTCATGGTTGTGAAAAAACACAAATGATAATTGATTGTGAGTTGGCAACCGAGGAAGACTGGAAGACGGAATATCTGGATTATGAGATTTCCATTCGTATTGTTGATAGCATGGAAGAGGCGATTGAACACATTAATACCTATGGATCCGGACATACAGAGACCATCGTCACAGAAAACGGCGAAAAAGCTAAAACATTTATGATGCTAGTCGATTCCGGAAATGTATTCCACAATTGTTCCACGCGCTTTAGCGATGGCTTCCGATATGGATTTGGAGCCGAGGTCGGGATCAGCACCAATAAGATTCACGCAAGAGGCCCGGTTGGTTTAGAGGGATTGCTAATATATAAATATAAACTCTATGGTCATGGACAAATCGCCAATGATTATGCAAAAGGGATTAAAAAATTTACTCATAAACGTATAAAATAAACAGCTATATAATTTGAAAAAAGTCAACGTCTCTTATATATCCTGCTATGGATTTTTAGAAACGTTGACTTTTATTCTATCTATAAAAGTATTCTTACTTAAATGAATAGATCGTTTTTGTTCTATAAACCTGTTCAGGTTCTAAGAAGACACTTTTTACAAAAGGGGCATTAATTGCATCCGGATAATATTGGGTCTCCAAACAAAAAGCAGCTTGTTTTTGAAGAGGAATATCACCACTCGCAATAAAAGAATCATCTAAATGATTTCCTGAATAAAAGACGACACAAGCTGCGTCTGTTGAGATTTCCATTGTTCGGCCGGTTTTTGGATCTGTTGCAATCATAAGAGGTGCTGACGAGGGTTGGTTTAATTCAAATGCATGGTCGTATCCGCCGGGAAGAAGAAGTTGGTTAACGTCATCATGAATATTTTTACCAATGGTTTTTCCTTCTCTAAAATCAAAGACAGTTCCTTGGACAGGCTCAATTCCTGTTGCAATTGTTTCGGCATTAACAGGAGTATACTGATTGGCAAGAATGGTTAACTCATGGTCATGAATTGTCGTTGAATAATCACCACTTAAGTTAAAGTAACAATGATTGGTTAAATTAACAAAGGTTTTCTTATCTGTTGTGCAAGTATATTGAATCGATAGAGCGTTCTCGTTATCGAAACTATAAGTAACGTTACAATCAAGATTTCCAGGAAAACCTTCGGTCATATCCGGACTCATGTGATGTAAGGTTAAGCTCGCTTTTTCATCACTGCAATATTCGCTGACTTCCCAGATGATTTTATCAAAACCGACATGACCACCGTGTAGATTGTTGTTACCATCATTTTTGGCGAGGGTATAGGTTGTTCCGTCAATATCAAAAGATGCATTTGAGATGCGTCCACCGACGCGACCAATCATTGCACCGATGTATCCTCCGTAAGATTCGTATTTTTCCACATTATCATAACTGATAGCAACATTTTTTAAAACACCGTTTTGATCAGGAACATTAATTTCTCGTATAATTCCACCAAGATTTAATATAGATACATTGGCGCCGGTTTCATTTGTTAAGGTGTATTGGATGACTTCGTCTCCGGCTTTCGTTTTGCCAAAGAGCTTTTTGCTAATTTCCATAATATAAATCTCCTTTTTTGACTTCATTATACACCAAGGGGTATAGAGACTCAAGTGTACAAAATACAAATTCGCTTTCGACTGTTGCGAAAAAAATCAAAATATGTAATACTATATGGTGAAAACTAAAATAAATTTATGTTAGGAGACAAAATGGAAAAAGTTGTATTAGCTACAGTTGGTGATATTGAAATCACAAAAGAGCAAATGATTAATATCTTAAGAAATATACCTCAAGAGCATGCACAAAGTGTTGCAGGCGAAGAAGGTCGAGTACGTTTACTTGATGAGATGATTGCAGGTGAACTCTTATATTTAGACGCGAAGAAGAACAATCTTGATCAAGAAGAAGAATTTAAAAAGATTTTAGAAGATACAGCACGAACTTTATTACAACGATATGCAGTAAACAAGTTGTTTGAAGGAATCGAAGTTTCAGATGATGAGATTAGCAGTCATTATGATGAGAACAGAGACCAATACACGGAAACTGAAAAAGCAAGTGCTAAGCATATTCTTGTTGACTCAGAAGAAAAAGCTCTAGAAGTTAAGAAAGAAATCGAAGACGGTAAAAGTTTTGAAGAGGCAGCGAATGAGCATTCAACCTGTCCTTCAAAAGAACGTGGCGGTGAATTAGGTGAATTTGGTCGTGGTCAAATGGTTAAAGAATTCGAAGATGCTGCATTTGATGCAACAATCGGAGAATTGGTCGGTCCTGTACAGACACAATTCGGATTCCATTTAATTATTGTTGATGAGATTATTCCGGCAGCTGTTCAGCCACTTGAACAAGTGAAAGAAACAATTAATGGTCAATTGGCGCAATCAAAGCAAGCGGATGTATATTTTAAAGCAGTGGACGAATTGAAAAAAGAGTACCCTGTAAAAGTTAATCCTGAAGCGTTGAAATAAGTCAAAACATTGAGGGCCGTTCAGATTCTGTTCGGTCCTTTTTTAATACGGTTTTAAGTACCTATTTTATGCTGTCCATGGTATAATGAAAAAGCTATAGAATGACAGCTCAACAATGGAATGGAGACGCATATGTCGGCAACAAAGAATCAACTATTTATAAGTAAGGTATATGACATAATCTCTGAAGATCAGGTATTATGTGATGAACCTTTAAAAGAATATACTTCATTTAAAATCGGAGGACCTGCGGACTATCTGTTTTTTCCGAAGACCAATGAAGAGGTTAGTCGCTTAATTAAACTCTGTAGAGAGGAAAAGATACCTCTATTTATATTGGGAAATGGAAGTAATCTTTTAGTCACAGATGAGGGTTTTCGAGGTGCCATCATCCAATTATATCGAGCATTTAATCGAATTAGCATTGAACATAATCGAATGACAGCACAGGCCGGAGCCTTACTTAGCCAAGTGGCCAGTGCTGCGGCTAGGGCTAGTTTGACCGGTTTAGAGTTTGCCTCAGGAATTCCAGGAACCCTTGGAGGAGCCGTATTTATGAATGCAGGAGCATATGGAGGCGAAATGGAACAAGTCGTAAGACGTGTAACGGCAGTTGATATGGAAGGAAACTTATATGAGTTTACCCATGATGAATTAGACTTTTCTTATCGTCATAGTATGCTACAAGTTCAACAGATGGTTGCATTAGATGTAGCTATGGAACTTCAAGAAGGCGATCAGACAGAAATCCGCCGAGTGATGTTTGAATTAAATAAACGACGAAAAGAAAAGCAACCCTTAGAATACCCGAGTGCGGGAAGCACATTTAAACGCCCCCATGGTTACTTTGCGGGTAAGCTGATTATGGATTCGGGCCTTGCAGGGTATCGCGTCGGAGATGCAATGGTATCCGAGAAACATTGCGGATTTATCATTAATGTCGGAGCTGCAACCTGTTCAGATGTTCTTAAATTAATAGACCATATACAAAAAGTGGTTTATGATAAGTATCAAGTGAAGCTAGAAAGAGAAGTTAAAGTTATTGGTGAATGATAATTCAAAGGAGAAAAGATGCAATTTTCAATTATAACAGGTATGTCCGGTGCAGGAAAAAGTACCGTATTAAAAAATCTTGAAGACTTAGGATATTTTTGTGTGGATAATTTACCGCCGACACTTATAGGAAAGTTTGCAGATATTTGTTTTAGCCCGGATTCAGGGATTAATAATGTTGCCTTGGGAATAGACATACGTGGTGGAGATTTTTTTAAAGTATTATTTGAAGAAATCGATAAGTTGAAATCTGCAGACTACAAAATTAACATGGTCTTTCTCGAGGCGTCGGATGATGTTTTGGTGAAACGCTTTAAAGAAACGCGACGTCGTCATCCTCTTGTTAGTGTTGGCAGAATTGAGGATGGTATTGCAGAAGAACGCATTTTACTCAAAGAGGCAAAGCGTCGGGCAGATTTTATTATCGATACCTCATCCTTGTTAACGCGGGAATTAAAAAATGAAATCTACAAAATATTTATTGAAGAAAAAAGTTATGATAATCTCATTGTATCTGTGCTGTCCTTTGGATTTAAGTATGGAATACCTTCTGATGCTGACTTGGTATTTGATGTACGGTTTATTCCGAATCCATTTTACCTCGAAGAACTTCGGTCGAAAAGTGGGAATGATCAGGAGGTTCAAGACTATGTCATGAAGTGGGAGTCGTCGAAAACTTTCTTAAATAAACTCACAGAGATGGTTTCTTTTTTACTTCCTCATTATGTACAAGAGGGAAAGAACCAGTTGGTAATTGCAATTGGATGTACCGGAGGAAAGCATCGGTCAGTAACCTTGGCCAATGAACTTCAAGCACGATTAAATGCAGATGAATACAGTGTCAACGTATATCATCGTGATATACAAAAGGATGCACGTTTAGGGAAATAAGAGGATGTTATGAATAAAAATAAGCGGGTTGTATGTATCGGTGGTGGAACAGGGCTTTCAACGATGCTACGAGGATTAAAAGAATATACGGATGAACTAACTGCCATTGTCACGGTTGCGGATAATGGCGGACATTCAGGGATTTTACGAAAAGAGATGAATATGCTACCTCCGGGAGACATTAGGAACTGTCTTTTAGCTCTTGCTGAAACAGAACCAATTATGAAAGAGGTTTTCCGATATCGATTTCATGAAGGCGTGCTCAAAGACCACAATCTAGGGAATCTTTTTTTGGCAGCGTTAACCTCAATCTACGGAAGTTTTGAAAAAGCGGTTGAAAAAGCCAATGAAGTGTTGGCGGTCAAAGGTCAGGTATTACCGGTTTCTATGGAAGATATACAGTTAAAAGCCACCTACGAAGATGGAACAACCATTGTCGGAGAACATGAGATAGTATATACCAATAAGAGTAGCCATAAACGAATCCTAGGTGTTGAACTCGTTCCCGAGCAAGTCCAACCCTATTCAAAAGCAATCGAAGCAATTTTAAAAGCGGATTTACTTATTTTAGGTCCGGGAAGTTTATATACGAGTATTATTCCTAATCTCTTAGTCAGTGGTATTGTGGATGCCATTAAGCAGTCCTTTGCTACAATTGTCTATGTGGGGAATATTATGACGCAGCCGGGAGAGACAGATGGATACACATTAAGAATGCATGTTGAAGCCATTGAAAAGTATCTTGGAGAAGGCGTTTTAGAATATATCATTGCCGATAATTCTGTGTTTGATGAAGGCGTTCGCCAACAGTACTTACAAGAGCATGCCATAAAAGTTGTTAATGACATTGAGCTCGACAAATATAGAAATGTGATTGAAAATCAGTTTAGTTGGTATTGCACAGAAAACGGATATATACGTCATGATGCAGAAAAATTAGCAGAAGTCATCATTGAATTATAGGAAGAGGTGATTGGATGTCCTTTTCTTCAACAATTAAAGAAGAGACAGCTCGCCATATAGGAACGGCAAGGCATTGCCGAATTGCAGAAATTACAGCAATCATTAATATGAGTGGAACGATTGAATATGACACAAAGCGAAATCGTTACGGGATTATGGTCCATACGGAAAATGTTGCCGTCGCAAGAAAGTACTTTACATTATTAAAGAAAACATTTAATATTAATATTGAAGTCGTTACTCGCAAGAGTCAGTATTTAAAAAAGAAAAGAGTCTACAATATATATGTATTGAAACGTGTAGATGTTACGAAGATTTTGCAGGCGTGTCACTTGCTTGAAAACGAAGAGGTTCACTACCGAATCGATCCATTAATTGTAGCAGAAACCTGTTGTCGCAGGGCGTATATTCGTGGTACGTTTTTAGCGGCAGGATCCATGAGTGAACCGGATAAGACATATCATTTAGAAATTGTTGACGGGCGAGAATCACACAGTGAACAACTCGTAGCCCTTATGAATCATTTTGATATGGATGCTAAGATCGTTCTTCGAAAAAAATATCATGTTGTATACTTAAAAGAAGGCGCGCAGATTGTTGAATTTTTAAATGTTATTGAAGCACATGTTGCATTAATGAAGTTAGAAAATTTGCGGATTTTAAAGGAGATGCGCAATAAAGTTAATCGCATTGTGAACTGTGAAACCGCAAATATAAATAAAACGGTCTCTGCTGCAGTTCGGCAGATTGAAGATATTAATTATATTCAAGAAACGGTTGGTTTACATACCTTATCAGAAGGACTTGAAGAGTTAGCTCTGCTAAGGTTAGACCATAGTGAATCAAGCTTAAAAGAGTTGGGCCAAATGTTGTCACAGTCTGTAGGAAAATCGGGTGTAAATCACCGATTAAGAAAAATAAGCCATTATGCAGAAAGTTTAAGAGAAGCAAGGGAGGATCATCATGAAGGAAAAGAACATTGAAGTAAAAATTGCATCAGGTTTAGAAGCGAGACCGGTTGCTCTGTTTGTACAAGCAGCGAGTCAGTTCCAAAGTAACATTTACGTATCCGTTCAAAATAAAAAAGTTAATGCGAAAAGTATTATGGGAATGATGTCATTAGGTGTGTTAGAAGGAGAGTCAATCCTAATTACGGCTGAAGGGGAAGATGAAGAAGAAGCTGTTGTTGCTTTGGAAAAATATTTAACTGAGGGTAAATAGTATGGACCAATGTATTATATTTGCGACAAAAAATGAAGGTAAGATGAAAGAAATTCGTGACATATTATCAGATTTGCCATATAGTGTCCAATCAATGGAAGAAGCCGGAATCGATATAGATGTTGTTGAAGACGGCGATACATTTGAAGCGAATGCATTAAAAAAGGCAATTGAGATTTGTGAAGTGAGTCAAAGCATTGTTTTAGCAGATGATTCGGGGCTAGAGATTGATTTTTTTGATCAAGCCCCGGGGGTATATTCGGCAAGATATTTAGGAAAAGATACACCCTATTCAGAAAAAAATGCGATTATTTTGGACCGTATGAAAGAAGTACAGGAAAAAGAGCGGACGGCTCGCTTTGTTTGTGCGATTGCAGTGGCTTTTCCCGACGGTACGACTCATGTTGTTCGCGGAACAATCGAAGGTATTATCGGTTATGAAAATAAGGGAGATAACGGATTTGGTTATGACCCTATTTTTTATGTACCCGAATTTGGCATGACAACATCAGAAATGCCTGCAGAATTAAAAAATCAATTGAGTCATCGAGGGAAAGCCCTAAGAAAAATGAAAGAACTGTATTTTAAAAGATAGCGGAGTTGTAAAATGTATAAAATATTGGTAATTAGTGATACACATCATCATATTGGTAACGTCATCGATTTAATTGGCCGTATTAGCGATTTGAATCATGTTTTACACCTAGGTGACCTCGTTGCAGATGCAATGGATATAAAAGCGATTTGTGCCCTTCCTGTCCATTATGTTAGTGGTAACTGTGACTCATATCATCCAGATGTGAAGGATACATTAATTGTTGAGATTAAAAAAAAGAAATTTCTTTTAACACATGGCCATCGTTATCATG
>CAZLXW010000059.1:0-23590 GCA_964563505.1 uncultured Eubacteriales bacterium
TAAGTGTTAAATTTGATCGAGTGATAGTCGAAGAACCAGTTATTGAAGAGCCAGTTATTGAAGAACCAGTCGTTGAAGAACCAACTATCAACAGCTTTATTGCTCGTAATGTTGAGTTTGTTCAAGGTGCAAGTAACGTATTAAGAACGATAGACTTAACGGCTGCAAATCCTGGAGATACTGTTGTTGTTAAAATCACAATAAAAAGTACTGACCGAGAAACTAGCGAGTTATATTTGAATAATGTTGGCTTAAGAGATGGTTTAGGCTTATGGAAAATCGGATATGGCGTGAAAACAAGAGAATTTGATTTTACAATTAATGTAAGTGATTTGAGAGATTCAGATAAATACCTTGAATTTATAATCGCTGATGGACAAGATGGAGAAAGTATTTTTGTAGAAAAATTAGAAGTGACTATAAAATAAGAGAACTTCTATAAAAAAGAAAGGGCTTACCAATACAGGGTAGGCTTTTTCTTTACTTTGTTTATCGGATGTGATAATCTAAAATAATAATAAAGATATAAATAGAAATGAGGAACAAGGATGGATAGACGAAAAGCGATATTAACTGCGAGTTCTAGTATTATTGGAGTTATTATTCTTATCATGATGATATTTTGGATACTATCTAAAGCAAATCATATAGAAGAAATAGATGCCATGTATCAGCCTGATTTTATTCAAGAGACGTCAAGTCCGGATATTCAAGAAAAGATACAAAATGATAATATGGGCGAAACGGAAAATAACACAAATAATCGTATAAATGAGAATGAAGATGAAAATGCTGAAGATATTCGTATGTTTCTTTTTTTAGGAATAGATCGAACGAAAGAAAGAGATTCACAATATAATATTTATCGAGCAGACAGTATATCGATTTTACGTGTTGATTTAGAAAATTCATGGGCAAAAGTCTTGTCTATTCCTAGAGATACATATACTTATTTACCAATTACAGATAAAAAGGACAAAATAAATCACGCTTACGCGTTTGGAACATTAAAAGGACGTGCTGAAGCAAGTATGATTGAAGCTGTTAATTTATTACTAGATGAAGAAGAAATGCGTAAATACTTCACCCTTGAAATGGAGCCGATTGCAGCTATTGTTAATCAAATTGGTGGAGTTTGGGTAGATGTTGAGGTTGATATGAATTCTCATGGAGCGCGACTATCCAAGGGATATCAAAAGCTTAATGGAGAAGAAGCCTTTGATTATGTGCATTGGAGGTATTCTGGAGATGGAGATATTGGTAGAATTCGACGCCAACAGCAATTTGCAATAGCTTTGTTAAAAAAATTATCGGAAGAATATAAGGGGACTGATCTTACAAAATTCTTTTTAAGTAATAGCGAGTATAGTAATACAAACATACATGTAAGTGAATTAGCCGAAGTAACAGAAGCGTTATCAGATATTGAAGATATTGAGTTTGCTACATTACAAGGAAGTTCAATCAAGATTGATGGTATCTATTATTGGAAGCTAGATGAAACTAAACTTAATGAAACATTGACATGGTTTTATGAAAATAATTAAAAGAGAGAGAAAAAGAGAGGATGTTAAAAGGATGGGAATAATTTTAGTTACAGGTGCTGTGGGATTTATCGGTTTTCATTTATCAAGTCATTTGTGTAGTCAAGGATATGAAGTTATAGGTATTGATAATATGAATGATTACTACGATGTGACCTTAAAACAAGGACGATTAGATTTACTATTAGAAGTTGATGGATTTAGATTTATCAAAATGGACCTTTCAGACACAAACTCGATTAATGAATTGTTTAATAAAGAGCAATTTGATTATGTTATTCATTTGGCAGCACAGGCCGGTGTTAGATATAGCATTGAAAATCCAAATGCATATATAGAGTCAAATATTGTAGGCTTTATGAATATACTTGAAGCCTGTCGTCATAACCCTGTGAAACATCTTTTATATGCATCTTCAAGCTCTGTATACGGCGGGAATAAAAAAATACCATTTTCAACCGAAGATTCTGTCGATCATCCCGTGAGTCTGTATGCAGCCACAAAAAAATCAAATGAGTTAATGGCGCATGCATATAGTCATTTATATCATATTCCAACAACAGGATTACGATTTTTTACGGTTTATGGTCCTTGGGGAAGACCGGACATGGCCTATTTTCTGTTTACAAAGGCGATTGTTAACAAGGAGCCAATCAAAGTATTTAATCAAGGAAAAATGGAAAGAGATTTTACATATGTCGATGATATTGTAGAAGGAATATCAAAGTTGCTTGAGAGAGCACCCGTCGAAAACTCAGAATGGACAGACCTAGAAGGGAAGATGAGTGAAAGTTCTGCGCCATATAAAATCTATAATATTGGAAACAATCAACCTGTAAAATTAGATCATTTTATTCGAGTCATTGAAGATAACCTCGGTGCAGAGGCAGAGAAGCAATACATGGATATGCAAGCGGGTGATGTACCTAAAACGTATGCGGATGTCAATGACTTAGAAGAAGTGATTGGATTTAAACCTCAAACGTCCATTGAAGAAGGAATAAAACGTTTTATTGACTGGTATAAAGAATTTTATAAAGAAAAAGAAAATGTCTGACAATTTAATGTCATAGATGTGAATTGACAAATTCTTTCTTTGGGATTATGATAGTATTATATAGAGATAATAAAACAGAGAATAAATTAACTTGAATGTAAAGGTAGCGAGGTGGTTACATGTTAAGATGGAAGATAAGGATTCGTAAGCTTACGTATCTATTGACAGATTTGATTTGTATTTTAGTAGCGTATATTTTTGCTGAAATTGCTTACTTAGATTTTCAACTAGGGGTTCTGAATTTATCCGGACTTGAAAAAATATCGTTTGTAATGCTAGTTACATTTTTTCTAATTGTATTTTTCCTGATTTTTGATATTTATACAATAACAATAAAAAATTATGGAAATATGAATATTATGACAGTCATGCGCATGATGATTTCACTTTTAACAACAAATATTTTGCTCGGAGCAGTTATGTTTTATTTTAAGGCGAATATTTCTAGACTGTTTTTGTTGGATTTTATGATTGCATTAATTGCCTTAATTTTTATTAATCGATTGATTCTCAAAAAGTTTTCTTATATCGATGTTAAAGATTTTAAGCACAGTAAAAACATATTGGTCATTGGCTGGTCTGAAAGAGGTCAGACATACATTAATGAAATCAAAAAACATAATTATCTGAACTTTAATTTAGTTGGATACATTAGTATAAATAAACCTAGAGAGTATGATAATCTGAAGCACATTGCGACATTAGAAGAATTAGACCACATTGTAGATCGATACGTCATTGATGAGATTGCAGTGGCGCGACCATTAAGTTACGACGAACGATTAAGAGATGCTTTACACATGTGTCAAGATATGGGAATTACGATTACCATGTTATTAGATATTCAAGATACTCATACATCAAAGGCGCAAGTTGCTATGGTGGGTGATTTACCTGTTTTGAAATTTCATGTTGTTAGTTTAAATGAAAATCAGTTGTTTATGAAGCGAATTATAGATATTTTTGGTAGTTTAATTGGTATGGTTTTCTTTGGTCTTGCCTTTATTATTATAGGGCCGTTGATTAAACTAGAAACTTCCGGACCGATTATTTTTAAACAAGATCGTGTAGGTCAAAATGGCCGAGTCTTCAAAGTATGGAAGTTTCGTTCTATGGGAGTGAATGCCGAAAAAGAAAAAAGTGCATTAATGGCATCAAATGAGATGCAGGGACATATGTTTAAGATGTCTGATGATCCAAGAGTAACAAAAATCGGAGCATTTATACGCAAAACAAGTATTGATGAATTGCCTCAATTTTATAATGTCTTAAAGGGGGATATGAGCTTAGTGGGCACACGTCCACCCACGGTTGCAGAAGTTAAAGCTTATGAGAAACGTCATCGTCGTCGTATTAGTATTGTACCGGGAATTACGGGGAAATGGCAAGTATCCGGACGATCGAATATTGAAGATTTTGAAGAAATTGTACGGTTAGATTCTGAGTACATATCTGAGTGGTGCGTATGGTTAGATATTAAAATTTTATTCAAAACTATAATTGTTGTATTTAAAAGAGATGGAAGTCATTAACTTCCATCTCTTTTATTAAAGGTATAGACTAATTGAATTTTGATTGGTATGTTTTTACGAGATGGAGTAGAATCTCAACACTTTCATCAATGCCGATACTACTATCTAATGTCATGTGATAATTAAGGGATTTGCCCCAAGTTTCTTGTGTGAAATAGTTATAATAGGAAGACCGATTTTTATCTTGCTTATGAAGATAGTCCTCCCAATTTTTTTGTGTTTCCTTATATTCCTTTTCTAAACGCTCAATCCGTGATTCAATAGGGGCATGAATAAAAATTCGAATGCAATTTGAAAAATCCTTAAGCACATAGTCTGCGCAGCGACCTACGATAACACAAGAACTTTTGTTGGCTAGGTCACGTATTGTTTTTGACTGAGCCAAATAGATTTGATCGGTTGCAGGCAGTTCTTGTTGTGTCATATATAGATTAGTAAAGAAATTAATGCTTTTCTTTTGTTCCATTTTAGTAACAAAACTTTCAGCGTATCCGGTTTCTTCAGCAGCTAGACTGATAAGTTCTTTGTCGTAGAACGGAATATTTAAATGTTCAGCAATTTTTTTACCGATGAGACGTCCACCAGATCCATATTGTCTTGCAATTGTAATTACATAATTTTTCAAAATAATACCCCCTTATAAATGTATTAATGTGAATTAATCAGTGCTGATAATCTCGAAACATCCACATCGGTACTTATTTTTGTTTGGAAATAAGCATTTTGGAGTTTTATGTCAAGTGTGTATAGATTTTCCATGGTTTCATCAGGCTGAGTGGCAAAGTCTTGTATATAGTCTAGTGGAATAAAGGTTTTTCGATATCCGTAATCGGCATCTTTTTCGGATTTAACTTCTTGGACACGACTAAGGATGATGAGCTCTTTTCCGTTCGTTAAAAACATGGAATCTTGTAGAACGGGTTTGCTGATTAAATCGCTGAAAAAAGTAAATGCAGTTGTTTTTTGGCGGACAAGTTCAATAAATGGCTGGTATTCAATGAGTTTAACATCATCTGTAGCCAGTTCAGTAAGTAAAATGGTTTTAAAAATAGCTGAGTCAATTTTAACATGTTCGTCAAGTGCTTCAATGTTAAATTTCGCAGGTTTATCATAATAGGTTTTTCGAATATCGTTTACAAGTTTTTCGATTATTTCATGAGAAACGGGGTTGTAAACAATAGAATGTGAATCTTCTTGAGTTGTAATAATAAGTTCGCCAAATAGTAATTCTTGTAGTGATTGAATCATTAAAATATCCGAGAGTTGAATATGTGTTTTCTTTATAGTGTTAGTCTCATTTCGATCAAATAGAATAAGTTGATCACTATTATAGGCAACAACCTGGTCGTATAAAGGCATACCGGGTTTTGCATTTCGTCGTTCAATCTGACGTGGTATTTTAAATGCATACTCGGCGTTTAAAATAAGGTCTGATTCATGTTCAAATTGTGGCGGCAACTCGGTAGAGTCATTGATCATTGCAACCCAAGGTCCAAACTCATTATATTCTTTTTTAATAATATCCATATGAATCCTCCTTAATCGTTCGTAATTTACATTTTCAATTGCAGCGTTCATTTTTCTGATTAAGTTCATAATTTCTTGCGGATGAGTATCAGTAGCGATGGAGTCGATTAAGTAATGGTAGAGTTTGCGTTTTTCAAGATGACGAAGATTAATGAAATCATGTCCCTTTGATGTCGGAATAACTAGATATGTTCGTTTGTCTTGAAGTGATATTTTTCTCTCGAGATAATCTTGAGATTCTAAACGATTAAGTACACTTGTTAAGGTGCTGTTTGGAATATTAAGAAGCTGATTAATTTCTTTTACAGAAAGTTCAGCATAATATGAAAATAATTCAAGAACATCTGTTTCGAGAGTACCTAATTTTTTGCGTCCAGATGTAGGAAATTCTGTTTCGATATGTGTTTTATAGAACAAGTTGGTCATAAAAACAAATCGAGTGATTTCATCCATCCAGTGATTGCTATCAAAATCAGTCATAAAACACCCCCTTTTTCGAAAAATGAATAATACGAATATCGTAATATAATTATAGCACAATTTAGAGGCATATTCAATAATCATATCTTTATTTTTTGATCTTAAGATGGTATGCTAATGAGGAAAATATTCAAGAAAGTGAGGGTCTTATGATTACAATTGATGAAATGGAAGCAATGATGGCAGAGATTGTTGAAGCTCTTCCTGAAGAGCTTTTTGATCGATTAAATGGAGGCGTTATACTCTTGCCGGATGAAAAGGAAAATAAGAACAGCAAGAATAATGATTTGTTTATTCTTGGAGAATATCATTCGGGTGGAGTGATGGGAAGATACATAGCAATCTATTATGGTTCTTTTATGCGTTTGTATGGAAACTTGAAGAATAAAAAATTAAGGAAAAAATTAGAGCATACAATTAAACATGAATTTACCCATCACCTTGAATCCTTAGCGGGTGAAAAAGATTTGGAAATTGAAGATGCAATAAAAATGAAGAAGTATTTGTCAAAATATAAAAAGTGATTTAAACTTTTCGTTTGCTATGATTTAATTTTGTTGTACTTATTAAAATGAAAATCAAACAAAGGAGAATAAAGGGTGGAAAAAGTGCCATACTTGTATGTTTAGCAACAACACCGAAAAGCGGTGGCAAGGTGGCTCCACCTAAATAAGCGGCAGCGATTTGATAGCCAATAATATCTTGGGATAACTCTTTTCCAAAGCGTTCAGGTGTTTCGTGTATAAGACTAGGAAAGATTGGCGCAAAACCTAGACCGATTAAAATTAATGCGATTGGAATAATCCAGTGGGGTAAAGGTAAAAGCATAAGTAGTACGCCTATCAAGCTAACTATAATGCCATAAAAAACAAGTTGCTGATTGGATAATTTAAATGAAACAAAACCGGATATAAGGCGACCAATTGTAATGCCGCCATAGTACATTGCAACCCATGTTGCAGCAAGGCCGACAGATATGTTTTTGACTTGAACTAAATAACTACTTCCCCATAATCCTACAGCTGCTTCGGCTGTAACATAAAAAAGAAAGGCAAGTAGTGCAAATGGAACGCCTTTTATTCGAATTTTTTGAATAAAAGATAATGAACGATTTGGCTCTACATGTTCCTGAGTCTCTCTTGTATGTGCATGATGTAATTTCCATAAAGGAAGGCTAATTAACAATATAAAAGCGAGAACCATTTGAATAGAACCGATAAAACGATATCCGGATTGCCAAGTACTGTTTAAAAGAAACCGTCCCATAATCAAAGGACCTATAGTGGCACCAACTCCCCAAAAAGAATGTAACCAATTCATATGATGGGATTTAAAATGAAGCGATACGTAGTTGTTAAGAGCTGTGTCAACACTACCTGCACCAAAACCTAAGGGTATAGCAAAAAGAAATAGCCAGACAAAAGAAGGTGCAACCGAAAAACCAAGTAATGCACTTCCAGTCATAAGGCAACTAATAAATGTAACTTTACCCGTTCCAAAACGCGCGATAATACGTCCACTAAAGAGACTCGAGAGAATCGTTGAACCAATTGTAACAATAGAAATCATTCCGGCATAATCCAGGGGAAGCTCCCATTGTTCTCGAATTAACGGCCAAGCAACACCTAATAGAGAATCAGGAAGTCCAAGGCTAATAAAAGCTAGATAAATAATTAAGAGTAAAAATAGTGTTATCATTGTGCACCTCGCATTTAAATCCTTATTTACAAGCTATCGTAAGCTTTTTCTTAGCTTTTGTCAAGAGATTGATTTGTCCTTGGAATTACGTTATAATATTTTTATTGTTACTAAAATTATATATAAGGAGTCTTTTATGAAAAAAATTCTTGGCATTTTGGGAGTAATGTCTTTGTCGTTGATGTTTTCAGCATGTGACCATACAGACTTATCAGGTGAAGTGAACGTATTGACAACCACTCACCGTTTGGATGAACCCATAGCTTTTGTGCTAGATGTTCCGGAAAAACTCAATGATATTTATAGAGTCATGTGGGCAGCAGATTTAGTAGAAGATGGAGCAAGATATACTATGATTTATGGAGAGGAATTAATTGAACACTATTCAGAAGCAGAATTAGTTGAGTTGTTTGACGGCAGGATAATAGAGGCTGATCGAATGGCTGTTTTTATTCCTAAAAAAGCCGGTGATTATATTATTGATGTAGAAGGCTTTTATAAACAAACAAATCCACAACCCATCACACAAATACAAATAGAAATTAAGGATTAGAGGGAGAAAAAACGATGAAAATTACAATTGCAGGAACAGGATATGTAGGCTTATCAAACGCAATATTACTTGCACAACATAATGAAGTTATTGCATTAGATGTTATCCAAGAAAAAATAGATATGATTAATAATAAGCAGTCGCCAATTATTGATACAGAGATAGAAGAATATCTGAAAAACAAAAAACTAAATCTATTGGCAACAACAGATAATTACATGGCATATAAGGATGCAGACTATGTCATAGTTTCAACACCAACGAACTATGATCCTGAGAAGAATTATTTTAATACACGTACTGTAGAAGCGGTTATTGCCAACGTGTTATCCATTAATCCAGATGCTGTTATGATTATAAAGTCGACAGTTCCGGTTGGATATACAGAGTCGATTAAAGAAAAATTTGATACTGAGAATATACTTTTTTCGCCGGAATTTCTACGTGAAGGAAGAGCTTTATATGACAATCTACATCCTTCACGAATCGTAGTCGGCGAGAAATCGAAACGAGCAGAAATTTTTGCAGACTTATTACAAGAAGGTGCTATTAAAGAAGAAATACCTGTCTTGTTTACAGACCCCACAGAAGCAGAAGCCATTAAGTTATTTGCCAACACTTACTTAGCACTTCGTGTTGCGTTCTTTAACGAATTGGATTCTTATGCAGAAGTTCGAGGATTAAATACAAAGCAAATTATTGAAGGTGTTGGACTAGACCCAAGAATCGGTACCCATTACAATAATCCGTCATTTGGCTATGGTGGTTATTGCCTTCCTAAAGATACAAAACAATTATTAGCGAATTATTCAGATATTCCTCAGAATATAATGTCAGCTATTGTCGATGCAAACCGTACCCGTAAAGATCACATTGCAGATATGATTATTAAACAAAACCCTGAGATTGTTGGAATCTATCGATTAACAATGAAAATGGATTCGGATAATTTTAGACAGTCGGCAATACAAGGTGTTATGAAACGTATCAAGGCAAAAGGAATCGAAGTGGTTGTCTTTGAGCCTGCTTTAGAAGAGGATGAATTTTATAAATCCCGTGTAATTAAAGATTTTGATGAATTCAAAAAAGTATCCGATGTTATTGTTGCGAATCGACTATCCGAAGATTTGTTTGATGTTCAAGAAAAAGTTTATACAAGAGACTTATTTGCTCGAGATTAAGTAGAGTTAGGAGACCATATATGGTACGGAAAATGTTTTGTTTTGATTTGGATAATACACTACTCAATCATAAAAAATATGAAATATCTGAACGAACTATTCGTGCACTAGATGCATTAAAAAAAGCGGGGCATATCATTGTTCTTGCTTCAGGACGAGATTTTGATACTCCAAACAGCAAGCAATTCATAGAAATGGTGAATCCAGATGCCGTCGTTCATGCAAATGGCTTGAAAGTTACAATTAACCATCAATTACTCTATGAACATTATTTTAATCAGGACTTGATGAAACAGGTTTTAGATTATGGTATTGAACATAATTTGTGTGTTGGTGCCTCTATCGAAGGTGGCGAATACTATACGCATTATGAAATCATCCGTGAGTTTGAAATGAAAATGTATGGGTTTTGCAATAAAATATATCATGATCCATATCAGTTATTGAAACGAAAAGTACATTCATTACATATTGTGGCGGACAAGGAAGATATTCTTACCTTGGCTAAAATTCTTCCGCAAATTCACTTCTTTTTGTTTAATGGAAACTTTGGAGCGGACTTAATGGATATTCAGTGGTCGAAAGCTGAAGGAATAGAAGTTTTGTTTGATTATTATCATATGACGTGGGAAGATACCATCTGTTTTGGGGATAGTATGAATGATTTATCCATGGTTCAAAAAGCTAAAAAGGGATTTGTAGTCGAAAACGGAACACAAGCATTAAAGGACGTGGCAGATATGATTATAAAAGATGTTGAGGATGATGGTGTTGCTCTAGCTATAGAAAATTATTTTTTATAAACGCAATGTTGAAAGGGTGAAGGGATGTTAAAGAATGTGAGTAAATTACGGCATTGGATTTTGCCGATTGTTTGGATGGGCATTATTTTTATGTTTTCCCATCAGCCGGCAACACAGTCAAGTAAAATAAGTTCTTCTGTTACAGAAAAAGTATTGCAGGTTATTGAGCATATTGTGCCGAATGCAAGAGAAGAAATTGACTGGTGGCATGGATTTATAAGAAAAAATGCGCATTTTTTTATATATTTTGTTTTAGGTGGTTTATTGGTTAGGCCCTTAAAACGTCAAGATACAAAAAAACCGATTTTAATGGCTTTTATTATTTCAGTTTTATATGCAATAAGTGATGAGACGCATCAATTATTCATAGAGGGTAGATCCGGTCAAATACGTGATGTGTTGATTGATTCTTTTGGGGCCTTAACTAGTCTTATGTTGTATAAATTTGGGGGGAAATATGTTCGTTTTTTTGATGAGCGTCGACGATGAAGTCCTACGCACGCAACTAGAAGAAATTTATTATTTATATCGAAAGGAATTATGGTATGTTGCCTATGATATTTTAAATGATGAATATGAGGCCGAAGATGTTGTTCAGACAGCACTACTTAAAATGGCGCGTTATTTAGAAAAAAAAGTTGATGTTAAGTGTAACAAAATCAAAGCATTAATTGTTATTATAGTTAGAAACATAGCAATAAATATTTATCGACAACGTAAAACCTATAGGACAGTTGATTTTGATAGTCTCGCATTTGATCTATCTTCGGATGACGAGGCCATCCCGGAGATTCATGTATTAAGATTGGATCAAATACACTATGTATCTAAAAAACTAAATGAAATCAAACCGGAATATGCTGATATATTAACTTTAAGATATGAATATGAGTATACAAATGAAGAAATATCAAAAATGCTCGACATTGAAGAAGGAAATGCTCGTGTTCGTTTGATGCGAGCTAGAAGAGCGCTTCATGATGTGATGGAAGGTGACCTTAATGAGTAATGAAAAACAAATGCATCAATATGATGAATTGATGACGACATATTACAAACAAATCGGCCAGGCACATATTGAAAATATTCTTGCTGAACTTGATGAAAAACGTGACGAAATAAGTCGTATAGAGGTTCCCCAATCGCTGAATCTGTGGGTTAAAAAGCAAGGAAATAAAAAACGACGAAATGACTTTTATCGGCGAATAACATCAAGAGCTTCCTTGGTGGTGCTTATTTTTATTGCTAGCTTAGCTCTTATTACATTTACAGTAGAAGCCGTCCGTGTGCAAGTGTACAATTTGATATTAGAGACAAATGAGCGATATACGTCCATAACCTATGAAGAGGTTTCGGATGGGGACAGTGGGGGCCCTATGGACCGAGAAGGCTATTATCCGACCTATGTGCCAGATGGGTTTGCTTTAAGTAAAGAAGAAAGTTATGGTGATATGATTGTCACAGTATACGAAAAGGGAAATGAACAAATACGAATGATGCAATCATCACTCAATGGAGATACGCAATTAGATACTGAAGATGCAGAGATTATTCACGTTGATATCCAGGGGAATGAAGGATTGCTTATTTTAAAAGAAGAACGCGTGATACTCCACTGGGCCAACCACGAGGCTGTGTTTGACATTATAGCAGATATAGAACCGGAAAAGGTGCTTCAGATGGCAGAGAGTTTCACAAAATAGTTGGAGTTCATATGTCATTTTTTCGATAGTCGGTGGGTGATACACCGACGTTTTTTTTGAAAATTTTTGAAAAATGATAGGGATTTTCATAGCCGATAGAATTTCCAATCGTTCCAATAGGTAAGTCGGTTGTGAGTAATAGGTGCATGGCCTGTTGCATTCGATAACGAATGAGATAATCCCTAGGAGAAAAACCGGTGTGCTTTTTAAAAAGTCGGGAGAAATAACTGCGCTCAAGATCCACATAGGATGTAATATCTTCAATGCGGATATCTTGGGTATAGTTTTTTGCAATAAAATAACAGGCTGAATCAACATATGAATCGCCATGAATACTTTGGTTTAGGGCAACAAAGTTTGAAGTCCCTTTTAATTGCTGAAAAAGTTCATCGATAATAAGATAGAGTAATCCGGTGCTTTTATAATATGAACTTAGAGCACGTGTCGATAATTGCGTTAATTGAACAATATGCTTCCATAAGATGTCTGTTTCCTTAAAATTTAAAATTGGATGATTAACATCGATGCCGATATTTTCAAGTTGCCAAACGACATCGGGACTTCGGAATCCAACCCAATAATAATGCCAAGGATTCGTATTGTCTGCTTCATAATAAGTAATCACATCAGGAAAAATAATAAATGCTTGATCTTTTTCCACAAAAAAAGTTTGCTCATTCACTTGAAAGGTTCCACAACCTTCCTTGATAAAATGGATGAGAACATGGTCTCGAATAAAAGGACCAAAATTATGTTTTGGAGAACATATTTGTGAACCTTTATTAAATAATTCTAATTGCTCAAATGGCATAAGTTCCTCCTAAAAATCACATAAAGACAAATAGATGTCACATTCTTCAATGTTCATTTTACCTGCTTTTGTTTAAAATAACAATAGATGTATATATTAAATGATATCAGAGGAGGCCAATTATGCCAAAAATCACATTTATGGGAGCAGGAAGTACAGTTTTTGCAAAAAACGTTTTAGGAGACTGTATGGTTACAGAAAGTTTAAGAGACTCAGAAATTGCATTATATGATATTGATGAGCAACGATTGCAAGAATCGGAGATGATTCTTAAAAATATTAATAAAAATTCCAATGCAAATCGTGCTGAGATTATTGCTTATACTAATCGTAAAGAAGCACTTCGAGGAGCGCAATATGTCGTTAATGCAATCCAGGTTGGCGGGTATGACCCCTGTACGATTACAGACTTTGAAATACCTAAAAAATATGGTTTACGTCAGACTATTTCAGATACATTAGGTATTGGTGGAATCTTTAGAGCGCTAAGAACAATACCTGTGATGCTTGATTTTGCAAAAGACATGGAAGAAGTATGCCCAGATGCCTGGTTTTTAAATTATACCAATCCAATGGCCATGTTAACAGGAGCTATGTTAAGAGCGACATCGATTAAAACGATTGGACTGTGTCATAGTGTTCAAGTGTGTGCGAAAAACCTTTACGAAGGATTAGAATGGGAAGAAGATAAAGAAATTCAGACATTCATTGCAGGGATTAACCATATGGCTTGGCTTTTAGAAATCAAAAAAAACGGTATTGATTTATATCCGAAAATCAAAGAACAGGTGATTAAGAACGGATTACCGGAAAAAGATGCCGTCCGTTTTGAGATGATGCAACAATTCGGTTATTATGTAACGGAGTCAAGTGAACATAATGCGGAATATCTTCCATATTTTATTAAGAGCAAGTATCCTGAGTTAATTGAACGTTATTATATTCCTTTGGATGAGTATCCACGTCGTTGTGTAGAGCAAATTAATGAGTGGAATAAGACGCGGGAAGAATTATTAGGCGATGTTCAAATTACTCATGAGCGAACCCATGAATATGGTTCTTATATTATTGAAGCGATGGAGACTAATGTACCCTATAAAATTGGTGGTAATGTGTTAAATACAGGTTTGATAACGAACTTGCCAAGTGATGCAGTTGTTGAAGTGCCATGTATGGTTGATGCATCAGGAATTAAGCCAACATATGTGGGGAAATTACCTGAGCAACTAGCGGCACTTAATCGTACCAATATAAATGTACAACTCCTAACGATAGAAGCTGCACTAACAGGTAAACGTGAACATATATACCATGCGGCTATGCTTGACCCGCATACATCCTCAGAACTTACAATCGATGAGATTCGTCATCTTGTGGACGACTTAATTGAAGCACATGGTGACTGGTTGCCGGCGTATCGATAAAGTTGTTCAACAATCCACTGTTGTTGTCTAGAATTGAAACGTTTCCTTATGAAATGATAAATTCAAGTGCAACAGTGGATTGTTTTTTTTCTGCTAATGGTATAAAATTAAAGAAAAATAGACGTATTGTTAAAAGAGATATATGAGAAGAGGGGTTTAATGGGAAGTAAAAAAGTAGTACTTGTTGTCGGAGCATCATCAGGGATCGGCGAAAGTGTATCTCGACGTTTAGCAGCATTAGGTGTCACAGTATATGCAGCAGCTAGACGAATTAAACGATTGGAAAGATTAAAAAAGTTTAAGATTCATACTACATATATGGATGTCACGGATTTGGTATCCATAAAAAGTGTTGTCGATAAAATTATACAGGAACAAGGTCGTATTGATTGTGTCATAAATAATGCAGGATATGGAGAATATGGTATAATTGAAGAAGTAGATATCGAAAAAGCCAAGCATCAATTTGAAGTCAATCTGTTTGGTCTTGCACGTGTAAATCAAGTTGTTTTACCGTATATGCGAAAGCAAGGTAGCGGTCGTATTATCATTATTGCTTCGTCTGCAAGCCACGTATCGACATTAGGATCAGGATGGTATGGTGCTTCTAAACATGCAGTTAATGGATTGACAGAAGCTTTGCGTATGGAAGTTCAAAGCTTTGGAATTGATGTTATCCAAATTGAACCTGGACCGGTAAAAACTGAATTTGAACAGGTGGCGATTCAATCACTTAATCATCAGAATTCTATTGAAGATTATAAGGAATTGCTACAGGACTACCAAGTGTTCTTGGAAAAAATGTATAAAAATGCGCCAAGTATTTTTTCGACAGTCAATGCTATTGTCAAAGCTTGTTTGATAAAAAAACCTAAAAAGGTATATCGCACCACAATCTCAGCTAGACTATTACCGATCGTTCGGTATATAATGGGTATTGAGTTATATTTAAAAGGCGTTCATTATGTCATTCGATATAGTGGAAAAAATAATCGCAGAAAAAAGGAGTAGAATATGAAGACAAATAAGTTGACACGAAGTGCTATGTTATTAGCGCTAACACTCGTTTTTCAAATTGGTTTCAGACAATTTGCACAGCCACTGGTTGGTCCCTTGGTTAACATGATGCTCTTATTGTCGACAATGATTGTTGGTATTCCTATGGCAATCATCATCGGATGTTTAACACCAATTATTGCTTTTTTAGCAGGCATAATGGGAGTTTTTCCATTAGTACCTATTATTGCACTTGGTAATGCAATATATATTATTGCTTTTGGCCTGATTATTAAAAAGAAAGAACAACTACCTCAGCAAGTGCTTGGGTTGGTGGTGAGTTCTATTGGGAAGTTTTTGTTTTTATACATGGCAGTTCGAACATTGTTACCATTATTTATACCGGAAGTGAAACCGCCAATCATTGCAACGTTTTCTTTACCTCAATTATGGACGGCTCTTATTGGAGGTGCACTAGCTATTATAATCATTAAACTCTTACCTAAATCAATTCGATAAGAAATGAATGGAGAGTGATGGGTGTATGATGCTTACAAACTGGTACATATATGTTAATGGACAGACGTATGGGCCTTATGATTGGCAACAAATGCTAGATATGCGTCGAACAGGTCACATTTTAGCAGAAACGCTAGTTTATCATGAGCAGGTTGGAGAATGGGGTGATGCACAGTCGATTCAAGAGTTTGGGTTTGCGACATCACTTCAAAGCAAAATACAGAAGAATCGGAAGAAGAGACCGGTTTTGTTAAGCTTTATTATAATAGGAATTTTAATCGTTGGTTTTGCTATTATTCCGTCATTACGTCAAAACAATTCAATTGAGTTGACCCGTGAAAAAAGGATTTTAAAAGAGGGGGTTACTCAAAACGGAGGTACACTTATTGTTGATGATATGGAATCAGCACTTCATGGATTAGAGATTATTGTTCCCAGTGGAGCATATGATAAAGATCTTGTGTTTGAAATATCGACAAAAGAAGTTAAAGACCATGAATTTGGAGACGTTTTCAATCCGATTCTACCGGTTATTCATGTTGACAACGGTGGCGATATGGCTTCGGAATTTATGACGATGAAGATTCCAATATCCATTACAGAAGATGAATTTGCTATGGCCTGTTATTATAACGCGGATGGAACCTTAGAACCTATTCCCATGATATCCTTATCTAATGATGAAATGGTTCTAGGCCTTAGTCACTTTTCAGATATTGTTATTACGTCTTTAAGAAAAGCGTTACTCGAAGAATATATCAATGAACCAGTCCATGACTCTGGCTATAGACCTGGTGTGGATAACTGGAGTTTTACGAATTATGGCTCAGCGGTATCCGATGGCGGGATGTGTGCAGGTATGACCTTATCTTCAATTTATTACTATAAAAATCATACAAAAAATGGTGAAGTTCCTTTACACTCTTATATGGATAATAATCACTATCTTTCAACACCGGATTGGTGGAAAGATGATTCAATGGGGATTCGCTTAACCAGTGTTGTACAAGAAGAATGTAATTGGGATGGTTATGACGATTGGACAGCTAAATATGCGCATCAAACTGAATTACTAAGTGATAAAACTATCTTCTATCACTTTGCCTATACATTTTTATTATCTGATGGTGACCCACAAGGGGTTTCATTATTTGTGCGTTCACTTAAAGACAATAAACCCCAAATTACTGCCGGACACGCAATTGTTGCCTATGCAATGGATTCCACCGGGATTTATGTCTGTGATCCAAACTATCCCGATGCGACAAATTTAAAAATACCTTTTGATGGAGAAAATTTTGGCATTTATGATACAGCCTCGGTAGCTGATGGTCCCTCGAGGCTGTATAATTCTTTTTCTGTATTAGGAACCTCATCGCTGTACTCGACAGAAAAAATGGAAGGATTATTCAAAGAGCTCAAAAAAGATTTCTATGAGTCAGCGATTGGAGATGATCTATTTCCAAATCCAAAATTTAAAGCATTGATCTTAGAAGAAGACGAAATTAGTGAAGTTGAAAATGTAGAACTGATTCAAATGTCACCGGAAGATAACGCAAAATATAAGCGGAAAATTCAAGAATATATGATCCGAAAAAATTGGGTGCAATTATGGAATAATCGACCAGATGATTGGGAAAGTAAGCAATATTTGATATCCATTATGGCTCCCGGAACAGATCATGCAAGACTTGAAATATATTTGAATAATCATGAGACGGCTATATATGATAAACTTATACCACAGGCAGGGACGCTAACATATATTCCAATAGAAAACGGACGAACGAATATAGGATTATACTTTTCTAAAGAATTTACCTATACCGTAAATAATCAAACATGGAAATCATATCGTGCCATAGATTATTACCGAACAGATGTGCTTTTTGGTGAGATTGATCTTACCGGAGCGTGGGAAGGTGAATTCCAGATACAAGACGTTGAAAAAGCCATGGATTTTGCTGAAAAAATTGGACTTCAAATATCAAGACTTATTGTTAAAGGACTAGCCGGAATTTTTGGACAAGAGTTAACGGATGAAGAAGTCGACGAAATTGCGAGAGAAAGTATCGAAGTAAATGATGAACTCACTGATCCAATGCCCATTAAATTGATTTTGTCGAATAGGCAGAGGCAAGTCTATGATGCTCTTATTGAAGTTGAAACGGATGAACTTTATGAGTATAATGTAAAGGCAGAGCTTTTTGGAGATAAGTTAGAGTTTGCAATTACTCATGAAGATGGAACAGTTATGGTTTTTAAATATTATGTGTATAATAATGAGCTTTTAAGTGGTGAATTTGAAATGAGATATGCAGGAATAGCCAATTTTTTATCAGGTAGCACAGAATTGACTAAACAGTAAATACGACCTTGTAGGGAGGAGATTATAATGAGAAATGTACCGTCTTCCTCATTTTTGTTTGATGAGCATAGATCAGGTCAATTAAAATATAGGATTCACTCCTATGAACTTGTACCTAATTTTTCATTTGAATTACGTTCATATCCATTAAAAGGACCTGAATCCTCACCGGTATTTGACGAAGAGGGAAATTTGTACTTTGCATCACATGATGGGTGTTTTTATTCGATTGATTATAGAGGCGATTTAAGGTGGATGTATGATTCGGGTAGAACTAAAAACTATGGTAGTCCTGCAATTAAAGATGACTATGTTGTTTTTACATCAGGAGAAGGAAATGTACATTGTTTTAATAAGAAGGGACATTTATTATGGACATATTGGCTCGGTCAGTATTTCGACAATATTTCAAACCGCTACTTGAGAAAAATAAGTAAGACAATGGCGGATTGGTCAACATATGATTGGTACACCAAGAAATTTCGACTAAATAAATGCTGGTCATCACCTTTAATACATAAAGAACAAGTTATAGTTACAGGATATGGTATTGGATTACATTGTATAGAGTTATATAGTGGACGGAGTATATGGACATTTGATTTAGGGAATCCTCGATATCCGTTGAGTGGAGTAGCCCTTGATGAAGATAGCAATATATATGTTGCGGCGAATCGTCATCGAATATATAAATTAAGTTTGAATGGACAATTAATCTGGACATTTAATTTAAAAGAAAAGTATTCTTTTTGGGGAAATCCTTCAGTAGATGTTGAAAGCCAAAGTGTTTTTTTTACTGGAGGAATTGGCGAAGATCAGGGCATTATTCTTTGCCTTGGATATGATGGCCGTTTAAAATGGAAAAAAAAAATGCAAGCTGCCATCCGAGGAACGGCAAGTATCTCGCATGAAGAATATGTTGTCTGTGGAACATTAGGTGGCCAGCTTATAGCTTTAAATAAACGTGATGGTTCATTAGTCTTTAATCATTTGCTAACGACAGCTAAACGAGGATTATGGACGACACCAAGTATTGATCCAGATGGAAATATATTGTTAACGACAAAAGATAGTAATACAACTGGGCGAATGTTGATTTTGGACAAAGATGGAAATGAAAAAGCTTCTTTGAATGTAGGAAAAGCACTTTCGGTGCCGGTTGTGGATAAGGAGGGCACAATTTATATAGGAACTTGGAATGGAACAATGATAGCAATAAATACATAAAAAGGGTGAGATTATGGATTTTAGAGTGACTATTTTATTACAAGCATTGAACAAAGTAAAAGATCCAAAGTTAGACTTGTCAAATGAACAATGGGATCAGTGCATGGAGTTTGCATCAGAACATGGGTTAGAATGCGTTTTCTTTGATTATTATAATCGTTTTTTTTCCCAGACATTTAAAGCAACGGAGATTTATAAAGAATGGCAAAATTTTGTTGTTCATCGAATATTCTGGGGGAAAACATCTGAAGCACAAGCTCTGAAGATGATCAAAAAACTTATTGTAGGAGACATTTTTGTTGTGGTTTTAAAAGGTATCGATTTGGCGACCTATTATGATAAGCCTGAAAACAGAACAATGAGTGACATGGATATACTTATTAATCCCAATGATGTAGATAAAGCAGATTCAATATTTAAAGGCTTTGACTATATCCATGCAGTTGAAGACGACACAGATAAAGAGAGGATATATTATCCTAAAAAAGACGGTTATTTTTTTGAAGTCCATTACGCATTATTCAAAAAGAAAGTATCGGCCTATACGGAAAAATTTAGTCAAATTGCTTTGGAATCAGCAGTTTTTTCGGACAAACTAGGCGTTCATGTACTTGAACCGACTGTATCAACGGCATATATGATTAGTCATATGGCCAAGCATTTATATGGTACAGGAATTGGGTTAAAAGGGGTATATGACTTGGCAATTTACGTTAAGGCACAAAAAAATAATATAAAAAAAGATAAACTCATTGAGTATTTAGAAGGATTTCACTTGTTAAAATCAGGTGCATATATTCTGGCTTGTGCGGAGAGATATTTGCAAAGTGATTTTATGATTGACTATCCTATTGATGAAGAAATATGTGAAAATCTTTTTGGTATTATTACACGCTCTGGTGACACAGGAATGCGGGAAGAATATCTTATTGAACAACGCTATGAAGATCTTGTCAAAAGTCGGCGAAAAAAAGTGAAGAAAAAAATGCATCGATTTGCATTTGTTTTTTTACCATTAGATCAAATGAAGCGAAGGTATCCACAGCTAAATACATTACCTTGGTTACTACCCTTTTTTTGGGGAGTGCGAGTGATTCGTGTGATTTTTAAGTCACGTCAAAATTTAGCAAAGTGGATTCGCCGTGATATTGATCATCGTATTATTATTACACATAAGGAAACGATATCATTTTTAAAGGAGGAATAAGATGGAGAAAGAAAGAGTATTTATTAAAAAAGAAGGTATTCAACCGGCACAACTTGGTGATGAGTTAGCAATGTTAAATGTTGATTCAGGAGAGTATTTTGTAATTAATGAAGTTGGTAAAGATGTCTGGGAACAGATAGATGGTGAAAAAAATGTTCAGCAAGTTATTGAAGAACTCACAAAAACATATGATGCGGATAGTGAAGAAATAGAAAAGGATGTTAGTGTTTTTATAAAGGAATTAGAAGAAGCAAAAGTGATTTCCGAGGTTCAGCGATGATGTCAAAAGAATATTATAGGTTGTTTGATTTATGTGTTGAGTCAAATATTCATCTTAATATTGCTCAAATTCAACCGTGTCAACCGGATGTCATTATTGAAGTTGGTGAATGGAAGCCTGCTTGTGTCGATGACGACTCGGTTGAATTTGAAATTGATGGATTAAACAATATTATAGTAGATATTCATGATATGGCTAAGTTTACCATTAAAAATGGGAATTACATGAATATAGTTCCTCATAATGAGGATTACTGGAAGAATGAGATTGTTACATATATTGTTGGTGTAGCCTTTGCAACATTATTACTGCAAAGAAATGTTTTTTCAATTCATGGAAGTGCTATTTGTGCAAATAATCATGCCTTTATTATTGTAGGAGAAGCGGGAGCAGGAAAATCATCCATAGCACGTGAATTTATTCAATCCGGATATAAGCTATTAAGCGATGATTTATCAGCAATATCGATAAAGAACCAGTTAGATGTGATTCCGAGTTTTCCGACGCAAAAAATGTGGAAAAATACCATGGATGCATATGAGTCTTCCCCAGATCCAAGTAAGAAAATTTTTCATGATGTAGATAAATTTTATGTAGATGCTCAAGACCATTTTGAAGAGGCCAGTAAGCAATTAGGTGGAATTATTTGGTTAGAAGAATCTGAGGTTGAACAGGTGGCATTAACCAAACTTGAAAAAAATCAAGCATTAGAAGTGTTGTTAATACATGCCTTTATTGAAGATATGGTTGAAAAACTAGGACTGAAAGCCCAACAATTTATACTTCTCAGCCATGTGCTCAGCCATGTAGATGTCTATCATTTAGAACGACCCATTAATCAATTTACGGTAAAAGAGCAAGTGCGTATTATTAAAGAAAAACTTTTTGAGCAAATTAAGAACAAAGTGTGAATAAAGTGTGAATTATATCTTGTAATTTTGTAAAGTTAGTGATATAATATGCTCGTAAACAAATATTTGTTTGAGGTAAAGGTGAGTAACAGTCAAAACAGTTTATAGGAGGTAATGTTATGAAAAAATGGGAAGTACCACAAATGAAAAGATTAGACATTAAGGAAACAGAATTCAAATTTAAAGGCAATGTTGGCAATAGATGCGGACGCACCCAAAGCCGCTGGGGTTTTAAATCCTAAAGATGATCGTATTTTATTAGAGTATCTGATTTCAGATACTCTTTTTTTAACAACAGAAGATATCATTAATATATAAAAATGAACGAAATATGAATAAACTGTGAATATTTTTCTTGTAAAATTGTTAGCAGAGTGTTATAATAGACACATAAACAAAACTAGATATTTGTAGTAAAGGTGAGTTTGTAATTAACAATCAACAGATCAACAGATCAACAGATCAACAGTTTATAGGAGGTAATATTATGAAAAAATGGGAAGCTCCACAAGTTAAAAAATTAGACATCCGAGAAACAGAAAGACCTGGCAATGGAAAAGGTCATGGTTATGGACGTACCAAAAGTAAATGGGGAAAAATTTTCTAATATATATCATATATTAAAAGAGTATCTGGAATTCAGATACTCTTTTTTTAGGTGTACCTAGTATAGGTTCACCTAAAATGTGCGAAGTCTTAGTATGCATATTCAGTTGTTAAAACGAGTTGTTTATCTTTAATTTCATATATTTCATCACAAATTTTCAATAATTCAGTGCCATGAGTAATCGCTATCAAGGTCGTATTTGGATAATAATGTCTTATATTTTTTATGAGTTCTTGTTCTGTAGCACGATCTAGTGATGATGTGGCTTCATCCAAGATTAAAAAGGGTTTATTATGAACAAGTGCACGAGCAATATTTATACGCTGAGCTTGTCCTTGTGAAATGCCAACACCTCGCTCGTGAATTAAAGAATCAATACCTTCTTCTAATTGATCAACAAATTCATCACAACAAGCAGCTGTTAAAGCCGTTTGAAGTTGTTCTTTTGAAATATGTTCATTTAAGAATAAGTTTTCACGAAGACTACCTGAAAAGAGTGGATTTGATTGTGAAACATAGGTAAAGTAATCTCGAGTTTGTGATGAGGCCGGTATTTTCTTTCCGGAATCAAAGGCAAGAAATAAGTTTCCAGAATTCGGCTCAATCAGGGATAAAATTAAATGAATTAGGGTTGTTTTTCCACTACCTGAAGGGCCAATGATTCCTATACGTTTTCCAGTGGCTATTTCTATTGAAACATTTTTAAGAACCGGAATTGATGGGGCATAAGCAAAAGAAAGATTTTGAATTTGAAGTCCCAGTAATTTTTCCTTGTTTTCTGTGATATAATTATCTTGATGTAATTCGTCAGGCAGAGCATATATTTCTTCGATTCGCTCGAGTGAAGATAGAGATGAAATTAAACGAGGAATTGAGCGCGTCATTTCATGAATCGGGCCTTGTATTTCACCAACAAGCTGTAAAAAAGCGGTAAAGGTACCAAATGTTATAGCTGATTGTGCTAAGCGATATGCACCTAGCGTTAAGGCAAAGAAAAAACCAACATTATAACCACTTTCTAGAATAACGTTTGCCTTAATACTCTTTAAATTTTTGTTCTTAATGAGGGTAAATCGATTATTTTGTAAACGGGAAATCTGAGAAATATTTTCGTTGAGATAATTAAACGTTTTTAGTAAAATAAGATTCTGTAGAGATTCAT
>CAZLXW010000060.1:0-22632 GCA_964563505.1 uncultured Eubacteriales bacterium
CGACCATATTATCTGCAGACAACAAACGACAGTTTTATGTGCCTCCTAGATTTGCGCATGGTTTTTTGACCTTAGAAGACCAAACGGAAGTTTTATATAAAACAACGGATTATTATCATCCTGAAGACGAAGACGGGATTATATATAATGATTCAACTTTAAATATATCTTGGCCAGTTGAACATTCGCAAATTATTTTATCGGATAAAGACAAAAAATTACCAAAATTTGACAGATGATAAATATCAATGTAAAATTATAATTGTTATTAGACAATGATTATCGAAAAATAATATCGTTTGACAACTGTACAGAATAATACGTATAATAAGATAAAGGCGATGATGCATGATGATAGATACACATATTCACTTGATTCCTAGCGTGGATGATGGAGCTAAAGATTTAGATATGGCAGTGGATATGGCTAGAATAGCTATTAGTGAGGGATTACATTCTATAGTTGCTACCCCCCATTATAATATTCCTGACTATAATAATGATTTTGTTTTAGAAAATTATTATAGGTTGATTGAAAGATTAGAGGAAGAAAAACTTGAGTTAGAATTGTATTTAGGAAATGAGATTCATTTGAATGAAGAAGGTGTTTCGGCAATTTTTAATCAAAAAGCATATAGTCTGGCTAAATCTGATTATTATCTAATAGAATTACCGTTTCACCAATATTATCCTGCTCATGAAGAGCTGATTTTCCAAATCATTGCGAAAGGAAAACAGGTTATTCTTGCACATATTGAGCGATATGTATCTTTTCAAAGAGATCCGGAAAAACTAATAAATTTGATTCGCCAAGGATGTTATGGACAATTAACCTCAAGTTATCTTACAAATGCAAAAACAAGTAAACGAGCGATACAATTAATCGAAGCAGGCCTTGTTCATATTATTGCGTCAGATGCACATAATTTGAGTAAACGAGCACCCAAGTTATTGGATGGATATCAATCTGTGCGTGAACGTTTTGGAGAGACGATTGCTAACCAATTATTTAATGAGAATCCAAAGCGTATTATTAAGAATCAGCCCCTATTAGATATTCACGTTAATACGAATAATAAAAAGAAAAAATGGTATAACTTTTTTAGTGGCTAGAAGGATTGGAAGAGGAGGATGCGTATGTATAGTCAAATATACAAAAAGTTGAATGAACGAGAACGTGAAGGACAAGCAATTAAAATTGCTGCTGTTGGTACCGGATTTATCGGACGTGGCATGATTATTCAAGCATCATTTATGAAAGGTGTGCGTATTTCACTGATTTATGGCCGAGACATGGATAAAGTTCGCCGCATAGTTAAGCAATGTAATCATAGCTTAGAGTACCAAGAATGTACTTCAACGGCAGAATTGAAGGCGGCTCAAAACAATAATAAAATTGCACTTGTTTCAGATTCGAATTTGATTTATGAGAGTGATGCAGACATTGTTGTTGACACAACAGGAGCACCTGAATTTGGAGCTCGTGTGGCATATAACAGCATTTTATCGGGCAAACATATTGTTACCAATCCTGAGATGGATATTTGCATCGGACCGGAGCTTAAGCAAATGGCACAAGAACATAATGTGATTTATTCTGGACAAGATGGTGATGAACCCGGAGTGGTTAAACAGCTATTTGACTATGTTTCAATTCTAGGTTTTGATATTACGGCCTTAGGAAAATTTAAAAATTTTACGGATATACATGCGACACCGACTTCAGTTAAACCTTGGTCAGATGCATATAAGCAAAACCCCTATAAAATATCTTCCTTTGCAGATGGAACGAAGATGAATATTGAGATGGGACTTGTGAGTAATGCTACTGGATATCTGCCGGATGTAAGGGGAATGCATGGGCATAATATGTCAATTGATGAAATTGTCAATCGTATAAAACCAAAAGAAGAAGGTGGAATACTTCATAAAAACAAAGTCATTGAAATAATTCCGGGAGCAGAGCCATCAGGTGGCGTATTCGTTATAGGACATTCAAATCATCCACAAGTTATTGATGATATGCAATATTATAAAATGGGAACAGGACCTTATTATTTGTTCTATAGACCCTATCATCTTTGTTCTATTGAAATACTTGTCGGTGCAGTTAATATGGTTTTAAATAGAGAATCAACCATTGAACCGATTGCTGAACGTCCACTTGTTGATGTTGCAACCTTTGCAAAAAGACCGTTGAAAAAGGGAGAGCGATTGGATTGTATTGGTGGTTATGACTATTATGGACTTGTAGACAACTATTCGACTTATCGTAAAGAAAATGCTCTGTCTGTTTCATTAGCTGAAAATGCTATAGTAACACGGGACATTGCACAAGATGAAATACTAACGATGAATGATGTAGAAATCGAAAAAGACAACTTTTTATGGGAGATTGCACAGAAGAGATACGAAAAATAGTATGAGAAAAGGCTATTAATACGTGTCCATATGGAGGTAACTATGAAGACATATTTAATTACAGGCGGAGCAGGCTTTATTGGTTCAAATTATATCCATTATCTTTATGAAAAATACCCACAGGAAGAAATACAAGTCATTAATTATGATTTGTTAACTTATGCGGGGAATCTTGAAAATCTTAAAGAAATTCAATCATATCCTTCTTACGAATTTATTCAAGGAGACGTATGTGATCGTCAAAAAGTAAATACACTTTTCGAAACTTACAACATAGATTATGTTGTTAATTTTGCTGCAGAAAGTCATGTTGATCGCAGTATAGAAAATCCATCTGTGTTTATCCAAACCAATATTTTAGGAACGCAGACACTCTTAGATGTCGCAAAAAAACATTGGGAAATCGAAAACGGATTTAAAAAAGAGAAAAAATTTCTGCAGATTTCAACAGATGAGGTTTACGGATCGCTTGGGCCCGAAGGGTACTTTTCGGAATCAACACCCATAAGTCCTCATAGCCCTTACTCAGCGTCAAAAGCTTCGGCAGATTTAATTGTACAATCATATTTTGATACCTTTGGATTTCCGATGAATATAACACGATGTTCAAATAATTATGGTCCTTATCAATTTCCGGAAAAATTAATTCCGCTAATGATTCTTAATGCATTGGATAACAAAGCATTACCTATTTATGGAGATGGTAAAAACATTCGGGACTGGTTATATGTTAAAGATCATTGCAGTGGTATAGAAAAGGTTCTTCGAGATTCTAAGATTGGTGAAGTTTATAATATTGGTGGACGTAATGAAATGCAGAATAAGGATATTGTTGAGTTGATTATTAAGATATTACAAGAGGAATTAGAAGGACAACCTGAGTTTAACCACATTAATCATTCTTTGATCACCTATATCGAGGATAGAAAAGGTCATGATCGACGGTACGCGATTGATGCCTCAAAAATCGAGAGAGATTTAGGGTGGAGTCCTAAGACAAGCTTTGAAATTGGTTTAAGGTCGACGATTGAATGGTACATTAACAACTATAGTTTACTATAGAATGGAGGAATATCATGAAAGGAATTATACTTGCAGGTGGATCGGGGACACGTTTGTACCCTGTAACAAAGGCGATTTCAAAACAACTATTACCAATTTATGATAAACCGATGATATATTATCCCTTATCTGTCCTTATGCTAGCAGATATTCGTGAGATACTTATTATTACGACACCGGAAGATCAACATTCTTTCCAAGTATTATTAGGAACAGGTTCAGAACTTGGATTAAGCATTTCCTACGCAGTACAAGAAGAACCCAAAGGTTTGGCGGATGCATTTATTATTGCAGAATCATTTATAGGTACAGATGATGTATGTTTAGTTCTTGGCGATAATATTTTTTATGGGTCTAGATTTGTGGGTGAATTGCAAGAAGCTAGATACAATAATAAAGGTGCTACTATTTTTGGATATTATGTAAAAAATCCTGAACGATATGGTGTTGTAGACTTTGATGAAAATGGAAAAGCAAAGCGAATTGTTGAAAAACCTAAGGATTTTATCTCCTACTATGCAGTTCCTGGTTTGTATTTTTTCGATCATCGTGTTGTTGAGATTGCAAAACAGATAAAACCTTCTGAACGCGGTGAATTAGAAATTACAGAAGTACATAATAAATATATTGAGTTAGACGCATTAGATGTAAAGTTATTTGGACGAGGTATGGCTTGGTTTGATACGGGAACGCATTCTTCGCTTATTCGTGCATCAAACTTTATTGAAACAATTCAATCAAGACAAGGATTTTATATAGCATGCCTTGAAGAAATTGCATATATTAAAGGTTATATAAATAAAGAAGAACTTCTTGCTTTAGCAGAACCTTTAAAGAAGACAGATTACGGACAATATTTAGTGGAACTCGTTGACGTGCTTTAAATAACAAGAGGTGAGCATATGAACAATGAATTACAAGAAATTAGCTTTAAAAAGCTTATACACAGTATATTACAGATGTGGTGGCTTATTTTAATCTTTGTTATTGTGGGCTGTTCGACGACCTTTATAATGACAAATCTATATATACCAGAAACATATCTTGCGAGCACGACGCTTTTTATAGGTAAAGATACCGATATTGCCTCATCAATTAGTATGTCGGATTTACAACTTGATTCCAAGTTAGTTCTCGATTATAGAGAATTACTTCGAACAAAATTAGTTACACGTGAAGTAATCGATGAGCTTGGGTTAAATATGAATTATTTGACCATGGTTGATCGACTTGATGTGGAAACACTCTCAGAGTCGAGATTTGTTATGGTGACATATATTGATACAAATCCGGAACGTGCTGCACAGATTGCAAATAAACTGTCAGAAACATTAGTGATTCGAGCCCAAGACATTGTTGGTGTTGATAATATCCAAATCGTGGATTATGCAGATATACCAAGATATAAAGAAGGTCCCAATGTGATAATAAATCTTGTATTAGCAGGAATCGTTGCGGTATTAACGGCTTTAATTGTTATATTTATTATACATAAGTTAGATAATCGATTGCGTACGAAAGAAGATATAGAAAAATTAATTGGTCTATCTGTATTATCAGAGATACCAAAGTTTAAAGGGAGGTAAAGTTTATGAATGTAAATTTAGTGACATTTCATCAACCCACAGAGCATGAAGCAGAGGCTTTTCGTGTTTTGAGAACAAACTTACGGTTCACAAACGTTGATTCTCCTAAAAAAGTGATTTTGTTATCAAGTGCAAAACAGGGAGCAGGTAAATCCACAACAATCTCAAACTTGGCTATTACGATGGCAAAGTATTCTTTAAAAACGTTACTCATTGATGGGGATCTTCGAAGACCTACAATTCATGAGCTTTTTGACTTACGAAAAAATAATGGTTTAACGAATTATTTAGTTGGTAATCAAGAATTTTCGGAATTTATAAAATCGGTACCGGATTATCCGACATTGGATATTTTAACGTCTGGAATTGAACCGCCGGAACCCTCTGAATTGCTTTTTTCTCAAAAACTAAAAGAGTTAATTACACAGGCAAGAGTAGATTACGATATTATTTTAATTGACACACCTCCAGTATTAGGTATGTCTGATACCTCTATTTGGGCAACACTTGCTGATGGTATTGTACTTGTTATAGCATCCAATCAGTCGAAGATTGAAGAGGTCAAACAAGCAAAAGAACAAATTGAACGAACTAATGTTAAAATTCTAGGAACTGTATTGACAAAAGTAAAAGACAATAGTCATGTTGATTACTATACAAAAGATAGATAAGAGGTAAGTATTTGAAAGTTATTACAAAAATGCGAAAAAATCCTTATATTCATACAATAGGGACCAAAGTTATCTTAGTAATTCTTGGACTTGTAAATTCAATTTTAATCAATCGTTACTTAGGTGCAACATTAAAAGGTCATTATAGTTATGTCATGAATATTGTTGTACTTGTTGCGATTTTTTTAAATCTCGGTGTTTATCAAGGATACTCAAGTTTTAAAAAAGAAAAAATACCGAAGGTCAAAGAAAAATTTATACAATTTTATAAGTGGCAGATGATTTTCAATTATATAATAACATTAGTTGTTTTTTTTGTTTTATCAATGGATTATAAGTATTTTTTACTATTAATACCTTTACATGTAACAGCAAGACAGATGGATTTTTTGTGTGTTATCGAAAATATTCATGTGCGAAATGTTTCAAAAATTGTGACAACTATTGTACATACATTTTCCTTATTTGTCATTTTCTTTTTCTTACCTGATGCAAATCTGTTGTTCATCTTTTTCATGTTACTATTGCAACTGATTGTTGACATTGCTACTAAATTAAGTATGTTAGAAATCCATGTATTTAACTTAGGTGTTCGATTTGACAGATCTCTTTTTGTTCGAGCTGTCCAAGTCGGCATACTACCATTATTAACACTTTTACTTATTACATCAAACTACAATATTGACATCTTCATTTTAAAAGAAATGGCAGAGTTTGATGATGTTGGAATATATTCGTTAGCAGTCAATTTAGGTGGACAATTATGGTTGATTCCTGATGCGTTTAAAGATGTACTTTTCGGGAAAAATGCAAAAAAGAATGATATTAAATCCATTGTGGAAGCCATTAAGTTTAATTTTGTGTTTTCGCTACTTATGGTCTTGTTTTTTGTCGCATTTGGACGAATGCTAATTGGATTTTTATATGATGATGAATTTATTCGTGCATACGTGCCGTTAGTCATTATTATTGGCGGTAATGTATCTATGATTTTTTATAAATTTATTTATACATTATTTATTGCAGATGGAAAAAGAGTCCTTTCTGTAACAATATTTAGCCTCTCGGTACTTATTAATATCGGATTAAATTTCATACTTATTCCGACGATGAATATTAATGGTGCAGCACTAGCATCATTTGTTTCCTATACTTTTTGTGGAGTTAGCTTTTTACTAGTTTTTATGATGAAATATAATGTCAAATTTATGGAATTAATTCTTATGAAAAAAGATATTTTGTTTTATTATGACGCATTCAAAAAGGCGGTGAAAAAATGAAAAAAATAGGTATACTTACCTTTCATAGAGCGAATAACTATGGTGCAATTCTTCAAGCCTATAGTTTATATAAAAAAGTTTTAAATATGGATACAAAAAATAACGTGGAAATTATTAATTTGAACCTTAGAAAACGTGAGATTCATGATTTTAAAAAATATAATTTTGGACGTTTCCATATCCGTTTTAAAAGTTTAATTAATTATTATCGTATGAAAAAATTTATTAAACATCAGATGAAATTATCTTCATTAAAATTGATTGATAGCCTAGAGGAAGGAATAGAATATATAAACCAACAAAATTATGATGTTGTCATTACCGGAAGTGATGAGGTATGGAAAACAAATAACGAACTACCATTACCAAATATTTATTGGCTTCCTAATTCTTTGAACTGCAAAAAAATAAGTTATGCAGCTTCTGCTAACCGCACACCTTATGGTTTATATCCAGAAGAAGTGAAAAAGAAATTAAGAGAGTACTTAGAGGATTATATATGTGTGAGTGTCCGTGATGAACATACCAAAATGTTAATCTCAACAATGACAGATCAAGACATTCATATTGTAAGTGATCCAACGTTTTTAATTAATTTTCCTGAGATTGATATAGAAAAGAAGATAGTGCGTGCAGGAATTGATTTGTCAAAACCGGTTATAGGATTCATGGGAACAAATACGGAGTTAGTGAATCTTTATCGAAGCAATTTTGGTAGCCAATTTGAATATGTTTCTTTTTATCAACACTTGGGAAACACAAAATTTATTGGAAATCTTAATCCTTTAGAGTTTGTTCAAGTATTCAAATATTGCAATTTAATCGTAACTTCTTTCTTTCATGGGACTGTCTTTTCAATTCTAAATGAAAAGCCTTTCATATCATTTGAGATGAAAGAATATGGGGATATGGAGAGTAAAATTCATTACCTCTTGAAAGAGGCCAATCTTACAGATAGGTATTTTGTTAATGATTTATTATTTGATGCGGAAGCATTGCTAGATAAATCAGCTCAGTTACTAGAAAAAGATGCTTTTAATTATACTGAATTTATAAAAAAACAGCGCGAGTATTTCAAACCGATTGAAGAAATATTAAGGAGTCTATAATGCTATTAAAAAAACTATGGGATAATTATTACAAAGGAATAATAATGTTAATCGGCTTCCTATTTGTTCTTTTCTCTGCAGTGAGTCTTGAGCTATCTTTAGTTGTGTGTTTAGGAACGATTATCGCCATAGTTTTGTATCATAATATTAAGTATTCAATTGGGATCATGTTACTTGTGACGCCTTATGTAAACACTGGATTTATGCAAACACAGATTATTCCTGGAATTCCGGTAAAACTTTATGTTATCCTATTTTTTGCACTTCTGGGTCTGATGTTTATTCGTTATAAAATTCATCTTAAAACAACTTTTGATTTAAAATATTTTGGCGTTTTATTGATTTATATTTCGGTGTTTATTGTGGCAGTAATTAAGTCGATTGATTATATTGACTACATTAGCCTTGCTTGGTCAGACAATCTTTCGGTAATACGATTAATAAGTAATTTTTTAATTTCCCCATTAGTGTATCTTTTTCCTATACTTATGATTTTATTATTTTATAACTATGAAGATAAACATTTTATTATTGATGGGGTTATTTTTTCACTATTTATCTTATCGATAACAATTATCTTTATTTATGTTTTTATAGTACCCCAAAAAATGAATTTTAATTTAATTCGAGGAGAAATCGGTGCAGTATTAGGATTGCATGGTAATGATATAGCTAACTTTTATATTATGGGCTTTCCCCTTGTGTTGGCGATGTATATTAATTCGAAAAAACGACTAGTTCAGATAACCTTTTATCTTTCTTTATTTGCTATTGCAATATTGTTTTCAAGAACTGCATATGTATGTGTTATTCTTACATTTTTATCCTATGGGGTATTAAGAGGGAAAATAGATATAAAGTACTTCTTGACAATAATTGCTGTTGGAGTGATGTTAATGTTTTTACCTGAACAGGTGTATGACCGTTTTTTAACATTAGTAGCCGGAACAGATATTCAGACATTATCAGCAGGAAGATCTGGGGACATATGGCTTCCATTATGGTGGGAATGGCTTCGGCTTCCCATAAGCGATAAGTTATGGGGAGTTGGTCGCTATGCTATAGTAGAGTCTTTTGTCTTTCGAAATGGTTTGATTCTTGATGTGACACATCCTCATAACATGTATTTTGAGGTATTATTGGATAGCGGGATAGTGGGATTGATTGTATACGCGTTTATTTTTGGGTATATTAATTTAAACATATTTTTTTCTTTTATTAAAAATCAATTTGAATATGATCGAGATATTCTGTTAGCTGTTTTAATTTCATTTGTCATGTATTTAATAGCAGGGATGAGTGGACGAACGTTGTTCCCGTCTTCAATAATTATTCATGAATGGGTATTATTAGGATTAGGCATCCTAATTATTCGATATCAACGTTCAACAAACAATTATTCGCGTATAGGAACAGGGGGGACGGAGAATGAAAAAACAAATTAATGTCGGAATATATTTGCCATCGGCAACAATACTATTTTATCCCAAGCAAGGGAAAGAATTTGCTGGTGGTGCAGAAATTAATTGCTATAATCTAGCAATTGAGATGGCCAAAGATCCGAAGTACAATGTTTCATTTAGAGTTATGGACGAAGGCCAAAAGGATATGGATGTCCACGGGGTTCACGTCAAAAAAATTAAACATTTAAATAAGAAGAAAGGAAGCCTTCAAAAAATCTTTCGTCAAATATATCTTATTATTCAAATTATATTATTTAATGAAGATGTTATTATCACAACAACGGCAAGTGATCATTTGGGACTACTTGTACTTCTTCATCAGAAAATAAAAAGAAAGCAGGTCATTTTTCGTTTAGCTCATGACTATAATTATGACGTTGAACATTATAAAGATAGAGGAAGCAGGTTTTATAAGTTTTATAAGTATGGACTATTTAATGCGAGGGCATTAGTTGCACAAACAAATGATCAAAAAGATGCCTTGCTTCGATTAGGAAGGCAATCGACAATTATCAAAAATGGCTTTGAAATTGGGAAAGATGGACAAGATGTAAAAAATACTGAAGATACTTTCATCTTATGGGTTGCACGTGCACAACCGATGAAGCGACCAGAACTATTTGTAGAGTTGGCACAAGCAAATCCACATTATTCGTTTTTGATGATAATGCCAACGAATAATCAGCCAGAAAGCATAAATTTAAGAGATCAAATTTTAGATAAAATACGTGACCTTTCTAATTTAAAATATATACCCTATGTTGAATCGACTGAGATTCAAAGATATTTTGACAAAGCATTATTATTTGTCAATACATCCTCAGCCGAAGGGTTTCCCAATACCTTTATTCAATCCGGATTAGGTCATACACCGATTTTATCTATTGGTATTAATCCAGATCATATATTTGACCGTTATGCATTAGGTCAATACTGTGAAGAGGATTTATCAACGGCAAATGCATTTATTCGTTCACTAACTCAAGAAAAAATACAAGAAATGGGAAAGGCTAGCTATCAATATGTTGAAGAAAATCATAGTATTTCCCATGTATGTAATCAATATAAAATGATTGTGGAGGCGATTATATGAAAAAGATAGCCTTTGTCATCAGTTCATTAACGGGAGGTGGGGCTGAACGCGTTGCCATCAATCTATGTGAATTTTTTAATGAGCAGTATCTGAATGAAGTTACCTGTGATTTAATTGTTTTAAATAATACAGGCGACTATATTTATCACGGTCCTAAACATATAATCAATAAAAATTATAGTGATAAAAATATAATCAAGAAGATTTTTTATCACATTATTGGATATAGATGGAAGTTATTGCAGATAAAAAAGAAACATAATTATGATCAAGTGATTAGTTTTGCTACGTTAGCAAATAAGTTAAATATACAAACATATTATAATGAAGATACTATTGTTTCAGTAAGAAATTATTTGTCATTGAATTTGAATGAAAAACAAAAAAAACATGTGAGGAAGTTGTATCAAAAAGCAGATAAAATTGTCGCGGTATCACAGGCATGTAAAGAGGATTTGGTTAAGGAATTTTATTTAGATGCTAATAAAATTCAAGTGATTTATAACCCCTATCAAATTGCTAAAATTCAAAAGGCACAAGAGGCATCAATTGGTTCGGATAGTAGTTATTACCGAAAAAACAAGACAATCATTGCAGTCGGTAGAATTTCACGGCAAAAAGCTTTTTGGCGAATGATTAAAGCTATTGCTTCCTTAAAAAAAGAAGATTCAGAAATAACCCTACTTATTTTAGGAAAAGAGTTGAATGGTCAGGAAATGACCCAAAAGCTTCAGCGTTTGATTGATAAGTATAAACTTCATGAGCAAGTGCACTTATTAGGATTTAAATCAAATCCTTATGCATACATATCAAGAGCTAATATATATGTATTATCTTCTTTATATGAAGGATTTCCCAACGGCATGACAGAAGCGATGATTTTAGGAAAACCAATTGTTAGTGTAAATTGTCTGTCTGGGCCTTCGGAAATCTTAAATGATGGAGAGTACGGTATAATCATTCCTCAATATGAGCAAGATGAATTTACAGATAATATTACACCCGGAGACATTGAGCTTGGTCAGTCGATTCAAAAATTATTAAAGGAACCTGAATTATATTCCCATTATGAGAAACAAGCGCTACAACGCGGAAAGGACTTTTTAATTGACACAATTGCAATTCAGTGGCTTAATTTGGAGGTGTGATGATGAAAAAAATACGTTGGTATATTCATCGCCTAAAAGCAATGACAGCAAAAGAAGTCGTATGGAGATTTCAAATTGTCATATTAACACTAATTGATAGTGTTAAACGACAGAATAAATCAATTCTTGATTCAACACTTTATAAAAAAAATGGTGATTGTATTCAACCTTGGAATATAAAACATAATTTTACGGGGTCAAAGTGTGGAAAGACAAATCAAATTTTTCGTTATATTTCAACAGAAAATCAATCCAGTCATTCCACATTTTATCAAGACCGTGAATGGCCATTGGTTCCTTCAAGAAAACTTCAATATAAAGGGAATAAAGAAATGGGGGATGCTCGTATAAATTGGGAATATAATCGACATCATCACTATCCGATTTTTATGAAAAATTATTGGATTACAAAAGATAAAAAATATATTGAAGAATTGAAATCGGAATTTTATTCATGGGTGGATTCTAATCCCTTTTTAATGGGAATAAGTTATACAAGTGAAATGGAATTGGCTATACGTGCGTTTTCTTGGTATATGACCTTAGAATTAATACCAAACGACCGAAAATATTATCAATTAAGAAAAGATTTATCTCAAGGTATTATGAATTTAATGAATCATGTTGTCGTATATCATTCCAAATATTCATCAGCTAACAATCATTTAATTATTGAAATGGTTGTCTTAGGAATCGTTGGTATATCTTTTCAACAAGAAGATTGGGTTGAAAAAAGTGTGGAAACACTAACAGATGCCTTAAGTCAGCAAAATCATATTGACGGAATTAATAAGGAACAGTCGATTCATTATCAGTTTTTTATTATGGAAGCGGTGGCATTGTTTATTCTGAGACTTGAGGCGCAAGGGCTGCCTTTTCCAAAAATATGGGAAGATCAATTGTTTTTAATGTGTGAATATAGCGCCCGTTTGATGGACAAATATGGTCAGATTCCTCATCTTGGTGATCATGATGAAGGAAAATTATTGGATTTGTATGGACATGCATTTAATTATGAAGATTACGTTCTTCAACTTTGCAGTCATATTATCCATAAAAATTATAGTCCATTAAATCAAACTTATGATCAATTAAATTGTTTATTATCCAAAGAACGTTTAAATCAGAAGTTTATTGATTTTAATCGAAACAACTCAATGACCTATGACAAAGGGGGGCACTCAATTCTAAAGTCTCTGTATGGGGACAAAGAAGTAACAGTAACCTTTGATCATGCCGAGTTAGGATTTAATAGTATTGCAGCCCATGGCCATGCTGATGCATTACACATTACCTTGACAATTGATGGAGAAAAAATTTTCATTGACCCGGGAACTTATTGTTATCATAGTGATATCCATTGGCGCAACTATTTTCGGGAAACGCAAAATCACAACACCGTTATTATAAATAATCAGAATCAATCTGAGATGAAAGGGGCATTTTTGTGGGGACGTAGGGCAACATCTAGACTAATTAAGTCAGAACTAGATAGAGATAAAGACCTTATTATTGCAGAACATGATGGCTATAAGCCACTTATGCATCAACGTGTTATTGAATATCAAAAGCCCCAAAAAATTATTATACAAGACCGTATTTATTGCATAGACAATAGTCAAATTAATGAATACGAATATGAAGCTACTTATGTTTTAGGAAAAAATTGTCATGTAACACAAAAAGAGAAGAACGAAATTGTTATACAATCCGATAAAATAATCGTAAGATTTTATACGGGTAGTCACCCAATTGAGATTGAACCGATATATTTTTCAGAAAAATATAGTGTCATTGAAGAAACCTTATGTATTAAATTGCGAGGAAAAGAAGACAGAAATGAAACTCAAATTGTCACAGTTATAGAAATAAGTTCATAAGATTATAGAGAGGTTGTGAAAGTATGAGAATAAGTATTTTTGGATTAGGATATGTAGGATGTGTAAGTGCAGGGTGTTTAGCAGGAATGGGGCATTCAATAATAGGTGTGGACCCAAATGAAACTAAAGTTAGACAAATCAATGAGGGAAAGCCCACGATTATTGAAAAAGATATTGAACAGCTTATACAGCAAGCGCATGAGAACAAACGTTTATCAGCAACTAAAAATGTTAAAGAGGCGGTTTTAAATTCAGAAATAAGTATTATTTCTGTAGGAACACCGAGTACCAAAAACGGTCATTTGAATTTAGACTATATTTACAATGTGGCCCGTGAAATCGGACAAGCCATTAAGAAAAAAGATGAGTTTCATATAGTTACAATTCGTAGTACAGTTTTGCCCGGAACAAATCAAAAAGTTGGAGAAATCATTGAAGAAGAATCAGGAAAGCAAAGAGATGAAGCTTTCACGGTGGTTTCAAATCCGGAGTTTTTACGAGAAGGCACAGCGGTTTATGATTATTATAATCCTCCATTGACCTTAATAGGCACAGATCATTTGCTAGGAAAAGAAAAAATGAATGAGCTCTATAAAAAAATACCGGGTGAAAAAGTTTTTACGGACATTAAAGTAGCAGAAATCATGAAATATGTCAATAATACCTATCATGCTTTGAAAATTGTTTTTGGTAATGAAATTGGAAATATTTGTAAAGCATTGAATATTGATAGTCATAAAGTTATGGAAATTTTCTGTATGGATAAACAGCTAAATATATCTCCATATTATTTTAAACCTGGATTTGCATATGGAGGTTCTTGTCTTCCTAAAGATTCAAAAGCATTGAAAACCATGGCTTCGGAATTATTTGTTTCAACGCCGGTAATCAATAATATTCATCAAAGCAACGAGATACAAAAAGAAAATGCCCTTGAAATCATTATGAGCAAGAAAAAACATAAAATCGGCATTTTAGGGTTAAGCTTTAAGGCAGGAACGGATGATCTTAGAAATAGCCCGATTGTTGACGTTGTCGAACGTCTCTTAGGAAAAGGATTTGCTTTAGCTATATATGACAAGCATGTCAAGTTGTCAGAACTAACTGGAACGAACAAAGAATATATTGAGGCTAAAATACCTCATCTTCAACGATTTATAACCAATAATCTAAATGAAGTCATGAATGAATCAGAAGTCATTGTTATTGCGAATAAAGAAAAAGATTTTGAGCATTTACTTGAAGAATATCCTAATAAAATCATCATTGATTTAGTCAGAATGTGGAAAGAAGTTCAATATGATGGTGAGTATGAAGGTTTATGTTGGGGGGATGTGAATGAAAAATAAAAGTATTGTTGTGTCTCGCTCAGATGCAGATTGGATAAAACATTTTAGAAAAACAGGAGAAATAGACTATATACAGGTGAAGTGGAAAAAACGTAAGTCTTCACTTATTGGGAAACTAGATAGTTTTTTAGATGCATGTCAATTTATTAAATACTTGATTATGCATAGAAAAATGATCAATCAGTATAAAAGTTTAATCGTAACTGGAAATAATGTTGCTCTTGCGACGCTTTTATTGCGAAAGTTAAGAATCTTAAAAAATTCAAAGGTTGTTTGGTGGGGGTTCTTTTTACATAGTAAATTTTCCATTAATATGTACAAAGTGCTACGTTTGTTTTTTGAATCAAAGTATGTGGTGTACGTCTTGTTTTCATATTTTGAAGAATCTTTATATGAAAAGGTTTTTGGAATAAGAACATCGACACTGGTTTTACCGTATGGTATTTGGAACGAAGATATCGTTATACCGACAGAGGAAGAAGACTACTATTTTGCAGGAGGTTATAGCAACCGAGACTATATTCCTTTAATCGAAGCATTTCGAGATTCATCATATAAACTTGTCATTATAGCATCAAAGTTAAATGTTGAATTGGAGACAATTCAAATTCCAGAAAATGTAAAGATTTTAAGAGATGTTGACAAAATAACTTTTCACAAATATATGGATCATTCACGCGGTGTTATCATTCCATTAAAAAACAACTTAGGGTCTTCAGGGCAAATGGTGACAATCAATGCAATGGCAAGAGGTAAGTTAATCATTATAAATGATAATTCAATTATGAAAGAATATATTACCAATGAAGACAGTGGATATGTTATTCAAGATATAAAGAAAGATCTTATAAATTTACTGGAAAAAATTGAGAGATCACCTATGGAAAAAAATAAAATTAAAGAGAGGGCTCACCAGAGATATATAGAACTTTATTCGCGACAACCATCTATTGATAATACAAAAGATATATTAAAAACAATCAATGGAACTTCATAGGTATGAGGAGGAAGAGTATATGAATAGAAAGATATTAATTATAGTAGAAAATTTACCGGTACCTTTTGATACACGTGTATGGCAAGAAGCAACAACACTAGTAAAAGAAGGGTACCAAGTTTCTGTAATATGTCCTACAGGAAAAGGTTTTATGGACTTATATGAAGAAAAAGAAGGGGTGCATATATATCGACATCATTTACCAGAAGAAGGAAAAGGTTTTATCGGATATTTAAAAGAATATTATATAGCGCTTCGTGAAGAAAAAAAACTTGCAAAACGTATATTTAAAGAAAGAGGATTTGATGTTATTCATGGATGCAATCCTCCTGATAATATATTTTTAGTTGCTAAGAAATTTAAAAGATACGGTGTACAGTATATTTTTGATCATCACGATATATGTCCGGAATTGTATGTTGCAAAATTTGGTAAAAAAGGAATCTTATATTGGTCACAAATCTTTTTTGAACGTATGACTTATAAATATGCCGCCATGGCTTTTGTAACCAATGAATCTTATAAAAAAATAGCAATAGAACGAAACCATATGCAACCCAAGGATGTTTTTGTATTGCGTAGCGGCCCCAAAACACAACGTCTGCAAATACGACCTGCAAAACCAGAAATTAAGCGAGGAAAACAATATATGGTGGGCTATGTAGGTGTTATTGGTAAACAAGAAGGAATGGATTACCTCTTGGATGCCGTTGAATATATCGTGAATACGCGAAAGCGCACGGACATCTTCTTTGGAATATGTGGTGGTGGTCCCTATCTAGACACAATAAAAAAACGTTCACTCCAATTAGGGTTATCGGAATATATTGAATTTACAGGACGAGTATCAGATGAACAATTACTTGAATATCTTAATACGGCTGATATTTGTGTTAATCCGGATGAATACAATGAAATGAATAATCGTTCTACAATGAATAAAGTGCTTGAATATATGGCACTTGCAAAGCCGATTGTACAATTTGACTTGACAGAAGGAAGATATTCAGCAAAAGAGGCGTCACTATATGCTAAACCCAATGATGCGATTGACCTAGGAGATAAGATTATTGAGCTTTTAGACCATGAAGAACAGCGAAAGAAAATGGGAGAAATTGGATATCGCCGTGTTCAAAATGAGTTGAGCTGGGAGCATACGAGTAAGGCGCTTATCGCAGGATATGAATATTATTTCGAACAAAAGGCTAGGTGATCCTATGAAAATACTCATGTTTGGTCCGGGGAGAAAGGTTAAAGGCGGAATATCAACAGTGGTTAATCTGTATTTTTCAGATTGGGACTTTGAACGTTTTCCGATGAAATATATATCGACAATGGAAGATGGAACGAAGATTAAGAAAACCTTTGTGTTTTTTTTAGCAATAATGAAGGCTATTTTCATAATGCCTTTTTATGATTTAATTCATCTACATATGGCATCAAATAACAGTTTTAATCGAAAGAGGTATCTTTACAAGCTTGCAAAGGTGTATAATAAAAAAGTGGTTATTCATTTACATGGGGCTGAATTTATGCAGTTCTATCAGTTTTCAAAACCATCAAAGCAGAAACAAATTCGTGATGTCTTTGATGGTGCACATGGCGTTATAGCATTATCGGAACAGTGGAAAGCAAACATTCAAACATTTACAACGACACCCATTAAAGTGATTTATAATGCGGTACCACTTCCAAAAAGAGTTCAAGCTAAAAAAAATAAGAATATATGCTTTTTAGGACGAATTGGCGAACGAAAAGGTGTTTTTGATCTGTTAGAAGTTATCCGACGATTAAATATAGAGTATCAGGATTATGAAGTGTTTATTGGAGGCGATGGAGACCTTGAACGAATGAATGCTTATATCCAAGCGCATAAACTCTATAATGTCCACCATGTTGGATGGATTGCAGGTGAGAAAAAAGAAGCTTTGTTAAGAGATTGCTCTATATTTGCATTGCCGTCGAGTAATGAAGGCCTACCGATGGCGTTGCTTGAAGCGATGTCGTATGGGTGTATTCCGATATCAACATATGTAGGGGGGATACCGGAAGTAATTGACCATGAAAAAAATGGGTTTTTAATTCAGGCAAAAGATCAAGAAAATTTATACATTATTTTAAAGAATATTATGAATAATGGATATGATTTGCCAAAAATGAGTAAACGCGCTAGACTAAGTATTGAGAGTAAGTATAGTTTGTCAAATTCAATTAAAAAGTTATATGCTTTTTATCAACATTGTTATAATTTAGGAGTCGATTAGTCATGAAAATAGTAATTATGATTGTGGTTGGAATAATGACCATGTTTAATATCAACATGTCGAAAATTAAAGATAAATGGGACTTTGCTTTAGACCAGGCTACGATAAATGATGCAAACACTGACAAATTATTAAATCAAACACCAGAAGAAAAACGAGTATTAGCGAGTCGAATCATGTCATGGCAATTAGATAATGGCGGATGGTCAAAAGATATGCCTGAAATTTACGAACGAGAATGGAATAAACGTGAAGATAAGGCGAAATATTACCAAATGGACAAAAAAACACCTTTAGGTACAATTGATAATGATGCAACAGTACAAGAAATATATTTGCTTGCTGAGATTTATAAAGATGTAAAAAAAAATAACATAAAAACATCTGTTCTTAATGGACTTGAGTTTTTATTAGAGATGCAATATGAGTCCGGTGCATTTCCGCAAGTATATCCGAAACAAGATTCTACACATTCCTTATATGAAAATATGGGAACGTTTAATGATGATGCAACGGTTAGGGTGCTATCACTTTTTCAAAAAGTATATTATCAGTTACCGCCATTTGATACGAATTTGGTTGATGAAGAAATGCGACAACGGATTCAAGAAGCTTATGTAAAAGGAATTGATTTCATTTTAGAGTCACAGATTGTTGTTGATGGTGAGTTGACCGGTTGGTGTGCGCAACACGACCCATTTAATTATGAGCCTGTTGCAGGTCGTCCTTTTGAGCCGATGTCGATATCTGGTCAAGAATCTGTTTTAATAGCTAAATTTTTACAAACTGTTTGGCCAAGAACACAACGGATTCAAGATTCCATTGATGGATTTGTGCATTGGTTAGAAAAAGTTGCGGTAGAAGATGTTAAGTATTATCGTTATCCAGTTGATGGCAGGCACTTTGTTAAGACACCGGGAAAGTTAATGTGGTATCGATTCTATGAAATAGGAACAAATAGAGCATTATTTGGAGATTCTGATGGAAGTATCTATTATTCTATTGAAGAACTTAGCTTAGAAAGGCGTCAAAATTATGGATATGCAGGTGATTGGGGTAGAATTCTAGTAAGTAGGTGATATATTAATGAACCGATCCAGAATAAATATACTTCTACTACTTCTATATATTATGAATACAATGTTTTTGAGTCAATTAGTAATTGTAGGGAGTAAAACAGAAGAACTTATAGAAGTGGCGACATATATCATGTCATGGCAACTTGATAATGGTGGATGGACAAAAGATAAACCTGAGATATATACACGGTTATGGAATGGAACAGAAGATAAAGCGAGATACTATCAACAAGATGGTGTAACACCACTTGGGACAATTGACAACGGAGCAACGGTTTATGAATTAGAAATTCTTGCGAAGACATACGATCAAACACGTAACCCTGTTATTAAAGAAAGTTTTATAAAAGGTATTGAATTTTTGCTTACCATGCAATATGAATCAGGTGGATTTCCTCAAGTATATCCTAAGCAAGAGGCAGAAGTCTCTTTATATGAAAATATGGTAACATACAATGATCATGCAATGATTAATGTTATGTATTTATTCCGAAAAATTGCGAACAAAGAGGTATATTATAGAGATGAATTAGTTGATAAATATCTACGGAATCGTGTTGAAGATGCTTACTACAGAGGAATTGAGTATATCTTGGCCTCACAAATTCGGGTTAATGGTCAACCGACAGTTTGGGGCGGGCAACATGATCCGCATACCTACGAAACTGTTCAAGGGCGATCATTTGAACCAAAAGCATTAATAAGTAAAGAATCGATTGAGATCATTAATTTTTTGGAAACAGTAGAACCTCAAACGTCATCCATTATAGAAAGTGTTTATGCTGCTAAGAAGTGGGTAAAGCTTGTTGTTGTTGAAAATACCCGATATGAGAGGTATGGCATTGATGGTGCGTATTTTATCCATAGCCCTGGCCATCTTACTTGGTATCGATTTTATGAAATTGGTACCAATAAACCTCTTTTTGGAGATCGAGACGGAACGGTTGCATACAATATCTTAGAAATTAGTGAGGAACGAAGACATGGATATGGATGGGGAGGATCATGGGGAAAAGAGATTTATTATGAAGAATTGGATGAATCAGATGTAATTACAAGAGAGAAAAGACATAACTTATACATAAATATTTTCATTGGCTTGATAAGTGGGGCTATGGTCCTAGTAATAATTAGGTATAAAGTTCTAAAAAAGCAAAAGAAAACTAGGTCTAAGAGGTAAAAAAACATTAAGATATGAACCCTTTGAACAAAGCATGAACAAAGAGTTAAAAGAGTGGCTGACCTATTTACGAGGTCAGCCACTCGTGCTATAATAAGCATGTAGTCAAGTACTTCGTATTTAACAACTTCAACTGATAAAGGCAAACTTACTGAAAAGTAAGGACGCAAAACTATAGGACCTTCCGATGGATGGTAGCCAGTTGCCAAATGGAGTTTTTTTGTTGTCAAATACATGTATTAAGTTAAGAAACAAAACAACACTCTTTCATAAAGGATCAAGAGAGTTCAACGAACTTCAACTGATAAAGGCAAACTTATTGAAAAGTAAGGACGCAAAGCTATAGGGTCTCCCGTAAGGGTGGTAGCCAGTTTCCAAAGAGATGTTTTGTTTTCGTTTATTCGATTAGGACTTAGGAGGTCTTTTATGAAACGGTTTATAGTAGCGATTTTAGTTTTATTTATGGCAGTGAATCTTGTGAGTGTACCAGTAGAAGCAGGATCTGAAAGCCTGCAAGTGGCAAAATACATTATGTCCTGGCAACTAGATAATGGTGGTTGGTCTAAGGACAAACCGGAAATCTTTACGAGATATTGGAATGGGACAGAAAATAAAGCCAAGTATTATCAACGTGATGGTGTAACACCACTTGGAACCATTGATAATGATGCGACAGTATCACAACTTGAATATTTGGCGGCAGTGTATCACGATACACGTAATTCGGAAGTAAAAGCTTCGATTATCAAAGGTTTTGATTTTTTATTAAAAATGCAGTATCCGTCAGGTGGCTTTCCACAGGTATATCCAGAACAACAAGCTGCTGGATCGGTATATGAAAATGATGCAACATTTAATGATCATGCAACTGTGAATGTTCTTACCCTATACAAAAGTGTATTGGATAAAGAAAGTCAATATAATAACGGATTGATTAGTTCTACATTATATAATAAGATTCAAGATTCTTTTAATCGTGGTGTGGATTTTATACTGAAGGCACAGATAGAAGTTAATGGAGTTAAAACAGTATGGGGTGGACAACATGATCCCTACACATATAAAACAACAAAAGGACGCTCTTTTGAACCGATTTCTCAAATTAGCCAAGAATCAGCAAAGATTGTTGAGTTTTTGGAATCATTAAATAGTTCAGACCCAAGAATAAGAGAAAGTATTCTTTCAGCAAAAATTTGGTTTCATGAGACTGTTTTAGAAGATGTAAAATATGTAAGAGATGGTGTCAACGGAGAATATTTCATATCTTCACCGGGAACAAGAACATGGTATCGATTCTATGAAATCGGAACAAATAAAGGAATTTTTGGAGACAGAGATGGATCAGTATCCTATGATATTCATGATATTAGTTTGGAACGAATATTAGGTTATGGATGGGCTGGAACTTGGGGGAAAACAATATACTACGCAGCCTCTCTAGATGATTATACGAGAGAGCTTGTTACACTTAATCCAAGTATAGAAGAGCCAGTGGTTGAAGAGAAAGAAGAGGTAAATGACGATTATTTTTTTAATCAAGGTGAGTGGATAGCAAGAGGTAGCAGTTACATCGATGGAAATGGTTTTCACTTTATAGAAAGTGGTGAAGATACTATCCAATCACCAGTTCTTAATTCAGTAAATAAAGGTGATCGAATTACTATAGAATTAGAAATAACAAATACGGACAGAACATCAAGTGTATTAGTTTTGAATAATGAAGGTTTGCGTTCTGCAAATTCAGAATGGCAAATAGGTTATGGCATCAAAACTCGAACAATAAGCTTTGATGTAAATGCAGATTATGCAGACAAAGACAAATACTTAGCCTTTAAAATTGATGGTGGACAAAACGGCGAATCTATTGATGTAAGTTACATAGATATCTATGTAAATGGTGAAAAACAAGTGTTTGAAGAAGTGGTACGCGAAGAGCCAGTTATTGAAGAGCCAGTCGTCGAAGAACCAGTCGTCGAAGAACCAGTCGTCGAAGAGCCGGTAGTTGAAGCAGGAACAGTTGTGTTTACACAAGGTTTGGATGAATCATATG
>CAZLXW010000061.1:0-22266 GCA_964563505.1 uncultured Eubacteriales bacterium
TGTCTGTTTCATTATATATAAATTGTCCAAGTCGTCGATAAATTTCGTCTCGAATTGGTTGTATCGCAGCTTCATTTTCTTTTGCCGTATCTTCAATTGAAGTCACTTTTATATGCACTTCACGAAGTTTTGCATACGGAGCAACAATAAGACGCTCACTAGCACCCATTAAATCGTCTAGTATAGTGACTGCTTTACTCTCTCCTATATCAATCAATCGAAAAGTAACCGTTTGAATACTTTTATCAATATTCTTATTCATTCTCGGTAATACACAATTCTCAAACATAGGTTTCAATTCACCTTGAGGTCCGGGTAACAAAAAAATATGAATACCTTGGTGATTATAATAAACCCCCGGCGCTGTACCATTTCCGTTTTTTAAGGGTTCTCCACCTTCGATCATAAGTGCTTGTTTATAATTATTTTCTGTTGGCGCTTGGTGTCTCCCTTTAAACCAAGAATCAATTTGAGCGCGCATCTCTAAATCTTCATACAAAGGTTTCTTTAAGTAACGTGCTACAGCCTCTTTTGTCAAATCATCTTTTGTCGGACCTAACCCACCACATAAGACAATGCATTTGCTTCGTTGACAGGCTTGATCTAACTGTTCAATAATATCTTCTTCAATATCACCGACAACTGCATGAAACCGGCAAAAAACACCAATCTCTGAAAGTTGACTGCTTATATAAGCCGCATTTGAATTGATGACATCTCCTGATAATACTTCTTCACCGACTGCAATAATTTCTCCTAGCATGTACATTCTCCTTACTCATGAAATATACTAATGTTCTTAATAATGTAATCGAATGCTGAAAGGATTGTAAAAAGCGTCGCAAAAAATACCAAGCCTATTTCTACGATGTTAATCACTTTACCTTCAAAATTAAATAATAGAACAATAATCATAATCATTGTCGTAAATGTTTTGATCTTTCCCCAGATACTTGCCGCAATCACTTTATTGTCCATTGCTGCAACTAAACGAAATCCACTAATAATAAATTCACGGCTTACAATTATTATGACAATAATCGCAGATAATTGACCGACTTCAACAAAATATATTAATGCTGCAGTGACAAGCAATTTGTCTGCTAAAGGATCCATAAACTTACCAAAGTTCGTTACTAAATTTTGACTTCGTGCGATATATCCATCTAAAAAATCTGTTAATGAGGCAATTATGAAAATACCTGCCGCAACATAGTTTGCAGTAACCGACTGACCAAGATATAGCACCAGCAAAAAAAAGGGGATCATAACAACACGTAACAAGGTTAATTTATTTGCTAAATTCATATAATCTCTCCAATCAAATCATATTCATTGGCTTGTACAATTTTCACTGTAACAAAATCTCCGGATAAAAGTGTTTCTTTACTTTCCAGAAATACATAGCCGTCAACATCCGGTGTATCCTTATATGAACGTCCGATATATATGTCATCTTTAGGAACATAACCGTCAACCATAACTTCTATAGTTCTTCCAATCATTGAACGGTTTTTTTCTGTCGAAATATTTTGTTGCAAAAGCATGATTTGATCTTTACGCTTCATACTAAGGGAGGCATCGATTTGATGATCCATAGTATACGCTGGTGTTCCTTCTTCTCTTGAATATGTGAAAACGCCAACGCGATCTAGCTTCATTTCATCCACAAACCTATAGAGCTCTTGAAAAGCTTCTTCAGATTCACCTGGAAATCCTACAATAAATGTAGTTCGAATACAAATATCCGGAACTTGCTCTCGTAGACGAAGAATAAGACTTCGTATAGATTCTTGACGACTTTTTCTCGCCATACGCTTTAAAATTGTATCATCGACATGTTGTAATGGCATATCAATATAATGTAATAGCTTGGGCTCATTTTTCATTAATAAAATAAGTTCTTCTGTCACATCTTCAGGATATACATATAAAAGACGAATCCAATGAACACCTTCTACTGCTGCAATCTTTTGAATCAGTTCAGGCAAAGCTTTTTTATTATAGATATCTGTACCATATTTCCCTACGTCTTGGGCTACAAGGATAATCTCTGTTTTTCCTTGATCTACTAGAAAGCGGACTTCTTCAATTAAACTTTCCATCTTTCGACTTCGGAATTTCCCACGTAATTTTGGAATAATACAGTATGTACAGTTATTATCGCAACCTTCAGCAATTTTCAAATATCCGTAATGTTTCGTTGTCTCTGTTGTTCGATTAATGAACACTTCCGGATTGTTGTCAATCGAGTCAAAACGAATATATTTATGCCCCGCTAACGCTTCACTCACTGCTTCAATAATTCGGTCATAGTTAGCTGCGCCTAATATTGCATCAATTTCAGGAATCTCTTTCATGACTTCTTCTTTATATAATTCGGTTAAACATCCAACAACAATTAATGCCTTAAGTTGTCCCTCTTCTTTAAGTCCGGCATATTCAATGATTGTATTAACACTTTCTTCTTTTGCATCATGAATAAAACTACAGGTGTTTATGATAATGGCATCTGCATCTTCAGCATTCATTGTAAGTGTAAAACCTTCTTGATTTAACATTCCTAACATAACTTCTGAATCCACGAGATTTTTATCACATCCTAGTGATTCAAAATAAATCAAACTTTTCTTTTTCAAACTTTTTCCTCCGCTATTTAACTTCAGCACTTTCAACAACATTTGTCATTAACATGGCAATGGTCATGGGTCCGACGCCACCAGGTACCGGTGTAATATAAGATGCTAAAGGAGCCACTTTTTCATAATCCACATCACCACATAGTGAATTGTCTTCTAATCGATTGATCCCTACATCAACCACCACAACACCTTCTTTAACATATTCATGGGTAATCATCTTTGGTCGTCCGATGGCTGCAATGAGAATATCGGCTTTCTGACATTCTTTTTTTAAGTCAGCTGTTCTTGAATGACAGATTGTAACTGTTCCATTTTCACGTAGTAATAACATGGCTATAGGTTTTCCCACAATATTACTTCGGCCGACTATGACACATTTTTTCCCTGAAATAGGAACATCATAACGCTTAAGTAACTCGATAATTCCGTAGGGTGTGCACGAAACAAATCCCGGATTACCAATGCTCAAATTTCCGACACTTATGGGGTGAAAACCATCCACATCTTTTTTGGGGTCAATCGTCATAATAACCTTCTCCTCAGAGATATGACTAGGCAATGGAAGTTGTACAAGAATACCATTGACCTCTGGATTATTATTTAAATCTTCAACAAGGCTTAATACCTCGTCTTCACTTGCTTGAGACGTCAATTCATAGGATAAGGATTTTATTCCGATATATTCACATGCCCGTTTTTTATTCCTTACATATACATGCGATGCAGGATCATCCCCTACAATCACGACAGCTAATGTAGGAACAATTCCTTTTTTAGCTAAGGTGGACACTTTTTCTTTTAATTCATCTTTTATCCTTTTTGACGTTGCTTTTCCATCTAAAATCGTCGGGTTCATAGGATTTCCTTTCTAAAACAAACCAATAATATTGCCATCTTCATCTACATCGATTGATTCTGCTGCAGGAACTTTTGGCAGGCCAGGCATTGTCATTACATTACCTGTAATGATTACCACGAATTCAGCTCCGGCAGATAAATTCACTTCACGAACTTGAACCTCAAAATCTGTCGGTCGTCCCAACTTTTTAGGATCATCTGATAATGAATATTGTGTTTTTGCAATGCAAATCGGCAAATGCGATAAGCCCATCTCGTCAATCTTTCGAATAGCTTGATTGACTCCGGCACCATAAGATACTTTCCTTGCACCATATATTTCATGTGTTACTTTTTTTATTTTCTCCTTGATACTTAAACTATCTTCATATAAAACTTGAAATGCACTTCTTTTTGTTTCTAATGTGTGCATTAAAGTTTTGGCTAATTCAATACCGCCTTTTCCTCCATGTTCCCATACATTAGCTACGGCAAACTCTGCTCCGAGCTCTTTGCAACGATTTTCAACAAACCGTATTTCATCTTCCGTATCTGAAACAAAGGCATTCAATGTAACAATAACCGGAACATTATACTTTGACATATTCTCAATATGCTTCTCTAAATTAACAATTCCTTGCTTGAGTGCCTCAATATTTTCATGTGATAGATTTTTTTTCTCTACACCACCATTATATTTGAGTGCGCGTACTGTTGCCACGATAACGATTGCATCAGGTTTTAAACTTCCTTTGCGACATTTTATGTCCAAAAACTTTTCGGCGCCAAGATCTGCACCAAACCCGGCTTCAGTCACAACAACATCTGAAAGTTTAAGCGCATATTTTGTTGCACGTAAACTATTACATCCATGAGCAATGTTTGCAAAAGGACCTCCATGCATAATACATGGTGTATTTTCTAATGTTTGTACAAGATTCGGCTTTATAGCATCTTTTAATAATGCAGCCATCGCGCCTTCTGCTTTTATGTCATGGGCTGTAATCGGTTTTTTATCATAGGTATATCCAATAACGATTTGACCTAATCGTTTTTTTAAATCCATTAAATCGGATGCTAAACATAATATTGCCATCACTTCAGATGCTACACTAATCATATAACCATCTTCACGAGGAACACCTTGTAATCGCCCCCCAAGGCCGACCATTGTATGACGAAGTGCACGATCATTCATATCGACGACACGTGTCCACACAATTTGTCGAGGATCGATATTTAAGGCATTACCATGTTGTAAATGATTATCAATCATGGCAGATAACAAATTATGCGCAATACTAACCGCATGAATATCTCCCGTAAAATGAAGATTAATATCTTCCATCGGAACAACTTGGGCATAACCACCACCTGCCGCACCACCTTTTACTCCCATGCATGGGCCTAATGACGGTTCACGTAAAGCAATCATACTCTTAACACCTAATTGTCCTAAGGCTTCACCAATTCCTACTGTAATGGTTGTTTTTCCTTCACCTGCCGGCGTCGGATTAATCGCTGTCACCAAAACGAGTTTTCCATCTTCATTTTTCTCGACACGTGTCCACAAATCGTCGGATAATTTCGCCTTATACTTACCATATAATTCAAGTTCATCCTCTTGAATATTTAGATGTTTGGCTATGTGCATGATAGGTTGAAGTGTTGCTTCTTTTGCAATTTGAATATCTGATTTCATAGGGCCTCCTCATTATTTGTATCTTGAGCAACATCTGTTGCCTCAGGGTCATTTGCCTTAGCTTTTAATGCTACAAACTCTTCTTCAGTCAAGAGCATTTTCCTAGGTTTACTGCCTTCATCATCACCGACATATCCAGCTTCATAAAGTTGATCCAAAATACGAGCTGCACGATTATAACCCACTCTAAAACTTCGTTGAATCATTGATGCAGATGCTTTTTGTTTTTTAACACATAATTCCAACGCATCTTCGAAAATTTCATCATAATCATCTGAATTTTTCGTTTCTTCCGATACAGCTTTATTTAATTGGTTCATAATCTTTTCATCATAATCATCTTTTTTACGTTTTTTCAAATAACTAACAATATTCTCGACCTCTTTGTCAGATATAAAGGCCCCTTGAATACGTACAGGTTTTTGATAACCTACTGGATAAAATAGCATATCACCTTTTCCAAGCAGTTTCTCTGCACCATTCATATCAATAATTGTTCGTGAGTCGACTCCTGACGATACATTAAAGGCAATTCGCGAGGGTATATTCGCTTTAATCAAACCGGTAATTACATCGACAGAAGGACGCTGCGTAGCTATAATTAAATGTAATCCTGCCGCACGGGCCATTTGAGCCAATCGACAAATAGCTTCTTCTACATCACCAGCAGCAGCCACCATTAAGTCAGCAAGCTCATCCACAATAATAACAATCTGAGGCAATTTCTTCATGTCTTCTTTTTCAAGGACCATCTTATTATAGCTGCCAATATCTCGAACATTGGCTGCCGCAAATAATTTGTACCTCTCAAGCATTTCTTGAACCGCCCAATTCAAAGCACCTGCAGCTTTTTTAGGATCTGTCACAACTGGGATTAATAAATGTGGAATGCCATTATAGATAGATAACTCAACAACCTTAGGATCAATCATCAGAAGTTTAACGTCCTCAGGTGATGATTTATATAAAATACTTGTAATTAAAGTGTTCACACATACCGATTTTCCTGAGCCTGTTGCTCCGGCAATAAGTAAGTGAGGCATGCGCCCTATATCTGTGATAACAACTTTCCCACTAATATCTTTTCCCAGAGCAAATGCAACCTGGGATGGAAATTTGTCAAAGTCTTTGGAGTCAATGACTTCACGTAAGAACACAGCGGCTTGGTTTTTGTTGGGAACTTCTATACCTACTGCTGATTTTCCGGGAATAGGTGCTTCAATCCGGATTCCGGATGCTGCAAGGTTTAGGGCAATATCATCAGCAAGATTAACAATTTTACTGACTTTGACGCCTTGACTTGGTTGAAGTTCATAGCGTGTTACTGAGGGTCCAACAGACACATCCACAACTTTGGCATTAACACCGAAACTTGCTAGTGTTTCTTCAAGCTTGGTCGCACTTTCTTGCAAAAACAAGGTATTGTTTTGCTTTTTGGATAAAGGATTTGCCTTTAAAAGCTCCAGTGGAGGTTTTAAGTAAGTTTTTGGCGTCTTTTTAATTTCAGTAAGAATTTCTTGTTCAATATTCGCCTTATTCAATTCAACTGCTGGTTCTGGTTCTGGTTCTAGTTTTGCTTCTGGCTCAGGCTCAACTTTTTCAATGCTTGCATCAGGATCAATAGGGATGTCTTCTACTGATTCAATCGTCGACTTAAACAAATCAGCAATATTTCGTTTATTTGTTTTCACACCATTCGTTTGCTCATCCACCTGTTCTATCACTTGATCTGTCTCCTGCTCTGTCGCTTGCTCTATTGCTTTCTTTTTCATCTCTTCTAAACGTTGAGCTTCTTTATGCTCAGCGCGTTTTTCAGATAATTTTTGCAATTGACTACTTATGAATAAAATCAATTGTTTTAGTGCACTAACTAACAAGGTATATAATTTTTTCAGAATAACAATAATTGACTTTTCTGTGATCCCAATAAAAAGCGATAAGAAAATAACAACAAGAACAAGCATGGTTGCAATTTCTCCTAATAATTTTAAAAGGAAATCACCAATTAAGCCACCAATTAAGCCACCTGCAATATGATAACTTGAAGACATCTTAAAATAAATAGCTAAGGATGGAAAAAATGCAGAGGTTGAATCATTAATTCTAATGAAAATTTGTGGGAACTCTACATAAATCACGTGGGCGGTTACAGAAACAAAAACAATGGCAATAAATGACAACAATAAAATCATGTTTAACCGTTTATTCCCTTTGTTAAATGCTTTCATAAAAGAAGCCACAAAAATACCGATGGGTAATATATATGCACCTATACCAAGAAGTCCAAATAGAAATCCTCGAAAAAATCCACCAATTATTCCACCACCATTAAGATAAATACTTACCATAATAAATAAAGCAAAAGCTAAAACCAACATCACAACAATTTCATATTGAACCATACTTAAAGATGTTGTTGTCGAGAGATGTTTTTGTTTTTTGGTTGTTCGAGCCATAATACGTTCCCCTTTATTACAAATCAAAAGCCTGATGTAAGGCCATAATTGCTTTTTCCATATCTTTTTCATAAACCAAACAAGCAATTGTACTTAATGAGTCTGCTGTTTGTAAAATTTCAATATCTTCTTGTTTAAGTGCATGTATTATTCGTGCCATTACTCCGGGAACACCTGTCATCCGTTCTCCTATAACCGTTACTTTTGCACACCCTCGAATCAAACTGTATTCTAAGTCAAACTGTTTAATAACGTCAATCGCTAAAAATTCACTGCTTAATTCGGTTGTAAACACACTATGGTCCGGAAAAATATTAATGATATCAATCGATACTTTTTTCTCAGCAAGTGCATTATAAAAAGCATCCGTGTCAAATGCCCCTTTTATTATAAACTGAATACGATCAACCCGATGGGCAATGCCTGTGATGATTTTATTATCAGGCTCATAGACCTCATTTAAAGAAACATACTCTGTAATCTGTGTTCCATTGTGATCCGAAAATGTATTTTTTATGATTAACGGTATATTTGAACGTTTGGCAACCTCAACTGCGCCTTTATGGATAACTTTTGCTCCTGAATCGGCCATTTGAAAAACTTCATCATAACTAATTGTTTGTATAGACCTTGCGTGTTTACAATATTTGGGATCTGCTGTCATTATTCCATTGACATCTGTGTATATTTCAACACATTTCGCATTTAAAGCTTCTCCGATTACGGATGCCGTTGTATCCGAACCGCCTCGTCCGATGGTTGTCGTGATATGATGAATGGTTCTTCCTTGAAATCCGGCAATCACCGGAACAATATTTTGCTCAAGCAGCGAATGTAAATATTCAGGGTCAATTCCAATAATCTCTGCATTGTTAAACTGATCCGTTGTAATAATACCGGCTTCGCCACCTGTTACTGCCATTGATGATATACCTTCTTCTCTTAAGGTATTGGACATAACAACTGTTGAAATAATCTCACCGGTACTAATTAGAAGATCTTTCTCTTTTGGAGACACCTTGGCACGATGCTGTCCTATTAATGACATCAAGGTATCTGTAGCATAGGGTTCGCCTAATCGACCCATAGCAGAAACAACGACAACGACCTGCTTTTTCTCTTTTAAAGTATTTTTAACAATAGCCGCAACACGTCGACGATTCTCTTGGGTTGCGACACTTGTTCCACCAAATTTTTGTATGATTATCTCCATCTGTTCACCTCGAATTTTGTCTTTAATTACTATACCATAGCCCCTTTTAGATTACAACTTTTTTGACAATGCATTTTTAAAAACGTCTTTGTGAGGAAGACATTTCCATTGTCATCTGGTGAGAATTATGCTATTATAATATTATACTATAAGTTTTAATTATGGTTCAGGTGTCAACCGACTATAGATTGGAGGTATTATTATGTATGTAGGCAATAAAATGATTACAGATATCATCTCAGTTTTTCCGGAAGCGTCCGTTTCCCTTGCTTTCCAAACAATGCACGAACGTGGAGTAAGTCAACTTCCCGTTGTTAAAAATGGTAAACTTGTTGGCTTAATCACAGAAACCTTGTTAAGTGAATTCACACCTTCAAAAGCAACAACACTCAGTATATATGAGTTAAACTATATTCTTGGCAAAACAAGAGTTGACTCAATTATGGAAAAAGAGGTTATTACATGTACCGAAGATATGTTGATTGAAGAAGTCGCTAAGATTATGAACGCAAAAGATATAAATATGATTCCGGTTGTTAATGAAAATCAAACCCTTGTTGGAATCATTTCACGTTCCGATATTATTGAGGCCTTTATCGAAATTACAGGAGCTATGGATCCGGGCTCTCGTATTACCATCAACTCAAAAGATGAAGCCGGTAAGTTAGCGGAAATATCTTCAATCATACGTGAATATGGAGTGAACATTACCCATTTGACAAATTTTAATAACCCTTCAACAAATATGACAGAAATAATTATTCGTTTGAATACGCAAGATGTCACACCTATTGTCAATGCCCTTGAAGAAAAGGGTTACGAAATTATACGCATCGATCATAATGAGTAAAATATTCATTCAAAACATAGTAAAAGCAGATATATTCCTAAATATGGAATGTACCTGCTTTTTTATCGTTTATATTCTATCGCTTATCCGAGATAGGCTTGTCGAACACGATCATCATCTAACAATTCTTTTGCACTACCTTCAATAATAACTTTTCCTGTTTCAAGTACATAGGCACGATTTGATATTGTCAACGCTTTATGGGCATTTTGCTCAACCAGTAAAATCGTTGTACCAAAAGAATTCGTTTCCTCGATGATGCTGAATATTTCATCCACCAAAATCGGCGCTAATCCCATGGATGGCTCATCCATCAAAAGAATCTCCGGCTTACTCATTAAAGCTCGAGCTATGGCTAACATTTGCTGTTCTCCACCACTCATGGTTCCAGCCATTTGTTTGCGACGCTCTTTTAATCTTGGAAAACGAAGATACATTTTTTCAATATTTTCTTCGATTTCTGCTTTATCTGTACGTGAAAAAGCACCCATAATAAGATTTTCATATACGGTCATTTGAGAAAAAACCCGTCGACCTTCCGGTACTTGGGCCAAGCCTTTATAAACAATTTGATCCGCAGCAACGGTCGTTAATTCTTCATCATAAAGTTTAATTGAACCTGTTTTAGGTTTAATTAAACCACTTATTGCGTGTAATGTTGTTGTTTTTCCGGCACCATTTGCTCCAATCAAGCTTACAATTTCGCCTTTGTTGACCTTAAAGTCCATGGATTTAATGGCATGAATTGCCCCATAAAAAACATCTAAATCTGTAACTGTTAACATACTTTTCCTCCTAACTGCCTAGATAAGCTTCGATGACTTTCGGATTATTTTTTATTTCATCAGGTGATCCTTTTGCAATAATCATACCGTAATCAATAACGACTAACCGTTCACAGATTCCCATAACAAGGTTCATATCATGTTCAATAAGTAAAATCGTAATATTAAATTTGTCACGAATAAAATGTATGGTTTCCATTAATTCTTTTGTTTCTTGGGGATTCATACCGGCAGCAGGTTCGTCAAGCAGCAGTAACTTTGGATCGGTTGCTAATGCACGGCAAATCTCTAACTTTCGTTGTTTTCCGTAGGGAAGGTTTTTTGCAAGGTTGTGTGCATCGGATTCCATATGAAACAATTTGAGAAGATCTAATGCCTTTGTGTGAATCTCATCTTCTTCTTTCCAATATCTAGGAAGTCGAAAAATCCCTTCGAAGGTTGTATAATTCATATCTTTATGAAAAGCTATTTTTATATTCTCAAGAACAGATAAATCTGAAAACAATCGAATATTTTGGAAGGTTCGTCCTAACCCTAACTTCACAATCTGATATGGCTTTTTTCCATTGATAAGATGTCCGTCTATATATATTTCGCCTTCTGTCGGTTGATAAACCCCGGTTAGCATATTAAATATTGTTGTCTTACCTGCTCCATTGGGTCCGATCAGTCCTACGAGCTCTCCTTTTTCAATCATTAAATCAAAATTACTTACTGCTCGCAAACCACCAAATGTGATTCCAATATTTTTTGTTTGTAATAGACTCATTATGCCACCCCTTTTCCAAATCTCTTTTTCAATTTAATAATGAGGGCTCTTATACGTGCCGGAGTCTTAACCAATGAAAATTCTGAACGACCTAATATTCCGTCCGATTTAAAAATCATAAGCAAGATTAATAATACTGCATAAATAAGTAATCGCAATTCTTCATAACTATATAAAAATTCAGCTAAGGTTGCTAAAAATATACCGGCAACAATGGTTCCTGTAATAGATCCCATTCCACCGAATACAACAATAATAAAGAGTTCAACAGAGAACATAAACTTGAATTTATCTGGTGTTAGATATTGTTGGTACATTCCAAAACACGCTCCACCAATCCCAGCAATAAAAGAAGAGACAAAGAATGCATAGACTTTGTAAAACGTCGTTGGAACACCAATTGATTCAGCAGCAATCTCATTCTCACGAATTGCTATAATAGCCCGTCCATGTCGTGAACGAATAAACAAGAAAGAAAATGCTGTCACAATAATTAATACTACAAAAACATCCATTAAGGTTGTTATTTTGGGAATTCCACGAAGTCCTGATGCGCCACCCGTTAATGTTCGCAGATTAATAATTGTATATCGAATCATTTCACCAAAGCCAAGTGTTACAATAGCTAAATAATCTCCTCGTAGTCTTAGGGCCGGGATACCGATGATTAAACCGAACACTCCTGCGATTAAACCACCGATAAAAATTCCGCTAATTAGTGCAATAGAATCCGGTAATTCAACGGCTCTGACAAACAAGGCTGCTGAATATGCGCCGACCGCCATAAATCCTGCATGTCCTAGTGCTAACTCTCCTAAAAATCCGGTTGCTATATTTAAACCAATCGCTACAATGATATTAATCATTGCAAAAATCATTACCCCTTCAAAATAGCTATTAATCAAATTCATTTTCATCACAAAGAAAAGGATAAAATATGAAATGACGACAGCAATTACATTCACTCCGTATTTTTTAAACAAACTTTTCATATTCTATCACCTACACTTTCTCTTTTACATTTTTACCAAATAAACCGGTTGGCTTAACTAATAAAACAATGATAAGTACGCCAAACACAAATACATTGGCCCAACTAGAACTAATGTATCCTTTAACAAAGGTCTCAATGGCTCCAATAAGAAATCCACCAACCATGGCTCCCGGAATAATACCAATGCCTCCCAGTACAGCAGCAACAAAGGCTTTTAATCCAGGCATAACACCCATATATGGTTCAAGATTCCCATAATTTAAAGCATACAAAACTCCACCAACCGCACCAAGAGCTGAACCAATGGCAAACGTTAATGAAATTGTCCGGTCAACATTAATTCCCATCAATTGAGCTGCGTCACGATCTTCCGAAACCGCACGCATTGCTTGACCCGCCTTTGTTTTTTTTACCGTATATTCTAATGCAATCATACAAATGACAGTTATTGTCATGGTTAAAAATGTAATATTGGGTAAATCAATATTTCCGATTAGTTTAACCGGCGGCATGATTTTATCGGATGCCCCAAAGATATATTTAAATAAGTTTGATAAAAACATACTCATACCTAATGCTGTAATTAATGCAGATATTCTTGGAGCTGTCCGTAAAGGCTTATATGCAATGCGATCAATAGCCATACCAATTAATGCACAGGCTAACATTGAAAGCAATAACAATGGAATCAATGACATGGAAAATGTCGTGGCTAAAAAATACCCCACAAACGCTCCAATCATTAGAATCTCACCATGGGCAAAATTAATCAATCTTACAATTCCATAAACCATGGTATATCCTAATGCAATTAAAGCATAGATACTTCCAACATTAAGACTATTAATTATTTGATTCAAAAATTGTGTCATAAGTAACCTCCTCGTTTATTTTCCATATGATAAGATATCTTTTGTTTTGATTTTAAAAAAGAATCGTCCGAAACAAACGATATATTATCATATGCAATGCTTTTATTTTAATAACGCATTACTTTGATAAAGCAAGTTTTAACATAACAAAAAGGGGCTAGACCCCCTTTTTGTTAGTTATATTAGAATGCGTTCATACAAGAAATTAGTTTGAAACTTTTGTTTCAAGTAATAATTGGCCATCTTTAACAGTAATGATTGATACTTCCTTGGAAATATCCCCATTTTCATCAAATTTAATATGACCTGTTACTGCATCCTGATCTGTGTTTCTAATCTCATCACGAACAGCATCTTTATCTGTTGAACCGGCTCTTTCCATCGCTGCTGCAACAACTTTAACTGCGTCATATCCTAATGCAGCAAGAGCATTGGGAACTTCTCCATATTTCTCTTCATATGTTGTCACAAATGTTTGTACAACTTCTGCTTCATCTGATGTTGAGTAATGATTTGTAAAGAATCCGCCTTCTGCATCAGCTGCATAATCGACTTGGATTCCATCCCATCCATCAACACCAACGAGTGTAGCTTCAACACTTGCTTCTTTTAATTGTTTTGCAATAAGTCCGGCGATGTTATAATAATCTGGAATATAGATAATATCTGCACCTAAACTTGCAATTTTAGAAATAATTGCTTTGAAGTCGTTATCTTCATTCGTATAACTTTCATTAGCTAATATTTCACCTGGGAAAGCTTCTGTAAAAGACTCCGCAAGACCAATTGAATAGTCACTACTTACATTTGTAAATATAATTGCTGTTTGAGCACCTAAGTTTTCAGAAGCAAACTTTGCCCCCATAGCGCCTTGATACGGATCTGTAAAACATACACGATATACATATTCCATACCAACAGTAACTTCAGCATTTGTTGCCGTTGGTGTTACCATAGGAATTCCTCTTCGATCTGCTTCAGGAGCAACAACAAGAGATGTTCCGCTAATAACCGGACCAACAAGGGCATCAATATTATCTTGATCGGCCAAACGATTGAAAAGATTAATTGATTTTGTTGCATCACCTTCATTGTCATAATACTTTAATTCTAATTGTCTTCCATTCACACCACCTGCAGTATTAATTTCTTCGATTGCAAGTTGAGCTGCATTTAAAACAGCTTGTCCATACATAGCTAAGTCACCACTTGTCGGTGTTAGCATACCTAGCTTAATCGGACCTTCTGTATCGTCACTACTTGTCGATGTATCTTCGTTTGTTGTTGTGCCTTCATTCGTTGTAGCGTCTCCATTTGTTGCCTTTTCACCACAACCTGCTAAAAGTGACATTGTCATTGTTAATACTAATAATAATGCAAATAATTTCTTCATTTTCTTGTCCACCCTTCGTAACTTTAATATTATATAATTTTAATGTGCTAAATCATATTTGCAATTATACACTTTTTTTCTTGCAAAATCAATAGAAATCTATCGAATTCATTACATGATTGCGTTTAAAGTACGAAAATGCTATACTTTATTTTACATTAAGAGAGGAGAACACTATGATTGACGGAATTGTTTTAAGTAGTATTGTTCATGAATTAAATACCACACTAACAGGTGGTCGCGTCGATAAAATCACACAACCTGAAAAGGATGAATTAATTATACACATACGTGCCGGCGGAAAAAAGCAGCGCTTATTAATGACGGCTTCTGCTTCCATGCCACGGGTGCATTTAACTTACGAGAACAAGTTAAATCCGGCTTCACCACCCTCGTATTGTATGCTGCTAAGAAAATATATAGGTAATGCACGTATTATTGGTATTAAACAGCTCGGTTTAGAGCGAATTGTCAAAATTTCTTTAGAACAATTGAATGAATTAGGTGATCTTTGCACTTATAGCCTGATTATAGAAGTTATGGGGAAACATAGTAATATTATTCTATGTGATCAAAACAATCTGGTTCTTGATAGTATAAAACGCATTGGTGCAAACACCAGTCGTGTACGCCAAGTCTTTCCGGGACAGACTTACACGACCCCACCAGATCAAAACAAGAAAAATATTTTAGACTTACCTTCAAAAGATGACGTGTTAAGCTTTTTAAAGAATCAAAGAACAGACGTGTATAAGGCCATATATCAAGCTTTTATGGGCTTAAGTCCCTTTATTGCAAATAATATATGTTTAGCTGCCGGTGTTGATGGCAATGGCCATATTGAAGGAATGACAAATGAAGAATTCATTTTGATTTATCAGCAATTAAAAATACTTCAGCAACGACTTTTAGATCATGACGATCAACCGGTACTGATACGTTTAGAAAACGGCGAAATATCTGATTATCATTCACTCCTACTCACCGACAGCTTACCCGGACATCAATTAGAAGCTTTTGACTCTATTAGTGAACTGATTAATTATTTTTACGAAGCGCGTTCTGTCCAAGTACGAATGAAGCAAAAAACTCAAGATTTACGTCGTATTGTTCAAGTTTCTTTGGAACGTTGTTATAAGAAGTTAGATATACAAGAACGTCAACTTGAAGACACCCAAAATATGGATACCTTTAAAATAAAAGGTGAACTGATTCTCGCAAATCAATATCAAATTAAATCAGGGATTAAAGAAATTGATTTATATAACTATTATACAAACAAAACGGTAACCATACATCTCGACCCGACAAAAACAGCTATCCAAAATGCCAACAAAGCTTTTGATAAATACGCTAAGAAAAAGCGAACAAAAGAAGCGGTTACCAAACAACTGAAAAACACACGCGATGAACTCAAGTATTTAGAGTCAGTAAAATATACATTGGACTCTATCCTTCATGAAGATGACATTGAAGAAATCCGACATGAACTAATGTCAACCGGCTACATTAAATTTCGCCATAGTAAGCGTAAACGTTCCAAAAGCAAGCCCTATCATTATCTTTCTAGCGATGGTTTTCATATGTATGTTGGAAAAAACAACTATCAAAACGAAGAATTATCCATGAAGTTTGCAAATGGTTCAGATTGGTGGTTTCACACGAAAGAAGTTCCCGGTTCCCATGTTATCGTAAAATGTGAAGGGGATGAATTACCGGACCGTGCATTCGAAGAAGCTGCTGCTTTAGCTGCCTATTATAGTAAGGCACGTCTAAGTACAAAAGTTACTGTTGATTATACACAAAAAAAACATTTAAAAAAACCTGCCGGAAGCCCGCCAGGTTATGTCATCTATCATACTAATTATTCACTCTTTATTGATCCGGATATTTCTAGTTTATCACTCGAGGAATAAGTACGAGACAAATTATTCGAAGCACATGTTACAGAAATCACATTTTTGTAGCATGTGCTTTCATTTCGATTGCATTTGCAATGGTAATATCTGTTGTTTTGGCACCACTTAACATACGCGCCAATTCCTGCACACTTTCTTTATGATCGAGCTCTTTCATCATAGTCACGGTAAAATCACTCATCGTTTCTTTATGAATAAGAAAATGACAATCTGACATAGCTGCAATCTGCGGAAGGTGTGTAATACAGATAAGTTGACGCTCTTTTGAAAGGGTCTTCATGCGTTCAGCTACTTTTTGTGCTGTAATTCCACTAATCCCTGCGTCAATCTCATCAAATACCAGAGTATCAACACCGTCAACACTTGATAAAATGGACTTAACCGCAAGCATAACACGGCTTAATTCTCCACCCGATGCAACATCAGACAAAGGTTTTTTCTCTTCTCCTTTATTGGTTGAAATCATAAAGATAATGTGATCAATACCTGAAGGCGTGTAACTATCTAAGGCTTCCACAGTAATACCAAATTCAGCATGTTCAAGATTTAAAGCTTTTAATGCCTCTGTTATATTTGCGCCAAGCATTAAAGCACCTTTTTTACGGATTGCTGTTAACTTACCGGCAAATATCTTCATCTCTTCTTTCAGTTCTTTTAATCGTTTTTTTGTTTTAAGAAGATTTTCTTCGTAATGCACAAGACGTGCCAATTCTTCTTCTTTTTTATTCTTATACATCAGAATATCTTCAATCGTATCCCCATATTTAAGTTTAAGACTATTAATGGTGTTTAAACGTTCTTCAGCATTATGCAACTCTTCTTCATAGGATTCTTCCTCATCTAGATAGTTGGACAGGTCATGATGTATGATATTTAGAATATCTTCTACCTGCACAAGACTTTCTAAAATATTAGAAAGTTCTTCATCATAGGCTAATACACGATTTAATTCACCAATATGCTTGGAAACAATTGAGGAGAAATCCGGATGGTCATAAAAGGTTCCTTCGATATTTGATAAGACCGTAATAATCTTTTTCCGATGGGATAAACGATCAAAGATTTTTTGTTTTTCCTCATCTTCCCCTAATTCCAATTCGGCTTTTACAATTTCATCGATTTCAAATTCTAAAAAAGCTATTTCTCGACGACGTTTTTCATCATCATATAAATCCTCATTAATGGAATCCAATAAGTGACGATGAGCTTTATAGGCATCGTTAAATTGACCTTGAATGCCTAATAACTCTTCACCAATGTAACGATCTAACATTTGCAGTTGTTTTTTTGAACTTAAGAGTGATTGATGTTCATGTTGTGAATGTATATCAATAAGATATGTTGCAAGTCGTCGAATGACTTCTTGACGAACCACTTCTCCGTTGACGCGAAAAACACTCCGTCCGTTTTGAGCTGTTTTTCGGTTTATGATAATAGATTCATCATCATCGGCGACACCGTTTTTTTCTAAAATACCATGAATCTCTTGTTTTTCAGCACCTAATCGTCGAATATCAAAAACGCATTCAACAAATGCTTCTTTTGCACCGGTCCGTATAAAATCTTTTTTGATTTTAGCCCCAAGGACATAATGAATAGAACCAAGTATAATTGATTTTCCTGCACCGGTCTCTCCGGTTAAGATGTTTAATCCTTCATTAAAGTCAATATCTAGTTCTTCGATTAATGCAATATTTTTAACATGAAGGTATGCCAGCATATATCCTCCTTATGCACTGTGTATAATCCGACTCAGTTTCTCCATAATAGAAATGCAATCTTCTTCTGTTCTTACGGCACAGAATATAGTATCATCACCCGCTATGGATCCGACAATCTCATCAAAATCTAAGGCGTCAATAGCCGCAGCAACTGCCATTGCCATTCCGGTTAATGTTTGTACAACAATCATATTCATTGCACGATCCATACTAATATAACCATCTTGTAAAACACGAATATACTTTTCATTAAGATTCATGGTTTTTTCTTGAAGTACGACGTATTTCTGACGACCATCCGGCAAAGAAACCTTCGTCAGCTTTAAATCTCGAATATCGCGAGATATTGTCGCTTGTGTCACTTCAAATCCATCTTGATACAATAAGTCCGCAAGTTCATCTTGGGTCTCGATCACTCGTTCACTAATTAATTGTAAAATCTTTGTTTGCCGCTTTATTTTCATAGGACCACCTTCATATAGATTATTGATTTACGATAACTTTCTTCGTAAAATCTCAAAAAAATCATTATTACATAAGCGCATTAACTTGACCTTTTTAGACGCCTTGCCAATCCGGATAATGTCTGTCGTATTAACACGGGTCACTTCTTGACCGTCAACGGTTACAAGCAAATCATTCACATGCTTATTACGCGGTTGGTCAAATCGTATATCAATAATGTCTTCTCCTGACAAGACGATACTTCGTGCAGTTAACGAATGGGGACATATAGGCGTTAAGATAACCACCTCATTGTTGGGCGTTATAATCGGTCCACCTGCGGACAAATTATAGGCCGTTGATCCCGTTGGTGTTGAGATAATAATACCATCCGCTCTATAGGTATTCATATATGCGTCATTGACATATACATCATAACTTATAATTCTTGAAATCGATTGACGGGTAATGACGATATCATTAAGTGCTCTACCGATATCTTTATGATTTTGTACGGTTGCAGCCACCATCATTCGTTCTTCAACAATAAATTCATCGTTGATAAATGCTTGAAGCGCTTCTTCGAGTTCACTCAGCTCAATTTCTGCCAAAAAACCCAAATTCCCCAGATTAATACCTAGGAGAGGAATATCAAAATCAACATATTTTCGACTAGTCGAAATAATCGTCCCATCTCCACCAAGAATAATCGCGTAATCAAGCTCATATAATTGCTCATCCGGTATACAAAGATGAGAAAACCCATGATGATGCCGATATTCACTCGGCATAAATATTTGTACATTCTTACTATTAAACCACGCAATAACGCGTTGCGTTATCATAAAGGAAGGATCCTTTGATGGATTAGGTACAATGAGTATCTTTTTCATAGCATCACTTTCTATATAAGTCACGATGTGCATGATTAACAAGTTCACTGACGCTTTTCACGTATATTTCATTCATTTCTTGACGGAATTCAAATGTTGAATCAACAGGCTTTTGACCACAAATCAAGTATTCAATATTTCCTTCTGGACCTGTGATCGGCGAATAACTAAGTCCCATAACAGTTAAGCCTATTGAACTAAATGTATGTATAATAGATCCAATAACTTCTTGATGAACACTTGGATCTCGAACCACTCCTTTTTTACCGATTTTATCCCGTCCGGCTTCAAATTGAGGCTTTATTAAACAAACAATATGACTCGTTTCTTTCATTAATGCATAGACTGCGGATAAGACTTTTTTTAGGGATATAAACGAAACATCTATAGATACAAAATCTAAGGGATCCGGGATCTCAGCATCTGTAACGTAACGAATATTTGTTTTTTCAAGGCAAACAACACGAGCATCTTGCCTTAGGCTCCAATCAAATTGTCCATAGCCAACATCCACAGAAAAGACTTTTATTGCTCCATGTTGGAGCATACAATCCGTAAAGCCCCCCGTTGATGCACCTACATCCATACATATTGTGCCTTCTAAATCAAGGTCAAAACTTTGAATTGCTTTTTGAAGCTTCAAGCCTCCTCGGCTAACATAAGGATTGGGGTCTTTTTTTATATGTATTTTTGCTGTTATCGCAATCTTTGTCCCCGCCTTATCTTCACGTTGACCATCAACAAAAACCAGACCGGCCATAATCATTTTTTTTGCTTTTTCTCGTGTAGGGATATATCCTTGTTCAACGAGCAATACATCTAAACGTTCTTTATTCGCCATGTTCATTCGCTCTTTCTATCTTTAATACGCGATTTAATAATCCTTCAACATCAATATGTAAAGCATGATTCAAATCGGCAATCTTTCCGTGGGCAACAAACTGATTATCAATACCGATACCATAAACACAAGGAAGTTCGTATTTGGTATTTTGAGAACTTTCTAGCAACATTTGTGCAATACGACTTTGGACACCTCCATATTTGACATTTTCTTCAAATATATAAATACGACGGTAGGTTTTTGAACAATGTTCGATGAAAGTTGCATCAATAGGATTCACAAATCGTAAGTTAATGAAATCGCATGGATAACCTTCTTCTTTTAGTTTTTCTTGTACATCCACAAGACGTGCATAAAAATGTCCGACGCCTATTAATAAGGCTTTGCTATTTTCCTGAACAATCCATTCCGGTTGACCGTATTCAATGGGGGCGCCTAAGAATTGATGATCATCCTTGCCTTTTGGGTATCGAATTGCAATCGGTCCTTCATTATATGTCGAAGCAAATTCTAACATCGCTTCTAATTCTTTTCCGGATTTTGGTGCCATAACCGTCATATTAGGAATATGACTTAGATAGGACAAATCAAATAAGCCTTGATGCGTCTCCCCGTCTTCACCAACAATACCTGCCCGGTCAACACAAAAAACGACCGGTAATTTTTGTATTGCGACGTCATGAATAACTTGATCATACGCACGCTGCAAAAAGGACGAATATACCACAAAAAATGGTTTGTATCCTTGCGTCGCCAGTCCTGCCGAGAATGTTACTGCGTGTTGTTCTGCAATCCCCACATCAAAAAAGCGCTTTGGATATTGTTCAGAAAATAAACTTAGTCCGGTTCCGCTACACATAGCAGCCGTAACTGCAACAATTTTCCGGTCGTTTTTTGCAAGACGTGTCAAGGTATTTCCTACAACCTCAGAATAGGAGGGCTTGGGTTTTTCGACACTCATATGAAAGTCGCCATTCCTTTTATTAAAGGGCTTAACTCCGTGATAGGTCATTGGATCACGTTCTGCCGGATTATATCCTTTTCCTTTGACCGTTAAGGTATGAATAATTACAGGACCATTAACATGCTTGGCCTGTTCAAATGTCGTGATTAATTGACGAATATCATGCCCGTCTATGGGTCCTAAATAGGTATAACCAAGTTCTTCAAAAAGCATTCCCGGAACCACCAATTGCTTTACACCGTTTTTGATTCCTCGAACACCTTTAACGATGGAATTACCTACTTTAGGTATTTTTCGAAGCGTTACTTCGATATCATTTTTTACCTCATTATAAAACTCGCCAGTTCGAAAACGATCTAAATATAAGGCTAAGCCCCCGACATTACGATCAATCGACATTTGATTATCATTAAGAATTATAATAAAATTTTTGTTAATGTGGGCACCGTTATTTAAAGCTTCATAAGCCATACCGCCGGTTAACGCACCATCTCCAATGACAGGGATGATAAATTCTTCACCTTTACTTAAATCTCTGGCTACTGCCATACCTATGCCAGCTGAAATAGATGTTGATGAATGTCCTGTATCAAAACAGTCATGGATACTCTCATGCCGTTTAGGAAAGCCTGATAAACCATTCCATTGACGGATTGATGACATCTGATCACGCCGTCCTGTCAAAATCTTATGCACATAGGCTTGATGTCCTACATCCCAAATGATTTTATCGTCAGGGGAATTAAAACACTTATGTAAGGCTAATGTTAATTCAACGACACCTAAGTTTGAACTTAAATGCCCCCCTGTTTCTGAAGTTACATCTATAAGAAAACGACGAATTTCATTCGCTAATTTTTTCAATTCCAAAATATTCAATTGTTTTACATCTGACGGTTCGTTAATTGTTGGGAGAATTTTCATTTGTTTACACCTATTTTCTTCTAAAAGTTAACCGCTTAAAATAA
>CAZLXW010000062.1:0-21938 GCA_964563505.1 uncultured Eubacteriales bacterium
TTATTGGTTGTGGCCTCGTAGGCTCATCGACAGCGTTTTGCCTTGTAACCCAAGGCGTCTGTGATGAGATTATTATGATTGATATTAGTCCGGAACGAGCGCTTGGAGAAGTGATGGACTTGAATGATACAATCAGTTATTTAGATAGAAATGTTAAGGTGAAGGTTGGCAAATACAGTGACTGTAAAGACGTCGATATTGTTGTCATTACGGCAGGAGCTCCACCTAAACCCGGGCAGACACGATTAGATATGACTGAAATCAGTGCATCGATTATGCGTTCAATTGTACCGGAGGTTATGGCCAGTGGATTTGATGGTGTTTTCATCGTAGTATCTAATCCTGTGGACATTATGGCATATCTTGTTTATCAACTTTCAGGATTACCAAAGAATCAGGTTATAGGAACCGGAACATCTATTGATACGGCAAGACTGACAAATTTTATAGCGGAACGGATTGGTATTGATCCGCGCAATGTTCAAGCCTATGCTATGGGAGAACATGGGGATTCATTGATGGTTCCTTGGTCATCGGTAACAATAGCCGGTAAGGCATTTCATGATGTCATACAAGACAATCCGGATATGTTGCACGACTTAGATTTGCAAGATCTTGTCTATCAAACAACTCGAGAAGGATGGGAGATTTATAACCGAAAGGGAACGACATATTATGGTGTGGCATCAGCATGTGTACGAATTATTAAGTGTGTCCTGTATGATGAAAACAGAATCATCCCTGTCTCGGCCCTGTTAGAAGGTGAATATGGTGAAACGGATGTGTATGCAGGAGTTCCTTGTATATTGAACAAATCCGGAGCTAGCGATATTCTTGAAATCCATATGAATGAAGAAGAGCAGCAAGCCTTTAAAAAGTCTGCAGACCAAATGCGTGAATATATTCAACGCATCTCATAAGAGGAGATGAAGCCGTATGGCAAAAATGTTGTCGAATAATGAAATCAATAAATTCATGCGTGCAGTTCGTTCGATGAAAAGTGAGGATATGACCGCAACAGAACTGGATTACGAAGAAGTCCGTCAAGCACTTATCCAGTCTCCGGAACTTTTAGAATTACTTGATATGTCTATGGAGGACACTGCCCTAAAACTAGATGGTCGCAAGCAATATTATTTAGAGGATGATCTTGGACGAGTTTATATTGATGATAAAAATGCACCATTAATGTTAATTGCTTTAAGTGCCGGACATTATGAGCCTCTAAGTTTTAAGAAAAAGATGCGTTCACTTTTTAAGCAATTAAATGACTGGATAAGAAATCAAGCTCATAAAAAGCGCCATAAACGTCTAACGATTGCTTCAATTAAGTATACCGTTAAAAATATTGATCAAGTATATTTGAATATGCGAAGTGATATTCTTAAGCTGGGTGAACACTATTCACCTAAGTTGATTGAGTTGCTTCTGTTACTTCCGGATCTTTTGGTATATCTCGTTAAGTTTGTTGCATCTGAACAAGTATCCATTAAGACAAAAACCAAGCTTCTTGCAGCAATTATGTATATTGTTGTTCCTTTTGATGTTTTGCCTGAAAGTCTCATGGGACCCATTGGCTATATTGATGATGTATATCTAGCATTGCATATTTGTGTAACGGTACTTTTTGATTCGGAGATTTCAAAAGAAATGCTTCGAAACCATTGGCCGGGGGATGTACAGCAGGTCACAAAGCTACATGGATATTATCGTGATTTGAGCTTGATCTTAGGTAAAGATATCAAAGGAATTATCAAACGTTTCATCAAGAAAGGGCATAAGTAATGGAAACTTTTCGTTTTTCGTGGAAATATTTTATCATCGCAATAGGACTTCTGGGTCTTGAGATCTTCATAGCACTTTTTGTACATGATGACTTCATTAGACCCTATGTGGGCGATGTATTGATTATGTTTTTGATGTATAGTTTTATTAAGGCTTTTACGGGCAGACCGACACGAAGGTTACCCTATTATCTTTTTGCATTTGCGGTTTTTGTTGAGTTACTACAATTATTTCAACTTACTCATTTGCTTGGATTGCAAGGAAATATTTTTGTCGCAACAATTTTGGGTAGTGTGTTTGATTTTCGAGATATCATAAGTTACTTTATAGGGATGCTATTCCTTATAGGGTATGAACAGGCCCTACGTAAAGATATTTCTTACTTATAATGTATGGAGGTAGTCAATGGTTGTCATCTATTTTTCAGGAACAGGTAATAGTCGTTTCGCTGCGAATTATTTTGCTGATTCTATGGAGTGCGATTGTTACAGTATTGAGCAAAAAATTGATTTTGATGCTATAATGGCGACAAATCATACCTTTGCTTTTTTTTATCCTGTATACTGTTCAAATGTTCCTATGATTATGCGTCAATTTGTGGATAAATATCGAAAACAATTATCTGGAAAACAATTGATCTTGTTTTGTACGCAAATGATTTTTTCTGGCGATGGAGCGCGAGTATTTACAGATTTACTTAAAGGAATAGAGGTTCAAGTAATCTTTGCAAGGCATTTGAATATGCCTAATAATATCTGTAACCTGTCTTTTCTTCCGGTTAAGAATCATCCGGATATTAATCAACAAATCGAAAAAGTAAAGCGAGTGATTGAGAAAGACGTACAAGCAATACGTACAAAACATATTCGGCGCCAAGGATTTAATCCGATTTCTAAATATTTAGGCTTTTTGATTCAGCGAGCCTATCTAGGACCATTCGAAGAAAAAGCGCAAAAAGATGTACGTGTTCGTGAGACTTGCATTCAATGCGGTCTTTGTGTCAAGATCTGTCCGATGAACAATTTGACGTTGACTCCGGAAGGTATTCAACAAAAAGGCCAATGTACACTCTGTTATCGTTGTGTTAACCAGTGTCCCAAAGGTGCGATTACAGTTCTTATTCATGGCAAAGTCAGACGCCAATATAAAGGAATATAACGAATAAAAAACAGTAGGACTATTGTACTGTTTTGACACATGCTTTATAATAGATTTTGAAGCCTTGTAATCTATTGAGAGAGTGTGGTTAGGACTGTGCGAAAAATGGAAAAAGCTAAACCGAGTCGTTTGGATTATAAGATAAATGAAGACAATATATCTGCGCTAAGAACGATTGTTATTGTGATTTTGATCGTTGTGACAATTCAAACAATTGTTTATTTAAGCTTTGCACAAATTTCATTTGGCTTAGATATTATTGGAGTAAAAATAGCCCTTATTTTCTTGGGAGGAATATTGTTGTTTTCTTTTGCTAAGATAAAGACAACAAGTTCTTTTTTTAAGAAATATTCAGAAATTTATGTGGGTTCTATTGTTTTTGTGATTATAACGATGTCCATTATTAATACGTTTTTTGCACAAGATATTAGTTCAGACATTAGTATTTATATTTTGGTTTTGTTTTCGGTCATTGGTGCAGTTAGGATTCGTCCAAAAACTATTAGTCTTATTCTTGTAACAAGTTATGGGATATTTTTTGTGGGAATGCCTTTCTTTCAATTAAATACATCCTTTCTTGTGCCTCATCTTATTAACGGACTGATTATTAATATTATTGCATTTTTTATCTCGCGGATGCTATATCGTTATGCAGTTGCATATGTTTATGATAAAGCAGAAATTGAAAAAAAGAACAAGGAGCTAAAATTCTTATCAGAGAGGGATGATTTAACAGGTCTTTATAATCAACGTATGATCAATCATTATATAGAAAAATATATAGAAGAAGTTGGGTTATCGGGACATAATCTGTTTTTAGGAGTTCTTGATTTAGATGGATTTAAAAAAATCAATGATAATTACGGACATGCGTATGGAGACAAAGTCTTGTGTCGTATTGCAAACATAATTCAAGAAAATATGACAAAAGCGGAGTTCTTGGGACGCTATGGTGGAGATGAATTTGTTCTTATGTTTAAAGGTATTGAGATAGACGAAGTCAGTGAAATAATGGAAAAGGTATTAATAGAACTAAATAAAGTGGAGTTTAAAAGAGATAAGCTTACATTTAGCTGTGGAGTTGCAAAATGGCAAGGAGAATCAAAAAGAGATTTGTTTTGTAAAGCAGATGAATATATGTATCAAATCAAAAATACGGGTAAGAATGGTGTCTTAACAATAGGATGATTATTGACACTTAATCATAAAAATGCTAAAATTATAAAAAATGAAAACAGGAGAAAATAATGCAAATAGAGCGTAGAAGAAGTATACAATTAGACAGAAGCCCTCTTGCAGCAGCCGGAATTGTACATGGCTATGCAAACTTACGGGAGTAGTCTGTCCATTTTTCTTCGCGATCATAGTATCCAAGTGAACCTAAGGCAGACTGTTTCCTAAGAATGGGCAGGCTGTTTTTTTGTACGCAAAATAATATAATTATTTGAAGAAAGAGGTATTATAATGATCGATATTACAATAAATTCAATTGGAAAAACATACTTTGGTAATCCTGTTTTCACAGATGTTTCATTAGAAGTAAAAGAAGGCGAATGTGTTGGCTTGCTCGGTGATAACGGAACCGGTAAAACAACAATTTTTAAAATGGTTATAGGGGAAGAACAACAAGATTATGGGGATATATTTATCCGTAGTGGTCTTAAGATTGGCTATTTTCGACAACAAGTGATGACCTACCATAATAAAACGGTCACAGGTGTTTTATATGAAGCGTTTGAAGATGTATTGGCTATTCAAACCGCCATGCAAGGTGTTCAGAAGCAACTGGAAAAGGAGCAAGATATTGAAGAAAATATTCAAAAGTTAGGTCGTTTACAAGTTCAATATGAAGCAATGAATGGCTACGATATGGATGAAAAAATGTCCAAAATCAAAGTGGGTATGAAATTAGAAGACCTTCTTGAACAGGACTATAACACTTTAAGTGGTGGTGAACAAATGCGTGTGGCATTAGCCAAGTTGCTACTGGATAATCCGGATGTTTTGTTATTGGATGAGCCGACCAACCATCTTGATATTGAAACCAGTAAATGGCTGGAAGCCTATCTCAAAGCATACAAGGGCTCAATACTTATTATTTCTCATGACCGTTATTTTTTAGATCAAGTTATGGAAAAAGCCTATGAGATTAAAAGTGGAAAAACAGAGGTTTATTATGGGAACTATTCGGATTATCTTGTAGAGCGCAAAGAGCGCTATGACAATCAGTTAAAGCACTATGAAGTGCATCAAAAGAAAAAGAAACAACTTGAAGATGCGGCAAAGCAGATGCGGATTTGGGCAAATCAAGGGGATAATGAAAAGATGTATAAAAGGGCACAGGCCATGGAAAAACGTATTGAACGCATGGATAAGATTGATAAGCCGGTTGAAGATACCAATCACATGAAATTGGCCTTTGATAAGGGTGTCAGAGCCGGTAAACGGATGCTGAATCTTGAAGACTATACCGTAAAAATAGGGGAACGCGTCTTAATCCAAGACGGAAACTTGCAAATCACTGCCGGTGAACGTATAGGACTTATAGGAGATAATGGCTGTGGGAAGACGACCTTGATTAAGGGACTCATCGATTCAGATCGGGTCAATCCAAGCGCAAAAATCGGATATCTTGAGCAAAATATTACCTTTGAAACCGAAGAAATGACGACACTAGAAACATTGCGACACTACCATCCCATGGAGGAGACAGCCCTTCGCAGAACATTAGCCAAGTACGAGTTTAAAGGTGAAGATGTCTTTAAGAGAGTCACGACATTATCCGGTGGTGAACGGGTTCGATTAATGCTATGCATTCTTGTTCTTTCAAAGGTGAATTTTATGTTGCTCGATGAACCGACCAACCACATTGATATTAAGACAAAAGAAGTCTTAGAAAAAGCCCTATCTGATTTTGAAGGAACCTTGATGTTTATTAGTCATGACCGGTATTTTTTAAATCAATTGGCAGATAGAATCGTTGAGATTCGAGAACGAAAACTCATCTCATATGTTGGCAACTATGAGTATTATAAGCAAGAGCGACAAAAAGAAAAAATGATTAAGACGAATACGGAAGATCAAAGCAGTGATTCGAAAAATGATTCCAAAAAAGGAGGACAAGATATACCAAAAAAACAAAAAGGAAATCCGTGGAAAATTAAAGAGCTTGAAGAAAATATTGTGAATAAAGAGGAAGAAATCAACAAGCTAAAACAGACCTTGGAAAATGTTGGAGCCAATTATGAAAAAGTCATAAACATTAACGCACAATTAAATGAAGCCCAAGAACAATTAGAGGCAATGATGGAAACCTATTTTGAAGCGATTGAATAAGAAGCGGTTTCTAATCAAGTGTTTGAGGAGGAATGCGTAGTGAAAATTGGGGAATTTGCAAAAGTCAACAAGACGACCATTGATACAATTAGGCATTACATGGACATGTCTATTCTTAATCCGGATAAAAATGGGACCTATTATGATTTTGATGACCATGCCCAGAAGGATTACGAAACGATTATCGCTTTAAAGCAACTGGGATTTTCCATAAGTGAAATACAAACCTTGATGCTATTTGAGCGCATTGGCAAGTATACCGGGTATAATCAACGTAAAACCTATAAGGCTTTTTACAAGAATAAATTACAATGGATTGATGATGAGTTAAATCGTTTGAAGACAATGCAAGAAAAATTAGAAGATGCCATTGATGCCATGCCTGAGAATAATGAAGAAGATTCACGTGTGGCTGGGGCGCCATTAGATGCCTTGTCTATGTTGTTTTGCAAAAAATGTCAACAAGCCTATAGGTTGATTGATGGCCATGTGGATCAAGGTGAAGTTCTTAATGGAATAATGACCTGTTCTTGTGGTGAACGATTAGTCATACATGAAGGTATTGTTTATGGAGAAGGGGCATTAAATTCAAGTGAAGCTTTTGTCTTTGATGATACATTTATCGAGGACTATGTGCAGACAACCCACATTGATTATTTGAAAAACTTACATCTAACATTACAATGGGCTAGAAATTATAGTATTTTTAAAAATGCAGATAAAGGAAGTATTTTAGAACTTGGTTCCGGGCGTGGTTTTTTTCTGAGAAATATGATTGAGATGATACCAAAACAATCTGTATATATTGCGGTTGATCATAACCCCAACGCCCATCAATGGCTTAAAAAAGATTTGGCTAATGCCGGAAAGAATCTTAAGATTCTCTACTTGTGTTGTGATTTTAACGAGATTCCATTGCAAGAGCATTCGATTGACTACTTAATTGATGCAACCGGAAGTACAAACTATGCCTTCGATCATAGTGATTTTTTAATGGATTCAATTGTAACCCTTTTAAAACAAACATGCCTATATCAAGGACATTTCCTTTTGTTTGAAAACTTTTCTCTAAATACCTTGATTCCCAAGGATAGAAGAAAGTGGTTTCAAAAGGAAGGCGTTCAAGACGAACTTTCAAAGTTGGGATTTAAATGTATGCGTCATTATGAAACCCAACTCATCTCGAAAGGGGGACCGGGGGAGGATTTTTTTGTGGACGGAGAAAAAATCTATAATTATTTATACATAGGAAAACTTTAAATTGCTCTTGTCGTTGGGTGGACACCACATAGTATACTTTCTCTATAGTAGTTGAAAGGAGAATGTATATGAGTGACGTGTCAATGAATCTGCAGAAAAGAAATGCGGAGATGAAGAATATATTTTTGTTTTTATGGGGGAAAACAGTTTCCATGCTTGGAACATCTGTCTACGGCTTTGCGATTAGTCTATATGTGTTATCAATAACCGGATCAGCATTAAGTTATGCCATTACTATTATGATCAATATTTTACCGCTGATTATAATCAGCCCGATTGCAGGAGTATTTGCAGACAGACTTCCTAAAAAGCTCTTTATTATCGGCATGGATTTAGCAAATGGTCTATTGTTCTTATCCTTGTTTTATATCAGTCGTTATGAACCCTTAAGTTTAGTGCAAATTTATGTTTCGAGTTTTTTTCTAAGTGTATTTACAAGTTTTTATGATATCAGTATGGAAGCGGCTAAACCCAATATTACATTCCCGGAGTCGAGAATAAAAGTAAATTCCTTAAGTAAGCTTATTGATTCCGCATCAGCGATTTTGGGTCCCATTCTTGGTGGAGTGATGATTGCCTTAGTTGATATACGCTTATTTATCTTAATAAATGGTATTTCTTTTGTTATGTCCGCGCTATCGGAAGGGTTTATTAACTATGAATTTTATCTTGAAAATAATCGACGTGAAGATGATGACAAAAAAATATTTGTACAACATGTGAAGGAAGGTATACACTATATATATGCCTCGAGTCTCTTAAAAGAAGCTTTTTTATTGTTTCTTGTATTAAATTTTTTGCTGGGATTCTCCATGAATGTCCCATTGCCATATATTGTTAATGAAATTTTGTTGTTACCATCAAAACTCTACGGTATAATTAATGCAATGATTTCTATTGGACTAATTATAGGGGCACTTACAGTCGAAAAGTTGATGCGTCGTATACCCTATATGACAATCTTAGCATATACAATAGTTGCTATTGCTATATTGGTATCGCTCTTAGGCATACCTGTAGTGTTGCAGGCGCATATGAATGAGCAAATGCATACCATATATTTTTCGATTATTTGCTTGCTTATTGGTATGGGAATATCCTATGTAGATATCCCGATTATTACCATTATGCAAAATGAAATACCTTGGCATATACGAGGTGTTGTTTTTGGAGTTAGTATGAGTACTGTCAAGCTAGTCCTTCCGATGGCACTACTTTTGTCAGGAGCCTTAGTAAGCTATATTCCGATTACTGTCTTGCCAATCATCGGTGCAATAGTTACATTAGTCATATTTTTTGGATTTAGGAGGAAAGAAGATGAACTATCAGTGGATTGATCAATACCTTTTAGAAAAAAGTGGCATAGTCAAAGATTATAAAGAAGAATGGAACTGGCATCGATATTTACTGAATAAAAAGATGGTTGCAGCTATTTGTAAAGACAAAGAAAATAAAGACATTATTACCATAAAATGTGAGCCTTTGTTTGGGGAACAACTGCGTTCCCAATACGAAGATATTGTCGAAGGATACTACATGAATAAGGTGCATTGGAATTCAGTCTACTTGGATGGAAATGTTCCCAATGACCTTGTAAAAGCAATGATCGATCAATCCTATGACTTGATTTTTAGTGGATTAAGTAAAAAGGTGCAAAAAGAAATATCGGATAGTGACAAAAGAGAGGACTAAGATGAAATCTTTTGGAAAAGAAAGGCAACAAGATTCAAGGAATCGGTATATGCTATGGTGCTTGCTTTTAGTAATTATGAGCCTAAATGTTTCGGGATGTGATAAAAATAAACAAATTGTTTCAACGGATGTCGATATTAATACGGTTATTCAAGATACGGCTTTTGAAGAACTAGACTTTCCTGAGGGCTATGATTTAAAAAAGTTTGATGGTATGACATTGAATTTTATTGTTGAAAATAATCTCTATGCAAATATTCTATTACACGAATCTGATGAATTCTCAACAGTTACAGGTATAAATATTAACATTCTAAATGTAGACTATGATACCCTGTTCCAAAAATTGAATATTGATTTTATATCACGAAGTGGTAAATATCAAGTTGTTTATGTGGACCCCTATCAAACATTGAATCGCTTTTCGGATTATCTTGAACCTCTTAATCAATACAATTATTCAAATGAATATCCCACTGTCGAAGGCTTTCCGGATGATTTTTTTGACTTTCAAGTTGAAGTGGTTTCCCATTTTTCGGATGAGAGTAATACCTTTGCGATTCCGTTCGATACAACGACAATGATTTTGTTTTATCGAAAAGATGTTTTTGAAAACTATGGCCAACAATTTTTGGAAGAGAAGGGGTATGATTGGACACCGGGCAAGTCGGAGTTTACATGGGAACGATATATCGAAGTGTCAAAATGGATTGATGAAAATGTAGCGGATGAAGTTGTCAAGCATGGAAGTGGTCATATGGCTCAAGAACATAATTCGATTTTTTGTGATTTTTCCAATGTTTTATCAGCCTACGGCGGAAAATATTTTGAAGACGATGGCATTACAACAATCGGATTAAATTCTTTTCGAAATATAGCGGTCAAAGACCCAAACTTCATTGAAGCCCTAAGGGTATATAAAGAAGTTGTTAATGCATCGGCACCGGAGAGTAAAAACTGGAATTGGACGGATTCGGCAGAGGCATTTCGCAATGGTGAGATTGCCATGATGCCAAATTGGGATGAAAACTCGAGTTACTTAGAAGACATTAATAATTCAAGCGTTGCAGGTAATGTAGGATACTCTATTCTTCCGTGGGGACCCAGTGGAAGTGCTAATATATATGGTGGGTCAGGTATCGGCATCAATAAATATATCTCCGAGGATGAAAAAGAAGCGGCATGGCTATTTATCACATGGGCAACATCAAAACGCATGCAAGAAAAAGTGTTTACACATATAGAAGGTGGTAATTTACCGGTTCGGCAATCCCACTATTACGATTTGGGTTATGCAAAAGAAGATAATGATTCATTTACTTTATTACCTAAAAAAAGAAATATTAGCTCTAGGGATGAACAAGTATATGCAGTTTTAGAATCTTGGATGGATAAAAATATTTATTTAAGACCTAAACTACGAAATTTTTATGGAGTGGAAACTGTTTTAAACAGTGCTTTACATAGGATGATTGAAGATGATATGGATCCTGAATACATAAGCTACCATATTTATAACCAACTCCAATTGATTAAATTGAAGGAGAGTGGTTATAATGAATAGTCAAAGAGGTAGCTTTAACTTAAGAATGAAGCTTGGCTTAATGGCAATCTTTCTGATTCTAATTCCTTTTCTAGTGATTTCAATCACCTATTCAAAGACAGTGAGAGAAGTTATTAGAAACACATATACAAATACAGCCATACAATCGGTGAATGAAACAAGTGAAAATCTGAGCTTTGTTCTAAATGATGTTGAAGAATTTTCTTCAGTCATCATCAGTAATAATGAGTTGCTGACCATGCTTAGAAATAAAGAACAATATAGTCGGGATGACTTTTTGAATGTCATGAGAACCTTTCTTACATCAAGGGATGATATAGAGGCTCTTGATATGGTGATTGGAAACCAAGTCTACTCAATTGGAGCTAAGAAAAAAGCCGTTATAACGACAGAGGGTCATGTACCTGAAAAGGGCAATGGTAAACCGAATTGGATTCAAACAAGAAATTATACGATTGAAATTCTATCTGGCGAGTTTCACAAATATTATTTTTCCTTGTCGAGACGACTTATTGATTATAATACATTAGAAGATTATGGATATATGACCATCTACCTTGAAGAAAGCAATATCGAAGAAATATACGCGAACTTATTGGAGGATAATGTTGGTGAGACTTTTGTCATTGCTAGAGACGGAACAATGATTAGTCATAGTGATAAGAAGAAAATAGGAAGTACGATTCGCCATAACCCTTATGCGGATGAAATAATCGATAGTTCCGTGACTAGTGGCTATCTTCAATATAAACGTGGTGTTGATATTATGGCGATTTATTCGACCTTAAAAACCAATGATTGGAAAGTCGTTCATATTATTCCGACGAATTATTTGTATCAAGAATTAAATCAACTTCAAAAAAATCTGCTTTTAGGTGGACTTGTTTATGCCATTGCTATTATCGTATTTATTATGTTTTTCTCCTTTCGTTATACAGAGCCCATGATGAAAATGATGCGAACCATGAAACTTGTTGAGCATGGGGACTTTAGCGTTCGAACAGAAATCATGAGTCGTGATGAAGTGGGACAACTTGGTGAAAGTTTGAATAATATGATTGGAGAAATGGAATTTTTAATTGACAGATTGATTAAAGAAGAACAATATAAAAGGGAAGTTGAGCTTGAAGCACTTCATGCCCAGATTAATCCTCATTTTTTATATAATACTTTAAATACAATAAAATGGATGGCGAAGATACAAGGTAACGTTAGCGTGAGCAAGGCAATTACAGCCTTGGTAAAATTACTAAGAACAAGTACAAACTTAGGTAGAGATATGATTACCTTAGGTGAAGAAATCGAATATGTTAAGAACTATATGTTGATTCAACGATTGAGATTTAATGATAGTGTCAAGATAAATTATCAACTTCAAGAGGGGATTGATAATTATTTGATTCCAAAGCTTATATTACAACCGATTGTAGAAAATGCTATTATTTATGGTGCGGTAGAAAATGAGCAGGATATAACCATTACCATAAAAGCGGAAGCTATTGAATCAGACTTAATGATTAGTATAGAAGATGATGGTCCGGGAATAGAAGACGATGTTCTCAAGCAGATTTTCAAAACGAATAATGACCGGCATCGGTTTAGTAAAGTGGGATTAAATAATGTGAATCAACGGATTAAATTATACTGTGGAAGTGACTATCACCTTGAAATAAAAACTTTGATAGGACAAGGGACAACAGTAATTGTTCGAATTCCAATGTTAAGTTAGGAGTATGTTATGTATAAAGTTTTAATTGTGGATGATGAAGCACTTGTCAGAGCCGGATTAAAAACGACGATTGATTGGGAAAATCTAGGTTTTGTGGTTATAGCCGATGCGGCCAATGGTGAACTTGGATTTGAAGAATATCTTAAAAGCGAGCCGGATGTTGTATTTACAGATATAAGAATGCCAAAAAAGGATGGAATCTGGCTTGTTCAAAAAATTAAAGAGCATAATGCAGAAGTGAAGATTTTAGTTTTGACATGCTATGATGAATTTTCGTATGCACGCGAAGCTTTAAAAGCAGGAGCGGACGACTATATATTGAAGTCGGAGGTTGAAGACGAAGAGCTTGTAGAGATTATGAAAAAAATAAAAACTTCATTAGATTATTCAACAAGAACCGGAGCCGATGGATACGAAATGAATGTGAATCATACGAGTATTAGGACGCATTTGTTTGATTATTACATTCAGTGTGGTTTTTGTGAAAATAGTGAAACGTTTGAGATGGGTCAGAAGATTGGATATACATTAGACAATAAGAAAACTGCTTTTGTATATATAAATATTCCGAGTTCCTTTGTCCATCTTACTCAAGTGCTTCTTAACTTATTTTTTCAGTATCTTGATGAAAAAAAGATTGACTATCTATATCGTGAGACGGAATTGGGCTATCGTGTGTTGCTTTCATCAGATGCACTAGAAGAAGATGATATTAAAAAAGCGTTGCTTAATCTAAATAAAAGTAGTATTCAATATTTTGATAAAGCCTTGCAATTTGTATATACACCCGTTTATGATGAAGTGGAAGGGTTAAAAAAGTATTATGAATCTTTCAGTCAGTCAACATCAATTTTCTTCTATGTATTGTTGACACATTTTTACATCGTACGTTCAGATGAGGTTCAGATAAAAGAAATTGAGATCACAGACGTCGTGAAAAAATATCGGAAAGAATTTGTTGCCATTGTTAATGATGGCGATATGGAAGAAGCTAAACTTCTTTTATCTGAGATTAAAGAAGAAGCCAAAGGGCAAAAATATAAACCCAAAAGTATTCGAATCGTGTTTTCGAATCTAATCAATGAGTTGTTCGAACATTTTAAGGGAGCTCTTGTTGAGGATAGTCAATTGAAACGTCACGAGACCTATCATGAAGAAATGATGCAAAGTAAGACATTAGATGAGTTGATTCAGCGCTATACAAAATTTTTGATTGTGCTGATGAATGTTGTCAATAAAAGTAATATTGGGCATTCAAAGCTTTTAATTCAAAGAGTTTTGGATTATATTGAAGAGCATTACGTCGAAGGGGTATCTTTGGAAAATGTAGCATCGTATATGAATTTGTCGAAGCATTATCTTTCGACCCTATTTAAGAAAGAAACAGGAGAAAATATGACGACCTATATTAACCGTAAAAAAATCGAACGGGCAAAGGTGCTTCTAATGAACCCGGAATATAGAATTCAAGATGTTGTGGAAAAGGTCGGATTTTCGAATCAGCAGTATTTCAGTAAGATGTTTAAACGAATCACAGGAATGACAGTGATGGAATATAAGGAAAAACGACGGGATAAATAATTATTTTGACGGAGCTATTGTGCGAGCATATAAATTGCTTGAACAATAGCTCTTTTTTTATTGTCGTTTTTTGGTGGAAATATTAATAATGGACAAAAAAAGATTAAAAAAAGACAAAGAAATAAAAAAATAACGGTTAATGGTGATTATGTAAGCAATAATTTATAAAAAATGAATAAAGATGTTTCTTACAATCAAGTGATAATGGATATAAAATGTACATGAAAGATAAATAATTTATGCAATAGTCATGAAAGAGGTTAATGATGGAAAGAAAAATTAAACTTAAAGTTGAAAATGTAGAAAAATCCTTTCCAGGTGTAAAAGCATTAGCAAATATAAATTTTGAAGTTGAAAAAGGTACGGTTCATGTTCTTTGCGGAGAAAATGGGGCAGGAAAATCAACGCTAATGAAAATCATTAATGGGATTTATCAAAAGGATAAAGGAAAAATACTTATTGATGGCAAAGAACGAGAGATTAAAGATCCGATTGAAGCTCGAAATTTAGGAATATCCATGATTTTTCAAGAGTTGAACTATATTCCGGAAATGACAGTAGAAGAAAGTTTGTTTGTCGGAAGTTGGCCCAAGACATCAATTCGAGTTGACTGGAAGTTGATTCGAAAAAGAGCCGTCGAACTTTTAGAAAGTGAAGGATTGCGTTATAACCCGACAATGCAATTAAAGGATTTAACGGTATCAGATATTCAAATATTAGAAATCGTAAAGGCAATATCCTATGAATCGGACATTATCATTATGGATGAACCGACATCGGCCATTACGCAAAAAGAAGTTGAGTTCCTCTTTAGGAAAATTAATGAGTTGAGAAATCGAGGAACATGCATCATTTATATCTCCCATAAAATGGATGAAATATTTCGTATCGCAGATCAAATAACCGTCTTACGGGATGGTGAGGTTGTGGATTCCCGTCCGGTTTCTGAATATACGATGGATTTAGTTATCGCCCAGATGGTTGGACGAAAGATGGAAAAGACATATCCAAAGGAAGTGTTACCTTGTGGTGAGAAGCTTTTAGAAGTCAATGGACTCACATCGGGAAGAACATTCGAAAATATTAGCTTCAATTTAAGAAAAAATGAAATTGTTGGTTTTGCAGGGCTAATGGGTGCGGGAAGAACCGAAGTGATGCGAGCTGTTTTTGGACTTGATGATTATGAAAAAGGGGATATCCGAATACGAGAAGAAGTAGTTTCGATAAAAAACACACGTCAATCGATTGCACATAATATGGTTATGCTATCTGAAGATCGAAGGCGATTTGGAATTATTCCGGTACGAAGTGTTAGGGAAAACGTATCTTTATCGAGTTTAAAATCATTTATTTTTCATGGACACTTACACAGTGCGAAAGAAAACGAAGTTGTTGATTACTATTGTAAGAAAATGAATGTAAAAACCCCTACATATGAGACAAGTATTGAATCATTAAGTGGTGGGAATCAGCAAAAAGTTATTTTAGCAAAATGGATGGTAACAAATCCAGATATTTTAATTATGGATGAGCCGACACGAGGCATTGATGTAGGGGCAAAATTTGAAATCTATAAATTAATGACGGAACTAGCTAAAGAAGGAAAAGGGCTCATCATGGTTTCATCTGAATTGCCGGAGCTTATAGGCATGTGTGATCGAATCTATGTAATGGCCCAAGGACGTATAACCGGAGAGTTGACACGAGATGAGTTTACTCAGGAGAACATCATGAAACTAGCAACAATTGGTGTGTCGCATCAATAAAATGAATAAGGAGAAGGAAATGGAAAATAAAATAAACTGGGGTAATGTTAAGAAAAAATATAGCATCTACATTGTATTAGTTGTTCTTTTTGCTTTGTGCTGGATGGCAAATGAAAATTTTGCAACAGTAACTAACTTGACCAATATTTCAAGACAAATTGCAGTTGGAACGATACTAGCATTTGGAGAAACAATTCTTATTATATCCGGTATGCTCGATTTATCGTCGGCATCGGTTTTAGCTTTGGCAGGAGTACTGTCTGTGGATGCCTATTTAGCCACAGGTTCCTTGTTAATTGCTTTTATCGTCGGAATATCAGCCGGAGTTGTATGTAACATAATTAATGGAATTATGATTACAAAGTTCAAAGCACCACCTTTTATTGCCACATTGGCTATGATGACAATGGCAAGAGGGGCTGCCCTGTTATACACAAACGGGCAAAACATTTATCAAATCGGAGATTATGTTTCTTTTGGACAAGGTTATACATTTGGCATTCCAACGCCCATTATATTTTTGGTTATCGTTTTGATTGTTACATGGTATCTTTTAAAACATACCGTTTTTGGGCGTTCAATATATGCCATTGGTGGAAACGAAGAGGCAGCGACAGCGTCCGGTATCAACGTGAATTGGATTAAGATGAAAGCCTTTATAATCAATGGAGTTTTTGTTGGAGTCGCAGGTATTTTATTTATGTCGAGAAATAATGGAGGAATGCCAAATGGTGCGATTGGATATGAATTTAAAGCTCTAACAGCGGCTGTTATTGGTGGGACGAGTTTTACAGGTGGTATTGGAACGGCGGCAGGAACTGTTGCTGGTGCATTTATTGTTGGTTTTTTAGATAATATTATGGTTCTTATGGGGGTCAATTCCTATTTGCAGCAAATTATACGGGGAGCCATTATAGCTTTTGCAGTAATCTATGATATTCAATCAAAGAGTAAGAAGAAGTAATCAAAAGCAATAGAAAGGTATTTGGTTATTCCTTGGTTTTAACCAAGATAACATATAACTATCATTCAAGAAGATAAAAGGAGGAAACACATGAAAAAGCTAGTATCATTATTATTAATCGTAACATTAATGAGCGCATTATTTGTAGGGTGTGGAGCAGAAAACAATGAAGGAGCAGGATCAGATACCGGGGCAGTTGAAACAGAACAAAACGAAGAAACGGGGACAAGCGAATCAGAAGAAACGGCACAAGAAACAGAAGCAGGCAAAGTATATCGTGTAGCATACATCGCACGTGCCCAAGCAGATTCATTTGCTGCATGGTTAGCAAATGCGGTTAATGAAGAAGCTGAAAAATATGAAGATATAGAAGTGGATATATTTGATGGACAAGCCTCAGATGATACACAAAATGGATTGATTGAGAATGCAATTACGAACAAATATGATGCCATTGTCATACAACCTAATAATGGTGAGGCGCAAAGACCATATGCAGAAAAAGCAGTAGCAGCAGGTATTGTGACAATTACAACAAATGCTAGAATTTCTGGAATAGAAGGAGCGTCTTCTGTGGATGCAGATCCATATGCCCAAGCAAAAGTGAATGCAGATAAAGCAGTTGAACAAATTCCACAAAATGCCAATGTTGTTGTACTCTTAGGCCCTCCGGGAAACTTCCATGCAGATGAACGCCGTAAGAGTTGGGAGCAAGAATTTTTTGCAAAACGTCCGGATGTAACAATTGTTGGTGAAGAAATAGCAAACTGGAATAAAGATGAAGCCTTAAATTATATGGAAACTTGGGTTCAAGCAAATGATAAGATTGATGCAATTATTTCAATGAATGACAATATGGCTGCTGGTGGGATTGAGGCAATCAAAGATAATCCTCAATATGATAGTATTTTGGCATATGGTGTTGATGGAACTGCTGAAGCGTGTCTTTTAATTAAAGAAGGGCTAATGACAACAACAAGTCTGCAGAGTGCTTATGCTTTAGCAGAAGCGATTTTACATACCAGCCATCAATTAATGACCGGAGCTGAAGACCAAATTGATATCGATATTGATTGTCCCTTAATTACAGAAAAAAATGTGGATGAATATATTGAGATGCACAAGCGTGCAGGAGCAATTCAGTAGTAAGAGATGACAGTATTGGAGGACGATGATGGATAATAACGCTTATTATATGCAAGGTACAAATCACATGGTTAAAAAAGAGTTACCTGTACCGACACCAAAAGAAAATGAAGTTTTAATTAAGGTAGATGTTGTTGGTATATGTGGCTCGGATGTTCATTATTATAAACATGGAAATATTGGAGATTTTGTTGTCGAGGGAGACTTTGTCTTAGGGCATGAATGTGCAGGGGAAGTCGTTCAAGTAGGCACAGACGTGAAAAACCTAAGGGTAGGTGATCGGGTCGCGTTAGAGCCGGGCAAGACCTGCGGAAAATGTGAATTTTGTAAATCAGGTAAGTATAACTTATGCCCGGATGTTGAATTTTTTGCTACGCCGCCTTTTCATGGTGTTTTAACTAATTATGTAACCCACCCAGAGGATATGTGTTTCAAATTGCCTGAGAATGTATCGAACATGGAAGGCGCTCTGGTTGAACCACTAGCTGTTGGACTCCATGCTACATCACTAGGTGAAGTAGGTTTGGGTGATACGGTCATTGTCTTTGGATCCGGATGCATCGGATTAGTTACGTTGATGTCCGCAAAAGCCAGAGGAGCTTCAAAAGTGATTGTAGTAGATGTCCTTGAAAACAGACTGAAGACAGCGCTAAAGTTAGGAGCAGATCACGTTATTAATGCAAAAGATGTTGACCTTATATCTACAGTTAATGAGCTGACGGATGGCAAAGGGGCAGATGTTGTCATAGAAACTGCCGGAGCCGATGTAACTGTAAAACAAACTGTAGATGTAGTGAAAATCGGTGGAACTATTGTTCTTGTGGGTATGACGGCAAAAGATGAGGTTTCATTTAATTTCATGAGATTAATGGGAAAAGAAGGTGTAGTGAAAACGATATTTAGATATAGAAATCTTTATCCGGTTGCTATCAATGCAATTGCAAGTGGCACCATAAAAGTAAAAGATATCGTGAGTCATGAATTCGCGTTTGACCAAACCAAAGAAGCTTTTGATTTTGTATCAGAAAATGCAGCAGATGTGGTCAAAGCGGTAATAAAAATCGACTAAAATAATAGGGCGATTAGTAGTGTTAAGACTATTAATTGCCCTATAATATATTAAAAAAAAGAGGAGAAAAGATAAGTATGTATTTTATAGGTATTGATTTAGGAACGTCCTCTGTGAAGGTATTGGTGACAAATGATAAAAATGAAATTGTTGGTGATGCTTCCAAAGAATATCCCGTATCCTATCCGCAAGAAAAATGGGCTGAACAAGATCCTCTTGACTGGTGGAATGGTACAAAAGAGGCAATAAAAGAAGTGGTTAACAAATATCATATTGCTAAGGACGCTATCCGAGCAATTAGTTTTAGTGGGCAAATGCACGGTTTAGTTGCTTTAAATGAAGAAAATGAAGTCTTGCTACCTGCGATTTTGTGGTGTGATAATCGGACAGAAGAAGAATGTGAAGATATTACGAATTATTTTGGACAGGAAAAATTAAGTGAATATACTGGAAATAAAGCCCTTGCCGGATTTACAGCGCCTAAAATACTCTGGGTGAAAAAGAATTTACCGGATATATTTAAACGGATTAAGCATATTATGTTGCCTAAGGACTATATTAGCTTTAAATTGACAGGGGAATATACGACAGATGTTTCAGATGCTTCAGGAATGTTACTATTAGATGTTAAGAATAGAACGTGGTCGAAAGAAATGCTGGAATATTTAAATATTGATGAAGCCATACTTCCCAAGATGCATGAATCCTATGAAGTTTGTGGAAAAGTTACAGCAAGTGTTTTGGAAGAGCTTGGACTAGAAGGTGACATCTTGGTTATAGCAGGAGCAGGCGACCAAGCTGCGGGAGCTGTTGGAACAGGAACGGTTAGTGAAGGCATCGTATCGATAACTCTTGGAACGTCAGGAGTTGTTTTTGCAGCACATGAACACTATACTTATGATAAGGCGAATCGTCTACATGCATTTTGTCATGCAAATGGAAAAAATCATTCAATGGGAGTTATGTTGTCAGCTGCCTCATGTCTTAAATGGTGGGTTGACGAGCTTCAAAAAGGAATGGGGTTTGAAGAGTTATTGGAAGAAGCGATTCAGCTTGAGGCAGAAGATAATAATTTGGTTTTTTTACCATATCTGATGGGGGAACGCACGCCTTATGCAGATCCTTATGCGAAAGGTGCTTTTGTTGGTATGACAATGATGACAAAACGTGGACATATGACAAAGGCTGTGCTAGAAGGAGTTTCATTTGGCTTAAAGGATTCTGTAGAAATCCTAAAAGACATCAATGTGCCCATTAATGAAGTTCGTATAATAGGCGGAGGAAGTAGAAGTTTATTATGGAAACAGATGTTGGCAGATATGCTTGGTATGTCGATTCAAGAAATCAATACAAACCAAGGTGGTGCCTTAGGGGCAGCAATTTTAAGCGCGGTTGGAGCAGGCCATTTTTCTTCTGTAGAAGAAGGCTGTCAAGCGATGATTAAAGTGACGAATAAAGTGGAACCGAATTTGGATAAAAAAGAATATTACGAGAAAAAATATCAGAAATTTCAAAAACTGTATGAGGCATTGAAGTATTGGTATAAGAGTTAAAAAACTGCAGCAAAAAAGCGGGTGATGGGAATCGAACCCACGTATCCAGCTTGGAAGGCTGGTGTTCTACCATTGAACTACACCCGCAGCAAAACTTATTATACACGATGATGAAAAAAATGGCAAGCAATATTTGCCATTTTTTTTCTTTACTGTATAATTGTACTATAAGGAGTGTGAATTTATGAAGATAGCATTTTTTGATACAAAACCATATGATCGATTAGCATTTGATCAATATGTAGATAAATATGATGTTGAGATTAAATATTTTGAAGCTAAATTAAATGAAGATACGGTGGCACTGGCAACGGATTCAGATGTTGTATGTGCCTTTGTAAATGACATATTAAATGAAGCAGTTATCAATGCCCTAGTTGATATGGGAATCAACTTGTTAGCATTAAGATGTTCTGGCTATAACCATGTTGATTTTGAAGCAGCAGATAATAAATTGCATATTGTAAGAGTTCCTGCATATTCACCCTTTGCAGTTGCAGAACATGCAATTGCTTTAATGTTTTCCTTAAATAGAAAAATTCACCGAGCATATATACGAACACGAGACAATAACTTTAATATTAACGGATTAACAGGATTTGATTTTCATGGTAAAACGGTTGGCGTTATTGGAACAGGAAAGATAGGGCGAATATTTATAGACATTTGTAAGGGGCTTGGAATGAAGGTCTTAGCATATGATCCGTATCCATCAGAAATTCAAGGTGTAAAGTTTGTTGAACTTACAGCCCTTTATCAAGAATCGGATATTATTTCTTTGCATTGTCCTTTAACCAAAGAAACACATTACATAATTAATGATCATGCAATTCAACAAATGAAAGAAGGAGTTATGCTCATTAATACATCTCGAGGTGCATTAGTGCAGACAGAGCATCTTATCCAAGGATTAAAATCAAGAAAAATTGGAGCGGCAGGGTTAGACGTCTATGAAGAAGAAAGCGAATACTTTTTTGAAGATTTTTCTGCAGAAATCATTGATGATGATATATTAGTAAGATTGCTTTCATTTAACAATGTACTTATAACTTCCCATCAAGCGTTTTTAACTAAAGAAGCGCTAAGTAATATTGCAGAAACAACATTAGAAAATGTTAAAGCCTACCAAGAAGGAAAGCCTCTCGTTAATGAAGTGTGTTATCACTGTCCCGAAGGCCCCACAAAATGTGAAAAAAAAGATAACGGTCGATGTTTTTAATAAAATATACTTGCATGTGTATCGATAAAATGATAAAATATCTCTTGCGTGATTTAATTTTTCAAGCAATGGGATATAGCTCAGTTTGGTAGAGCGCATGCTTCGGGAGTATGAGG
>CAZLXW010000063.1:0-21709 GCA_964563505.1 uncultured Eubacteriales bacterium
AGATACAAAAGCAGTTTAAAAAAAACCAGGTACTTGCAATGATTACCACTGTGGCTGGAGCCTTAAGTGGTTCGCCCCAAACGGCAGGTGCCGGATTGATGGCCGCGTCAAGGCAGCATTTGTATAGTCAGTTTAGTTCGACCAAAAGACTTGTACTGAAACCTAAGCGTCATGTTATTTACATCAATGAAATATTAAAACATAATCAAATATATGCAAACGATGCACAATATGATTTTGTGGCTAACTATATCAAAGAACATGTTCCGAAGAAGGCACTTGAATAAATGTATTAAACTCATATAAATACGGGCAGTTATAGACTTGAGATAATGTCTATAGCTGTTTTTATTTTGCATTTTATGACAGACCATTTTATGATACAAAATCATAAAACAGTAAATATAGTACTAAAAATAGGGAATATAGTACGATATTGTGCAAATAAGCAATATATATTGACTTAGAGAATGAGAGTGTGTATATTATGACTATGGACATAGCAAATACTGCTTTGTTTATAGTATAATCTGACAAAAAAGGAGAGATGGTATGATGTTAAAAAAAGTGTTAGCAGTAGTATTGGCTTTGGTATTAAGTTTGAGTATAATAGGTTGCTCAAGTGATACGGAAAACACAACAGATAACTCAAGCAATGAGAAAACTACAAACACAGAGAGTTCAAATGAGACAACAAATGATGAAGAAGAAATTGTTCTTCGTATGGCTTGGTGGGGTTCACAAAAACGACATGATATTACGGCAGAAGTTATTGCTTTGTATGAAAGTCAAAATCCAAATGTGAAAATCGAATACGAATTCTATGATTTTGATGGGTATATTACAAATCTGAATACATTAGTAGCAGCAAATGACGTATGGGATTTATTCCAGTTGGGTGGTAACTTCCCCACATATTTAGACCGTATTTTACCCTTAAATGACTATATTGACCAGGGTATTATTGATGCATCAAATACAACAGATGCTTTTTTAAAAACAACACAATTTGAAGAGATGCAATTAAGTCTATCGAGTGGTGTAAATACTTATGGAATTGCATATGACCCGGAAATGTTTGCTCAAGCTGGTGTTCCTGAACCAACAAATGAATGGACATGGGCAGACTATGAAGCCGCTGCTATGAAAATTCATGAAGAATTAGGTATATTTGGTAGCTCAAAAATTGAAGACTTTATTGCGGGCGCTTCCATGGGAATTAGCCAAGAGGGATTTGATTATAATTTCTTTGCACCATCCAATGACCGACTTGGATTTGATGATCCATCAATGTTAGAAGATTATTTAGCAATGCGTAAGCGTCTTGTGGATGCAGGGGCTTATCCAGATCCAGGTGCATTATCTGAAATCACCGATATTGAGAGTGACTTCTTAGTTACGGGTGAAGCACCTATGACATGGGTTGCAGCCAATCAATTGCCAACCTTGGCAGAAGCGGCAGGAAAAGAGCTTAAGATTGTTCCGGTACCTCGTAAAGAAGCAAACGGACCATCTGGAATGACAATTCAATCGTCACAAATGTTCTGTATTGCAAAAGGATCGGAACATCCCGAAGAAGCAGCAAAGTTTTTAAACTTCTTCATCAATGATGTTGAAGCGAATAAGATTCTTGCAGCAGAACGTGGAATTCCAATTGTATCAAATGTTCGTGAAGCATTAGAAACGGATCTAACCGATGTTCAAAAGAGCATGTATGATTATGTTGACTTAGTCGGAAGCTTTGAGACCGGCGTGATTAATGTTATTAGTCCTCCAGAACAAGCTGAAATCCAAGACTATTTTGAATTGGTCTTAACACAGGTTATCTTTGATGAAAAAACACCGGCAGAAGCGGCAGAAGAAATATTTAACTTTGCAACAGATAAATTTAATCAGTAAGAAAGTAGATAAAGTAGAATTCTTTACCTTAAGGGTTCTGCTTTATCTAAATTTAAGGTTGGAGGTTTCTGATGAAACAGGTAGACAAAAAAAAGGGGCATAATCAACTGGTTCGAAAAGAACTCATAGCAGGATATGTGTTTGCAGCACCTTTTATCATTGGCTTCTTGGGTTTTACCATTATACCGATGATTATATCCTTCTATTATTCATTCACAGATTTTAATTTAATTTCAGAAGAAACGTTTATTGGAGTAAAAAACTATTTGCGTCTATTTTCAGACCAACGGTTTTTAAAATCTGTACGTGTAACACTCATTTACGTGTTTTCTTCAGTACCGTTAAAGTTGATTTTTGCCTTGGCAGTTGCTGGATTATTAACACAACAAAAACGCGGCGTTGGTCTATACAGAGCGGTCTATTACTTGCCTTCATTAATTGGCGGAAGTATAGCGGTTTCTCTTGTTTGGAGAGAATTGTTTGCCCGAAGAGGATTAGTGAACTATCTTTTTGAGAGTATAGGTCTTGATAGAATTTCTTGGTTTGGAGATCAACGTATGGCAATGATTCCTCTGATTCTTATTTCTGTTTGGCAATTCGGATCATCGATGATTATCTTTGCAGCTGGTTTAAAACAAATTCCGCTTACCTATTATGAAGCGGCACGCATAGACGGTGCCAATCGTTTTCAAGTGCTTCGTCGAATTACATTGCCGTCAATATCACCGATTATTCTTTATAATACAGTGATGCAAACCATTGCTGCCTTTATGTCCTTTACGCAAGCATTTGTTATAACAGGTGGAGGTCCGAATGATGCAACAAACTTCTATTCTCTATATGTTTATCGACAAGCGTTTACATATTATGATATGGGATATGCTTCAGCCATGTCATGGGTAATGTTGTTATTAATCGGAGCGGTAACATTAATCATCTTTAAGACGTCAAAATTCTGGGTATTTACAGAGTCCGGTGACTAAACAGGGGGAATAGAACATGAAAATGAAACGACAAGTATATGATGTAATATACCATATAGGTATCATTCTTTTCGGAGTGGCCATGATTTATCCTGTATTGTGGATGGTGAGTGGTTCTCTAAAAAACAATGCAGAGATTTTGAATGGAGGATTAAGTTTGATTCCTCCGAATTGGAGGTTTGATAATTTTTCGACCGGATGGCAAGGCTTTGCAGGAATTACCTTTGGTACTTTCTTCAAGAACTCCTTTATCATCACCATACTTTCAACGATAGGAACTGTCATCAGTTCGGCAGCCGTTGCATATTCTTTTGCGAGGCTTCGATATAAAGGACGACAGTTTTGGTTCATGGCAATGATTGGGACGATGATGTTGCCGGCACAAATCATTTTAATTCCACAATATATTATCTACAATTCATTTGGTTTAGTAGGAACGTATATCCCGCTTATATTGCCCCATTTTTTTGGACAAGCTTTTTTTATTTTTCAAATGATGCAGTTTATTAAAGGGATTCCGAGAGATTTAGATGAAGCAGCAACCATTGATGGGAGTAATCGTTATAGTATATTCACACGAATTATTTTGCCCTTACTTAAACCGGCAATCATTACGACAACGATTATTCAGTTTTACTGGAAATGGGATGATTTTATGGGACCGTTGGTTTATCTGAATCGACCTCAGTCCTTTACCGTATCCATAGCTTTAAAATTATTTGCGGATTCTTCATCGATAACAGATTATGGAGCGATGTTTGCAATGTCAACATTGTCACTACTACCGGTTTTTATAATTTTCCTCATGTTTAATAAGCGACTCGTTGAGGGTATCAGCGGAACCGGATTAAAAGGATAGAATCCTAAGAATCTAAATCAAGACGCTCCCGAAGAGGACGTTTTTGCTGAAACATTTTTTTTCGATAGCGAAAAGGTGTTGTTTCCGTATGTTGTTTAAAAATACGTTCAAAATAAGTGAGACTACTATAACCAAGATGATCAGCAATTTCTGAAATAGAATGGTCCGTTGTCATTAATAAATCTCTGGCTTTTTGAATTTTTATAATATTAATATATTCATTAACGGTAAAGCCGGTAATTTCTTTAAAAATTCGGCTAAGGTAAGATTTGTTGATATAAAAGTGGGAAGCTAAGGTGCTTAATGACAAATGATCTGCATAGTGGGTTGATATATAATCCGTAATCTCATTCGCTTTTTGATGCTTTAGTGAGTGCGATTGCATTGGATTATAGTTTGGATGAGTAGGAATGATTCGAGAAATATAGATAATTAGCTCGCTAAGTTTAAGTAATACCTGAGCTTCATAATGGGGTTGCTTTTTTTGAAATTCATTAAAAATATCGCTAAAAAGTGTTTCAATATACGTGCGTTCTTTGCCCCGTAATTTGACTAAACCTTTATATCTTTTGAAAAATTCGTGAAGTTCAATACCATCATTTAGCGTCGCTAAATGTTGAAGAGATGCTTGATGAAACTCGATAAGTATACGATCATGATAGTGATTCGTTGACGGACTGGTTTTGTGAATTTGTTGCTTGTCAATGATGACTAAACTACCAGGTTCAACAAGATAGGAATGGTCATCAATAAAATAATATCGACTGCCGTCAAGAAGATAATAGAGTTCAAACTCATCATGGAAATGTTTGGTAGGCATTGTAAATGTTGAATCTCGAACCACGCGTTCAATATTTATTCCGTTAATTTTACCATTAGCTAAAGTTACATTCATATTTTATCCTATGCAAGTGTCAGCGGATGAATGAGTGCTTGCTTCTTTATTATACTATGACCGATTTGAAAGTAAAGAATAAACGAAAGGAAAAATATATGATTAATCGATTTGAATGGGTATCTAGGCATAATATAAAATTTAATTCAATAGATTACCAATCCCCGCTATCGGTAGGTAATGGAGAGATTGCGTATGGTTTTGATGCAACAGGAATGCAAACTCTGTATTCGCCTTATGCGAAGGCCAATACACCCTTATGTACGATGAGTCAATGGGGTTGGCATCGAATCAATAAATATAAGGAAAAGGACTTGGTATGGACAAAGTATCAACAAGGGGACCGAGTGGTATCTTATGCATCAGAACCTCAAAAAGGCAATGAAAATGTATACCATTGGCTTAGGGAAAATCCACATCGTTTTAATCTGGCTCGCATTGGCTTGCTTTTCAAAGGTGAAACGATTGAAGCTGAACAAATTCAAGCGATTGAACAAGAGCTTATGCTATATAAGGGGATTGCAAAGAGCGTATTTAGAATTGACAATAAAATCTGCAATGTTCTTACCTTTTGTGATCCACACACCGATACATTGGCTTTTCATGTTGAAAGTGAACTGCTTGAAAGCCAAGAATTAAGCCTGCTTATTGCCTTTCCTTATGGGCATCATACAATTACCGGTAGTGATTTTGACAAAGTCCACGCACACCATACTGAACTTATACCGAAAGGTTCGGGAAACCTTTGTTTTCATAGGGTCATGGATGCGACAGAATATTTTATGAATATACAAGCATCGGTTCCTTTATCTGTCAAACTCGGAAAACAACATGAATATGAATTTGTGATTAATCAATCTGAAGTTGATTTCACCGTACATTTTTCTCAGGAAGAAAATAGCTTAGTACATTCGTATCCAAAATTAAAAAAGAGAACACAATCTTGGTGGAAAAAATTCTGGGATGAAGGTGCAGCTGTTGATTTTTCTAAGGCAAAGGATTTGAGAGCGCCGGAACTTGAACGACGTATTGTCTTATCATTATATCAGTCGGCCATACATGGGGCCGGTAGCATGCCTCCCCAAGAAACAGGATTAGCCTGCAATAGCTGGTACGGAAAATTTCACTTAGAAATGCATTTATTACATAGTTTATATTTACCCTACTGGAATAGAGGTGACTTGCTTGGTCGAAGTCTTAAATGGTATAAAACGCATCTACATAAAGCATATACAAATGCTTCTCGTAATGGATATCTAGGTGCACGATGGCCAAAAATGATTGATGATCAAGGAAATGAAAGTCCGTCATGGATTGCCACACTATTAATATGGCAACAACCACATATTCTATATATGCTGGAGAGTTTATATCAAGTGACCCAGGACATAACATTATTAAAAGAATATGAAGAGGTTGTTATAGGTACAGCTGAGTTTATGTGTGATTTTGTCTCCTATAACGAAGAAAGTGAATGCTATGATTTATTAGGTCCAATTATCCCGGTTCAAGAAGAACATAAAGCTATGGATACATTAAATCCGGCATTTGAGGTTGCATATTGGCGATTTGGTATTGAGCTAGCGGTGTCTTGGATTGAGCGTATTAGTCATTCAGAAGAAGTGAAAGGTAAAAAGGCGAAGTGGAAAACGGTGGCTGAACGAATGGCACCCATTCCAAGACATCAAGGGCTATATATGGCCCATGAAAAATGTGAAGATACATTTGAAAAATATAATCGTGACCATCCATCTATGCTTATGGCCTATGGCTTGATACCAAATCCCCTTGTTGAAGAAGATATTATGAAACAGACATATCAAAAAGTACTTAGTGAGTGGGATTATTATACACTATGGGGCTGGGATTTTGCCATGATGGCGATGACGGCAGTACGGCTTCATGAACCAGAATGGGCGGTAGATGCTTTGTTAATAGATACTCCAAAAAATACCTATGTTAAAAACGGTCATAATTATCAGTTGCTTAGAGAAGATCTTCCGGTTTATTTGCCGGGGAACGGATCGTTGCTTCTTGCTATAGGAATGATGGTCAGAGGCTATGGGAAACAAGAAGAACACTGTATCGGATTTCCGAGAAACGGTCAATGGGATGATATAGAAGTTGACGGGATTTTTCCGTTAGCTTATTAGGAGACAATCATGAAAAAATGGAAAATAAATGAGATTCAAATTCGAGATCCCTTTGTGTTAAAAGAAAAGGGAATCTATTATTTGTACGGATCTACAGATAAAAACATATGGGGGCAAGGAACATCGGTAGGCTTTCAGGCATATAAAGGCGAAGATTTAGAACATTGGGAAGGCCCTTTTGATGTCTTTATTCCAGAGGTGGACTATTGGGGAAAAGATAACTTTTGGGCGCCGGAAGTCCATCTTTTTCATGGAGGTTATTATATGTTTGCAACTTTTCGAGGTGCGGACAAAATGCGGGGGACGGCGATTTTAAAAGCAGATAATCCATTAGGTCCTTATAAACCTTGGAGTGATGGGCCAGTGACACCAAAAGAATGGATGTCTCTTGACGGAACACTTTATGTTGATAAAAAAGGGAAACCGTGGATTGTTTTTTGCCATGAATGGGTTCAAATCAAAAACGGTGAAGTGTGTGCAATGCGATTAACAGATGATTTGAAAAAATCAGAAGGTGAACCTATAACGCTATTACACTCCACTGATGCACCATGGACAGGAAAAGCCTACTCAAAAGAGCATAATATGGAAGGCTGGGTAACAGACGGACCCAATATGTATAGAATGACAGACGGACGTCTTGTTTTATTGTGGTCATGTATGGCAGATAAGGGATATACAATCGGATATGCCATATCGGAGTCAGATGAAATATTCGGACCATGGAAACAATATGAAAAACCTCTTTTTGAGAAAGACGGTGGACATGGAATGGTGTTTGAAAGCTATAATAATCAGTTGTTTTTGGCCATTCATCAACCCAATGATACCCCCAATGAACGTGCCATTTTTGTCGAGCTTGACGAGACCGATGATGGATTAAAATGTAAATAAACAGGAGGTTTTGTAATGCATTACTCAAACAATAAAATGAAAAATATCAAGATTGCATATATAGGTGGTGGCTCGAGAGGATGGGCATGGACTTTTATGACGGACCTTTCGATTGAGTCCCAAATGGAGGGGACTATTTGTCTGTATGATATTGATGCGGAAGCAGCTAAGACCAATTCAATTATTGGGAATGATGTATCGCAGTCAGCAGATACGCTGGGACACTGGACATACACTATGGTTGAAACAATCGGCGAAGCATTGACGGATGCAGACTTTGTTGTCATTTCAATCCTTCCGGGGACATTCGATGAGATGGAAGTGGATGTCCACTATCCGGAAAAATACGGTATTTACCAATCGGTCGGTGATACCGTTGGGCCTGGTGGATTGATGCGTGGATTACGTACAATTCCTATGTTTGTAGAGATTGCAGAGGCGATTAAAACATTTGCACCAAATGCCTGGGTCATCAATTATACAAATCCTATGAGTGTTTGCATGAAGACCCTTTACAAAGTATTTCCGAAGATTAAAGCGTTTGGATGTTGCCATGAGGTTTTTGGAACACAAAAAGTGCTGAAAGGAATTTGCGAAGAAAAGTTAGGAATTGAAGAAATAGATCGACGTGAAATTGTCGTGAACGTTCTAGGGATTAATCATTTTACATGGTTTGATCGTGCTTCATATAAAGGCCTTGATTTGTTTCCCTTATACCAAGAATATGTCGACGCACATAAAGAAGAGGGATTTGAAGAAGTCGATAATAATTGGGCAAACTCAACATTTGAGTGCGCCCATATCGTAAAATTTGATTTGTTTAATCGGTATGGTTTGATTGCGGCTGCTGGAGACAGACATTTAGCGGAGTTTATGCCATATAGGGACTATCTTAAAGATCCGGAGACAGTGACGTCATGGAAGTTTAGTTTGACAACTGTGGACTGGAGAAAGAAGGATTATCAAAAACGTCTTGACCGAGCAAGGAAATTAGCGACCAAAGAAGAAAGCTTGGATCTTAAGCCATCAGGAGAAGAAGGTATTCTATTAATCAAAGCTTTATGTGGATTAGAACGAGTGATAAGTAATGTGAATATCCCAAATACATGTGGTCAAATTAGTAACTTTGATGATTCGGTTATTGTAGAAACAAATGCCGTTTTTGAAAAAGATGCAATTCGTCCGATATTTGCAGGCCAAGTTCCGGCAAACATAAAAGCGCTTATGCAAGTGCATATTGATAATCAAGAACTGATATATGAAGCAGCTAGGGAATGTGACTTTGAAAAGGCCTTAAAAGCATTAATGCAAGATCCACTTGTTAAAAATAAAATAACGAAAACAGAAGGTAGAGAAATGTTAAGTACCATGATCGCAAATACAAAAACATATTTACCAGATGGATGGAAGTAATATGTAAAGGGGAGACTAAGTTGTCTCCCCTTTAATTAATTGAACAGGAAGTTGTTGATTATAGACCTCTTTCTTATTGATTAACTGGATTAAACTTTCGCATAAAAGTTCGCCCATGAGCTCAATCGGTTGAGCAATTGTCGATAGATGAGGTGTCTGTAATACCTGTGCAAAGAGAGAATAATCATAACCAATAATTTTTATTTGATCCGGAACAGAGATTTTGTGATTGATACAATAGAGGTATATTGCATAGGCGACATAATCATTACTGCAAAAGATGCCGTCAATCTTTGACAAATAGGGAGCAACAACCTCCTGAACATAGGATTGATAGTAATCAAAATTAATTTTGGTGTATTCATATTCAATGATCGTGTAATCAATATTATGGTCCATACATGTTAATTTGAAAGCATCTGCACGCCGGTTGGATAAGATATCTAGGCGAGAAGGACCTGAAATGTGCAAGAGTTTTTTGCATCCTTGGTCAATGAGATGTTTTGTCGCTAACTGCCCTCCCATGTAGTTATCTGATGAAACGTGAGGAATCCCATCGATATAACGTTCAAAGGTAATTAAGGGGCGATTAATATCCTTATAGGCAGAGGTTTCTAAGGTGTGGCTTCCCATGATTATTCCATCAACGCGATTTTCTCGAAGCATTTGAACATAATTCGCTTCTTTCTCTTTATTATTCAAAGAATTACATAATAAAACTTTATAGCCGTCTTGTTCGGCTTTTTTTTCAATGCTTTTTAATAATTGTGCAAAAAAAGGATGAGATGAATCAGGAATAATGGCACCAAGAATAAAGGTTTGTTTTTTTGAAAGCGCCCGTGCAATTTGATGTGGATGATAATCGAGTGTTTTCATTGCTTGCTCTACATTTTCTCGCGTCTGAGAGCTAATATAATTGGTGTTATTCATTACTCTAGAAACCGTTGTTACAGAAACACCGGCTAATTTTGCAACATCTTTGATATTTGCCATACAACTACCAACTTTCTAAATAATAAAATTAGTATAGCATAAAATAACAAAAGTTTGAATTCATAAATATGAAAACGGTTAACATATATAAAGAGTATATAAACGAATTATACAGTTTGCCTTGCTAATCATATAGAAAAAGAGGAGTATAATCCTATTTAAATAAAGGGTTCAATAAATTAGTTGTCAAATAATACAAAAATATGGTTATGAAAACGGTTGACATATAGTAATTAATTTGATAGAATCAAAAACATAATAAAAATTTAAGGAGGAATAGGTTTATGAAGAAAGTAGTTTCATTATTTTTGGTTTTAGTTATGGTATTTAGTTTAGCAGCATGTGGTAACTCAGATAATGGTACGTCAGGGGAAACAGGAACATCAACGACCGGAGATGCAACTGATACAAATACAGATGATTCATCGACAGAAGGCGCGTCTACATCAGATGTAAAGATTACATTCCTAAATACAAAAGGGGAAATCCAGGCACAACTTGAAGATGTTGCCAAAGTTTTTCAAGCAGATACAGGGATAGAATTAGAGATTATACCGACAGGTGCAGGAACATCACCATTTGAGAAGATGTCTGCATTATATGCATCAGGAAATGCACCCACAATTTCAATGATGGATGCAGGTGACTTAGAAAAGTTCGAAGACAAGATGCTTGACCTTACCGGAGAAGAATGGATTGATGATGCAATGCCGGGAAGCTTAGATGTAGCAAGAATTAATGGCAAGTTATTAGCATTTCCTTTTGCAGTTGAAGGTTTTGGCTTGATTTATAATAAAGCAGCCATTGAATCAGCAACTGGGGAAGACTTCGACCCAGATGCGATAAAATCGCGTGAAGATTTAGAAACTTTATTCCAAGATATCGAAGCGGGTGGTATAGCGCCAATCGTTATTTCGCCACTGGACTGGTCACTTGGCGCTCATTATACACAAATTGCATTTTCTCAACGCGGTGGTAACATTGCCGGGCATAATGCAATTATGGATGAATTAAAAACAGGTGAATTAACATTTTCAGAATTTGACGCATTCCATTCATTGATGGATACATTTGATATTCTAGCAACATACAACATGGACAAGAGGGACCCATTATCAGGAACTTATGATACGGGAGCAGAGGCTGTTGCAACAGGAAGTGCGGCGTTTTGGTTTATGGGAAACTGGGCATGGCCTCAAATCAATGAGATGAGTGGAGACAATACAGAATTTGGTTTCTTACCGGTTCCCTTAGACATGGACGGTGAAGACAATAAGATTTCTGCAGGTCCAACCAAATATGTTGCTCTTGATCAAGAGCAAAGCACTCCTGAACAACAAGAAGCAGCAAAACAATTTTTAAACTGGATTGTCTATGAAGAAAATGGACAAAAAGGTTTAGTGGAAACGTGTAGCATTATTCCTGCATTCTTAAATATCGACAAAACGCCGGATGATGCACTTGCAAAATCAGTGCTTGATTATATGTCTGAAGGTAGAACCTATGCCATGGTATTAACATTCCCGGCAGATTATTGGGCTGAAGTCGGAGCTTCTTTCCAAAAGCATCTTGCAGGAATAACGACACGCGAAGAGTTCTATGAAGAAATGGAAAATTATTGGGAAATACAACAATAATTGCAGTAGTTATAATAACACTTTAGGAAGAGAAAGTCAGCTTTCTCTTCCTAAAATTAATTGAGAGAGGTGAAACAAATGGCTCGCAAAAACAAGAAAAAAACAGGGGTGGGGCAGTATTTCTTATATGCAGGGGTAACAACATTTGCCTTTGTTACGGTTATGATTATCCCATTTTTGTACGGAATTTTTTTAACATTTACAAATTGGAACGGACTAGCTAGTGATTGGGATTTTATTGGATTAACGAATTATTTAGGCGTCTTTAAGGATAAAGCTTTTTGGGAATCTATGGCGATTACGGTTAAATATGTACTTTTTGTTGTCATATTTACGAACTTAATTGCTTTCTTCTTAGCATTTATATTAACAAGTGGTATCAAATTTGAAAATGTATATCGTTCAGGTTTTTTTACACCGAATTTATTAGGTGGTATTATTCTTGGTTTTGTTTGGCGTTTTTTGTTTTCGAATGTATTCGTATATTTCGGAAATCAATTAGGTATTGATTTGTTTTCCTCTTCGTGGTTAGGCCATCCGAATAAGGCTTTTTGGACCATGGTTATTGTAACGGTTTGGCAACTGTCCGGATATTTGATGATTATCTATATCGCGGGGTTTACCAACATACCCAAAAGTGTTATCGAAGCAGCCAAAATTGATGGGGCGACCGGATTGCGACGCATCACACATATTATTATTCCTTTGATTGTGAATGCCTTTACAATTTCTGTTTTTTTAAGTTTGCAACGAGCCTTTATGGTCTATGACTTAAACTTGGCGCTTACGGATGGAGGACCATTTAACTCAACTCGAATGGTATCCATGTACGTATATAACAAAGCATTTCTCGCGCAAAACTATGGACTCGGCCAAGCGGAAGCGATTGTATTATTTATCGTTGTGGCGATTATAACAACCGTCCAAGTTAAATATAGTAAGAGCAAGGAGGTTGAAGCATAATGAAAAATAAAAGCCAAATAGCAGAAAAAATAAAAACGGCAATTATGACAATTATTTTAGCCTTATATATTGTTCCATTTTTATTTGTACTACTTAATTCATTCAAAAGTCGTACGGATATTTTGACAAATCCCATTCAATTACCGAATAGTATTAGTTTTATGAACTATGCAGAGGCCTATAAAAAAATGAATTTTATGAAATCGATATCGAATTCATTTATGATTACACTAGCAAGTGTTTTGATCATTATTTTATTCTCAGCCATGACCGCATATTATTTCGTTCGGGTAAAGACGCGATTCAATAATTTTATGTTTATCCTTATGGTTACATCAATGATTATACCCTTTCAAGGAATTATGATTCCCTTGGTGACGATTTATGGAAGCTTAGGATTATTAAATAGTCAAGGAACCCTTGTCTTCATGTATCTTGGGTTTGGTTCATCGCTCGCTGTATTTATGTATCACGGTTTTATAAAAAACATACCGCTTGAGTTAGAAGAAGCAGCCATGATTGACGGAGCAACACGATTTCGAACATTTTTAACCATCGTGTTTCCACTACTAAAACCCATCACAATGACCATTGTGACATTAGATGTTTTATGGATATGGAATGACTTCTTGCTTCCATCTTTGGTATTAATGCAAGCAGATATGCGAACATTGCCCTTATCGACATTTTACTTTTTTGATACATATACCGTTGATTATGGTTTGCTTATGGCAGGTCTGATGTTGACGATTATTCCGGTACTTATACTCTATCTTTTCTTACAAAAACATATTATTGCCGGAGTGCTACAAGGTTCAATTAAATAGGAGGAATTACATCGTGGATAACAAAATCATGCTTATAACGTACGCAGACAGTTTAGGAAAGAATTTAAAAGAGTTAAAGGAGATTGTGGATGATCATTTTCATGAAGAAATAGGGTCGATACATATATTGCCTTTTTATCCATCTTCAGCAGATCGAGGATTTGCACCCATGACATACAAAGAAGTAGATCCCGCATTTGGAACGTGGGAAGATATTAAAGCAATCAGTAAAGACTACCAATTAATGTTTGATTTTATGATTAATCATATTTCAAGGTCTTCAAAATATTATCAGGATTTTGTAGAAAACAAAGAGCAATCACCTTATAAAGACTACTTTATACGTTATAGTGATTTTTGGGAGCATGGATTTCCGACTCAAGAAGAAATCGACTTAATCTATAAGCGAAAACCAAGAGCGCCATATATTGATATTGATTTTAAGGATGGAACCAGTGATAAGCTATGGTGCACCTTTGATGAAGAACAGGTGGATTTAGATGTTAGCAAAGAAGCAACGCTGGAATTTATTCGAGATAATCTATTCTTTTTAGCGGATGCCGGTGCGTCAATGATTCGCTTAGACGCATTTGCATATGCTATCAAAAAGAAGGGAACGAATTGCTTCTTCATTGAACCGGATATCTGGATTTTGCTGAAAACATGTGAGAAAATGCTTAAAGAAAAAGGCGTTGAAGTTTTACCGGAGATTCATGAACATTATTCCATTCAAATGAAAATTGCTGATCATGATTTGCCGGTTTATGATTTTGCCTTACCCATGCTGGTTTTACATAGCTTATACGCTGGAACGAACACACGATTAAAGCATTGGTTAAATATTTGCCCTCGACATCAATATACAACATTAGATACTCATGACGGGATTGGTGTGGTTGATGTTAAAGACCTCATGCCCGATGAAGAGATTGAATTCACAAGGGATCAGCTCTATGAAAAAGGAGCAAATGTTAAGCGGAAATATAGTTCCAGTGAGTATAAAAATTTAGACATTTATCAAATTAATTGTACTTACTATTCGGCGCTTGGAAATGATGATGCGTCATATCTCTTAGCAAGAGCAATTCAATTTTTTGCACCTGGAATACCACAAGTTTATTATATGGGATTGCTTGCGGGAGAAAATGATATTGACCTATTAGAAAAAACAAAAAATGGACGAGATATTAACCGACATTACTATACAAAAGACGAAGTTGACCGTGAAGTGAAACGCCCGGTGGTTCAGGATATATTAGCACTTATGCGATTTCGTAATAGCTATGATGCCTTTGATGGTGAGATTGACATCGATGAAGAGGTTGCCGATCATGAATTACGAATTTCTTGGTCCAAGAACGAAGCAAAAACAATCCTTCGCGCCGATTTACAAACGAAGATATTTTGTGTTGAATACATTGATGTGGAAACAAAACAATGGCAAAAGCTTGAACTGGATAGAAAATAATCAAAAAAAGTATAAATGTGTAAAAGGTGCGACCATTAGGTTCGCATCTTTTAAAAAACACTTGCGGAAAACGGTTTCCTAAGCTATCATTAGAACATCAATATCAGGAATTTTAAGGAGGAAAACATGAATTTTGAAATGCATTTGTCGAACTTAACGCAAAAACTACACGGAGAAACAATAGAGAACTGTAGTGACGAGCAGCTCTATGAAGCTGTATTATATCTCGTAAAAGAGTATACAGAAAAAAAACCGGTTATTCAAGGTAAGAAAAAAGTTTATTATATTTCATCTGAATTTTTGATTGGAAAATTATTATCCAATAATTTAATTAATTTAGGAATTTATGATGACCTGAACGTATTATTAGAAAGCAAAGGTAAATCCCTCACGCGTCTTGAGGAGATTGAACCCGAGCCATCTCTAGGTAATGGTGGATTAGGACGTTTAGCAGCATGCTTCCTAGATTCAATTGCAACACTTAACTTATCTGGAGATGGGATTGGACTCAATTATCACTATGGATTATTTAAGCAAAAGTTTAAAAATTTCAAGCAAAGCCCTGAGAAAAATAATTGGATAGAGGCCCATAGTTGGCTAAGCAAAACGGATAAATCCTATACCGTTTCTTTTGGAAATCAGGAGGTTGAATCCGTCCTATATGAAATTGATGTTATTGGCTATGGAGGCAATAAGAACAAGCTTCAACTTTTTGACTTAAAATCGATTGATCCGACAATGGTCGGAAAAGGCATAACGTTTGATAAAACTCAAGTCGATAAGAATCTGACCCTCTTTTTATATCCGGATGATTCAGATAAAAATGGGCATCTATTACGTATTTATCAACAATATTTTATGGTTAGTAATGGGGCACAATTAATTTTGGATGAAATCAAAGCTAAAAATTATGATTTGCGTAAATTAAATGACCATGTTGTGATTCAAATTAACGATACCCATCCAACAATGGTTATCCCCGAACTGATTCGTCTACTTTTAAAAGAAGGTATTGATATGGATGAAGCGACAGAGATTGTGACAAAGACATGTGCGTATACTAACCATACAATTTTAGCCGAAGCGCTTGAAAAATGGCCACTCGAATACATCAAAGAAGTTGCACCTCAGTTAGTCCCAATTATTGAAAAGCTAAATAAACGCATTCAGCAGAAGCATAGAGCATCCAATGTCCAAATTATTGATCAAGACGGGCGAGTGCATATGGCTCATCTAGCTATTCATTATGGTTTTTCGGTCAATGGTGTTGCAGCAATTCATACAGACATATTAAAAGAGACAGAATTGCAACAATTCTATAAACTATATCCCAATAAATTCAATAACAAAACGAATGGGATTACCTTTAGACGCTGGTTAATTGGATGCAATCCAAAGTTGACCCTGTTTTTAAAAGAGCATATAGGAGATGAATTTTTAAAAGATGCAACAAAATTAGAGAGACTAATCGATTATATTGATGATGAGCATACCCTTGAAACGCTAAGACAAATTAAACGTGAAAACAAAGAAAATCTTGTCGAGTATATGAAGACGTATCAAAAGGTAAACTTAAATCCAAACTCGATTTTTGATATTCAAATTAAACGCTTACATGAATACAAACGTCAACAAATGAATGCTTTATATATTATTCACAAATATTTGGAGATCAAACGGGGGATTGTGCCAAAAACACCGTTAACCTTTATTTTTGGTGCCAAAGCTGCGCCGGCATATACCATTGCTCAAGATATTATACATCTATTGCTTGTTCTTCAAGAGATTATTCATCAGGATGAAGACGTCAACAAGCACATGCAAGTCGTCGTTGTTGAAAACTACAATGTAAGTAAAGCGGAAAAGTTGATTCCTGCATGTGATGTTTCTGAGCAAATCTCATTGGCATCAAAAGAAGCTTCGGGAACAGGAAATATGAAATTTATGCTTAATGGTGCCCTTACCTTAGGGACGTCCGATGGAGCCAATGTAGAGATTAATGATCTTGTCGGAGATGACAATATTTACACATTTGGTAAAAAATCCGATGAAGTCATTCAACACTATAAAAACGGGACTTATAATGCTAAAGCCTTATATAAAAAAAGCAAAGTCATCCAAGAAGCACTTGACTTTATCCAGTCAAAAGAGGTCATGAAATATGGAGATCGAGAGAATTTGAGCCGTTTATACAATGAAATTTTGAATAAAGATTATTTTATGACTTTACTCGATTTTGAAGAATATATTATAACCAAGGATGCCATGTTTGACGATTACTTGGACCAAGACAGCTGGACAAAAAAATGCTTAGTAAATATCGCCAAAGCCGGTTTTTTTTCATCGGATCGGACAATTCATGAATATAATCAGGATATTTGGCGGCTGAAATTGTAATAATGTATAAAATATAAAAACAGTCTTGCTAATTTTTGGAGATTGTGCTAATATACTGTTAACGATTCCGGTAACGTTACTGATAACGATACCGAGAACGTTAACAAAATTCAAGCAAAGATAAAAGGAGAGAAAAGGCATGAAAAATTGGGTGGTAAAGATTTTAGCATTATCAATGGTTTTAGTTTTATTTGTAGGCTGTAGTGGATCAGAGGATTCATCACAAGGAGCAAATGATAACGCGTCAAATGATACTCAAGCACAAACAGATGCTGATAGCTCGGAGTCTACAGGTGACACAAGTGAAGGGAATACAGAAGGATCTGTGTATTTCTTGAATTTCAAACCGGAAATTGAGGAAGTATGGCAAAAAATTGCGAAAGAATATACAGAAAGCACTGGCGTTGATGTAAAAGTTGTAACGGCAGCCGCAGGAACATACGAACAAACACTACGCTCAGAGATTGCGAAAAATGATGCACCGACATTATTCCAAATTAACGGTCCTGTAGGATACGAATCATGGAAAGGCTATACACAAGACTTATCCGATACAGATTTATATAGCTGGTTGTTAGATAAAAGCTTAGTAGTTACAGGTGAAGACGGCGGAGCATATGGTATCCCTTATGTTGTTGAAGGCTATGGAATTATTTATAACGATGCCATTATGGACCAATACTTTGCTTCAGCAAGTAAATCCACATCATATAATTCAATGGATGAAATCAATAACTTCCAAGCATTACAAGCCGTTGTTGAAGACATGACAGCAATTAAAGATGAATTAGGTATTCAAGGTGTATTTGCTTCAACGTCTTTTTCAACAGGAGAAGACTGGAGATGGCAAACACATCTAGCAAACTTACCAATTTATTATGAGTTCAAAGACAAAGGTGTCGGCGACGCAGCAGAGATCGATTTGACTTACGGACAAGAATACAAAAACATATTTGATCTATACATTAACAACTCAATAACAAAACCAACATTATTAAGTGCTAAAACAGTAAATGATTCAATGGCAGAATTTGCTTTAGGTCAAGTTGCAATGGTTCAAAATGGTAACTGGGGTTGGGGACAGATTAATGGAGTTGACGGAAATGTTGTTGCCGAAGAAGATGTAAAATTCTTGCCAATCTACACAGGTGTTGAAGGTGAAGAAAACCAAGGCTTATGTACTGGAACAGAGAACTTCTTCAGTATCAACTCACAAGCACCTGAAGCTGATCAACAAGCATCTATCGAATTTATTGAATGGTTATTCTCATCAGAAGAAGGTAAGAATTATGTGACTAATGAATTTGGATTTATCGCTCCATTTAATACATTTGGCGATGATGAAACACCAACAGATCCATTAGCAAAAGAAGTTCTTCGGTATATGGCAGATGATTCATTAACTTCTGTGTCATGGAACTTTACAGCATTTCCATCACAACAGTTTAAAGACATTCTTGGATATTCGCTTCTTGATTATGCACAAGGAACGGGAGATTGGAATGGAGTCGAAGCAGCATTTGTTGATGGTTGGAAAGATGAAAAAGCAGCCACAGCTCAATAAATAAGAGCAGCCACTTTTGTGGAATCATATTCAAAGGGTAAGCCTTTAAGCTTACCCTTTAGTTAACTAAGGAGGAGTCACATGCAAAAGACAATAAAAAGATACTTTTTTGTTTTTGTTTTCCCGACACTACTAGCATTTATTGTTGTATTTATTGTACCTTTTCTTATGGGAATCTATCTGTCCTTTACAGAGTTTACAACAGTAACGGATTCAACATGGGTAGGACTAGACAATTATGTAAAAGTGTTTCAAGATCCAACGTTTGTTCGGGCAATGGGCTTTACCGGAGCGTTTACTCTTGTTTCAGTGATATCAATTAATTTATTAGCCTTTTCCATCGCCTTGCTATTAACAAGAGGGATTCGAGGAACGAATATTTTTAGAACGGTTTTCTTTATGCCCAACCTCATTGGTGGAATTGTTCTGGGATATATTTGGCAATTAATTCTCAATGGCGTTTTATATAAGTTTGACCGGACATTGACCTTTGCACCGGAGTATGGATTCTGGGGTTTGGTTATTCTTATGAACTGGCAAATGATTGGTTATATGATGGTCATCTACATAGCAGGTATTCAAAATATACCGGGTGAACTAAACGAAGCAGCAAAGATTGACGGTGCATCTAGGTGGCAGATACTAAAAAACGTCACAATTCCTATGGTTATGCCATCCTTTACAATTTCATTATTTTTAACGTTAACGAATTCCTTTAAACTGTTTGATCAAAACTTAGCACTCACTGGCGGAGCACCGGCAGCGAAAACAGAGATGTTGGCTTTAAATATCTATAATACATTTTACGGTCGAACCGGCTGGGAAGGTGTTGGCCAGGCAAAAGCGGTTATTTTCTTTATTATTGTAGCGGTGATTGCATTAACGCAATTGAATATGAGCCGTAAGAGGGAGGTACAACACTAATGAAAAGTACAAAAAAACGAACTAAATTTGAGAAACCATTAATTTTATTTTTTGTATTTCTTTCAATAGCATTTCTTTTTCCGATTTATGAAATTGCAATGAATTCCTTAAAGGGCCGATTTTTTATAGCGGATGATCCATTTAGTCTTCCGACAGAAGAAACATTTGTTGGATTACTAAATTATACAGAAGGAATTGGAAAAATTGGATTTTTTCAAGCCTTTGGTTGGTCTGTATGGATTACGGTCGCATCGGTTGCGGTTATTATCTTCTTTACCTCAATGACAGCTTGGTACATTGTTCGTGTGAATAACATAATGACGTCGGGACTCTACTATCTCTTTGTATTTGCAATGATTGTTCCTTTCCAGATGGTTATGTTTACCATGTCAAAAGTGGCCAATATTTTACGTTTAGATAACCCGTTTGGAATAATTTTTGTCTATCTGGGCTTTGGAGCAGGACTTGCCGTATTTATGTTTAGTGGATTTATTAAATCAATTCCACTAGAGATAGAAGAAGCTGCAATGATGGACGGATGTAACCCAGTCCAATTATTTTTTAAAATTATTATGCCAATCCTTAAACCAACAGCTATTACAATTACTATTTTACAGACAATGTGGATATGGAATGACTACTTGTTACCTTACCTCGTGTTAGGAACCGATTATAAGACAATACCCATTGCAATACAGTATTTACGCGGTGGATATGGTTCCATTGATATGGGTGCCATGATGGCAATGTTAGTTTTAGCAATATTACCGATCGTTATCTTGTATCTATTCGGTCAGAAGTATATAATTGAAGGTGTAGTAGCCGGAGCAGTCAAAGGTTAAGAATAGAAAGAGGATGGATATGAGAGAAGCCGGAGTATTAATGCCTATAGCAAGTTTACCGTCAAAGTATGGCATCGGAGCCTTTTCAAAAAGTGCATATGACTTTGTGGATTGGTTGGTTGAAGCAGGACAAAGTTATTGGCAAGTTCTGCCCTTAGGACCCACAGGATATGGTGATAGCCCCTATCAATCGTTTTCAACATTTGCGGGTAATCCGTATTTTATCGATTTAGAAGAACTCATACACTTAGGATACTTAACCCATGACCAATGTGACGGGTATGATTTTGGAAATAATCCACGATATATCGATTATAAAAAAATATATGACGCAAGGTATCAAGTTCTTAGACAGGCTTACCATCAAAGCCATATTTTAGACAATGAGGACTTCCATTTATTTGTTCATGGCCAAAAAGAATGGCTTGAAGATTATGCACTCTACATGGTCATCAAAGATTTAAATGAAGGAAAAGCATGGAACCAATGGGAACATTCATTAAAAGAGCGCCATCCGGAAGCGATAGCAAACATTCGAGAGCAGTATTTTGAGGAAATAGGCTTTTATGAATTTCAGCAATACCTATTTAACCAACAGTGGATGAAGTTAAAAAATTATGCAAATGAAAAAGGACTTCAAATTATCGGAGATATTCCAATCTATGTAGCCTTTGACTCATCAGATGCTTGGGCGTCTCCCAAGCTTTTTGAATTTAGTGAAAAGCTGATGCCTTATTGTGTGGCCGGATGTCCACCGGATAGTTTTTCAAGCACAGGCCAGCTATGGGGGAACCCTCTTTATGATTGGGAAGAACATAAACGAAGGAACTATTCATGGTGGATAAAACGTTTAAATCATTGCTTTAAATGGTATGATATGGTGCGAATTGATCATTTTCGTGGATTTGATGAATTTTATTCTATACCGAGTGGAGATCAAACCGCTGAAAATGGAAGCTGGAAAAAAGGTCCCGGATATGATATATTTAAACAAATAA
>CAZLXW010000064.1:0-21014 GCA_964563505.1 uncultured Eubacteriales bacterium
AAAAGCCAGTTGCTAAAGCAACCGACTTATAACGAGGCGAAGCCTCTTTGTTCTATACTCGTTTTGATGTTAGGGCATCAAACACATCACCTAATGCAACAATTCTAGCTTCCAATGGAATATCATAATCTTTAAGTCCATAAGGATAACCCTTACCGTCCCAACGTTCGTGGTGATAAGCAATAATATTTTCGGCGACTTTGAAAAAGTCTTTATTAAACATTTTGAGCTCATGACGCAACTCGCTGAAAATATTATGCCCAACATTAACATGGGTCTTCATAATATTCCATTCATGCTCTTCAAACTTACCGGGTTTTTTTAGGATATGATCAGGAATTGCTACTTTTCCGATATCATGTAAAGCGGCATAACGTTGAATGTCTAAAATCATATGGCGTGGCACTTCGTGGGTAGGCAAGGCTTTTTGGCGTAATTTTTCTGCAAGAAGTTCTGAATATTTGGTCATTCGGTCTAAATGACCACCTGTCTCATAATCCCGCTCATTGACAAGGGAAGAAAAACTGTAAGTGAAACGGCTAAACACCATCTTAAGTAAGTAGGCACGGTTGAAAAATCCGGATATCTCGTTCACGATCTTTGTTACATGACGTAGATGGTCTTTGGTAAAATGGTTTTTATATGTAGAGCTAAAAAATAAAATGCCAAAAACCTCGTTATTAATCAAAAGAGGAATACTCATATTGGATTGGATACCTTCACGAGTTATGAGTTCGAGAGATTTGCTGTGAGGTTTTTGTTTATATGCAATTTCTAAATCGTTATTAATACGCCCTTTCTTTGTTTTTATTATTGACAATAAACTACTTTCTTCAACATGAATAGAGAATCCGGGACCTAGCAAGATGTTGGAATATTTTGACACACCACTTTCTGCAATCAGTGTGTTGTTTATTGAATCAAAAAAACACACGCCAATTCGGTCAATGTTAAGAAATTGATTAAATATTTTAAAGAGTTCATGAAGCATATCGTCCATATCGTAGGTGTTGATAACAATATTTTTAATATTGTTTGAGATTGCATTTTCATCCATGATTTTAGTGACTAAGCGAATGACATGGGCATCTTCAGCAAACAAGGGAGAATAACTCGGTAGCTTTTTAGAATCAAAGTCATTACGTTCAACAAGTTGTATGCTCTCCGTGAGATAACGTATATTTTTATTTAATAGTTTTAAAATAATAACACTTAAGAACAAAACAAAAAAAACTAAAATAGCAAAGACGCCGTTAATCATTAGCCTTGCATAATTAATCGCTTGATTATAGACGTTTTTTTGCAGTTGTGATAATGCGTTGATATTTTCCCGTAAAACATTGTATTCCATCTGCACAGTTGAATTTGATTTGTATTGCTGGGAAGTTAGGGCTTGTTGAGAATATTTTTGCAGCCAATTTGCAGAGTTTGTAATTTCTTCTGCATATGCATGTAATCGTTGGTTGTTTTCCGTGTAACTTTTAAAAATATGCAAATTTGATTGGTCAATCAATCTTTCAAACTCTGCAAGATTTTCTTTTATATAAATCAGCTGATTCTCTAGATATTCTCTGTTTTTAAAATATGGTTCTGATAAGGCTTCTGGTAAATCAGAGGTTGTTGAAGACTCCGGAAGTTGTTGGATGATATTATTTAATACACGTAGTGAGAGGTCAATTTGAATACTCTCATTATTAATATTCTCGACGATTTCTGCTGTTTTTGCCATTAATTGTTGCTCGTGATTAAAAAAGTAATAATTCACGAAAATTGAAATAAGAATAGATAATATTCCGAGAAATATCATAATTTTTGATATTTTAGTCAGTTCCAACATAATTTACACCTCTTTACGTAAAATGGAGATAATTTCATGATATACATTTTGAGTACCTGTCGATTCTGTGCCTGAAGATAAACACGCTAAATAATTATCTAGTTGCTTATATAAAGTATCGATACTTTCAACAAAAAACTTGACCGTTAAATTTTCTTCAGGAAGCACTTGTGCATACCCTTTTGATTCAAAAACCTTGGCATTTAATATCTGATCACCACGACTCGCGTTTTTGGATAGTGGAATCAATAGACTAGGTAATTGTAAATAGGCAAACTCGTTAATTGCGTTCGAGCCGGCGCGAGACACCATGAAATCCGTGATGGAAAATAAATGGGGAAGTTCTTGATTGACATATTCATATTGAACGTAGCCGCTTTTATCGGTTAAGCTCTTATCAAGATTCCCGGAACCACACAAATGGATGATTTGATAATGATCAAGGATTAGGGGTAATGCTTCTCGTAAAACTTGATTAATCTTTTGCGCACCTAAGCTTCCGCCCATGACCATGATAATTGGTTTGCTGTCATTAAAACCGGTTAGGTCATAACCGATAGCCTTGTTACTGTTTTTGAGGGATTGACGAACGGGAGATCCGGTAAAGATTCCCTTATTCTTTGGAAGATAGTTTAAAGTTTCTTCAAATGTTGTTAATATTTTTTTTGTAAAAGGGGCTGCTAATTTGTTGGCTAATCCGGGGGTCATGTCTGATTCGTGTGCGATGACAGGAATCCTAAGTAGCCAAGCAGCAGCGACAACCGGAACACTTACAAATCCTCCTTTGCTAAAAACTAAATCCGGTCGGTTTTTTATTAAGCAAAATAATGCTTGAAAAAAACCGGCAATGATTCGAAAAGGATCCGTAAAATTTTTAATATCAAAATAACGGCGTAACTTACCACTATATATTCCAATATAAGGGATTGATTTATTGTGAACAAGTTCTTTTTCAATGCCGTCTTTAGAACCAATATATAAGAGTTCGATGTGATCATTTTTAAAGTAGGGTAATAGTGCAAAGTGTGGAATGACATGTCCTGCGGTTCCACCACCTGTTAGAATGATTTTGGCCATAAAACCTCCTGAATAATCGTAATTTATACACTATAGTATATCATGATATTTAAGAAAACAAGAGACTTTTTGCAAAAAGAAAATTATTTTCTATCTTGTTTTATATGTAAAAGGGTTTTATAATAGATATAGAAAACCTTTTCTATATGATTGGTGGTGAGTTTGTGGAAAACAAAAGGTCAACAATAACAGATGTAGCTAAGCTGGCAGGTGTTTCAATAACAACAGTATCACGTGTAATTAATAAAAACTATCCGGTAAGTGAGAAAACGACCAAGCATGTCAATAAAGCAATTGAAGAACTTGGATTTAGGCCGAATCTTCTGGCGCGAAGCTTAATACAAGATAAGACGCAAACAATTGGTGTTTTAACGCCCAGTATAGAAAACCTTTTCTTTTCAGAAGTAATCAAAGGTATTGATAATTTCATGGGAGACCAAGATTATCGAAGTTTTTTGTGCAATACCAAGGGTCAGTCCGAAAATGAACGAGAAATGATTGATTCATTATTGAACCGAAGTGTTGATGGAATTATCGTTATCGATCCGCGCAATGAAAATATTAAGAATGGATATTATGAGGGCATATCGAATCGCATTCCATTGGTCATTATCAATGGATATCACGAAGGCATACAATGTCATTTTGTCCTTAACGATGATTATACTGGAACCGGCGAGGCTTTAAGGCACTTAAAACGACAGGGAGCAAAAAGGATTGCCCTCATGCGTGGAGAAAAAAGCCATTCCTACGATATAAAAGAAGCCATCTATGAAAAATTTTGTATGGATGAATATCAGACAGAACCGGTGATTTTGTTGATTGAAGAGGGGAATGGGCTTGAGACGGTGAATCAGGCAAAAGAATGTGCAAAATCTTTTTTTGCCAATCGAGAAACGTCAAAAGATATAGATGCTATTTTATGTTGTAATGACTTTATGGCAGTAGGTGTTTTAAATGCTGCCCGATTACAGGGGATACAGATACCACATCAACTATCGATTGTCGGATTTGATAATACCATTGTCAGTCAAATAACAGATCCGGCGCTCACAACAGTCGATCATCATATGAGTCAATTAGGCAACACAGCTGCTAGGCAGATGATTCAACTTATTGAAAACAAAGATCAAAAAAAGCTTTCACCGTGTACGAAAATTATGGTAGCGACGAATTTAATCGTTCGACAAACGTAAAGGAGAAGAAAAAATGCAAAAACAGATGATGGAAAATGTAAAAAATGAATTTGTAAAACGATACGGAGAGGGGAGTGATATTCGTGCCTTTTTTACGCCAGGACGTGTAAATATTATTGGAGAACACATTGATTATAATGGTGGATTTGTTTTTCCTTGTGCCCTTGATTTTGGAACTTATGCCGTGGTTAGAAAGCGTAATGATCGAGAGGCAAGATTTGCAACAATGAATTTTGATTTAGAAGTGACAGTGGATTTAGATAATATTGTTTATGATGAAGCTCATGATTGGGTCAACTATCCCAAAGGCGTTATAAAAATGTATGAAGAAATCGGCCCTAAGGTTCCGGGATTTGATGTTCTATATTATGGAGATATTCCCAATGGTTCAGGACTCAGCTCGTCAGCCTCTCTTGAAGTTTTAACGGCAACAATGATTAATGTTTTAGCTGGTGGTGATATAGCTCCCATCCAATTGGTTCAACTAAGTCAAAAAGCAGAGAATGAATTTGTCGGTGTGAATTGTGGTATTATGGACCAGTTTGCTGTTGGAATGGGGAAAGAAGATCATGCCATCTTACTAGATTGTAATACACTAGAGTATCAATATGTTCCCTTTAAACTCGACGGAATAAAAATTGTCATTGCAAATACGAAAATGCGCCGTGGCTTAGCGGACTCTAAATATAATGAACGCCGTAGTGAATGTGAAGAAGCGCTTCACGATTTACAAGACGTTCTTAAGATTGACTATCTATGTGATTTGGATGAGGCAACCTTTGATCAACATGCAGAACACATTAATAATCCGATTGCGCGAAATCGAGCACAACATGCAGTTTATGAAAACCAGAGAGTTCTTAAATGTGTTGATTCATTGAAGAAAGGTGACCTAGAGACTGTTGGAGACTTGTTGTATGCGTCCCATGATTCCTTACGTGATTTATATGAAGTCACAGGTAAAGAGTTAGATATCATGGTTGAAGAAGCAAAGAAAATATCCGGTGTCTTAGGTTCACGAATGACGGGGGCAGGTTTTGGTGGTTGCACAGTGTCTCTCGTTGAAGACGAACAGGTGGATACATTCATCAAAAATGTTGGAGAAAACTATCAGAAGCGAACTAATTTGGAACCTGAGTTCTATGTGGCAAACGTAGGTCAAGGGGCATATGAAGTGAAAGGAGTTTAGCATGGCGATTTTAGTTTGTGGTGGAGCAGGATACATTGGAAGTCACACGGTAAAGGCTTTAACAGAACAAAACATTGAGGTAGTTGTTTACGATAACTTGTATAAAGGGCATCGACAAGCAGTTGCAGAAGATATTCCTTTTTACCAAGGAGACCTTCGTGATAAAGAGGCACTTCGACGTGTTTTTCTTGAGAACACGATTGAAGGAGTTATCGATTTTGCAGCAGATTCTCTTGTTGGTGAAAGTGTTAATGAACCCTTAAAATATTATAATAACAATGTCTATGGAACCTTATCGCTTCTTGAAGTGATGCAAGAATTTCAAATTAAGCATATTGTCTTTTCATCAACAGCAGCAACCTATGGAGAACCTGAATCCATTCCGATTTTTGAAGACGAGCGTACACAACCGACTAATCCATATGGTGAAACTAAACTATCTGTCGAAAAAATGTTGAAGTGGTCCGAAGCGGCATATGGGATGAAATATACCGTCTTGCGCTATTTTAATGCGGCAGGAGCACATGAAGGTGGATTGATTGGCGAAGACCATCAACCGGAGAGCCATTTGATTCCTATTGTATTACAAGTGGCCCTTGGACAGCGAGAATCAATCATGATGTTTGGCGATGACTACGACACGCCGGATGGGACGTGTGTCAGAGATTATATTCATGTTATGGATTTGGCACAAGCCCATATACTAGCTATGCAAAAGATTCAAGCAGGTGGTCATAGTGGAACCTATAATTTAGGTAGTGGCAATGGATTCTCGGTAAAAGAAATCATTGAGATGGCAAGAGAAGTTACACAACATCCCATTCCTGCAAAAATAGCAGACCGACGTCCGGGAGATCCGGCGACATTAATCGCATCGTCAGAAAAAGCGCGTCAAGAGTTAGGATGGAAACCACAATATGAAGATATAAAGATTATTATCTCCAGTGCTTGGAAATGGCATCAAGGACATCCCACAGGGTATGAAAGTGATGTAGCCGATCAGGCGTTTGATGTGGAAGGACATATTGGAAAACATATTGAAGCCTTGATTCATTTCGCTATCAATCGTCAAATGATGACAAAGTTGGACGAACCTTTGGTGCGTAACCAGCTCATAGCCCTTTTTAATCTGAAAAAACCAGTGGATTCGGTAACAAGAGAAGCTATTTGGAACCAACCGGCTGCACAGTCACCCTTAAGTGTATTGGATCCTTTATTAGACGATGCAGTTGTAAAAGGACTCATAGGAAATACAGTCACTGAACGTGATTTGTTTGATGCAAAAATCATGGGATTGGTCATGCCAAGACCAAAGGAATTGTATGATCGATTTCAACGTATTGTATCTGAAAAATCAATTGAGGCGGCGACGGATGACTACTATCAACTAAGCCAAGACTCCAATTACATACGTATGGACCGTATTCAAAAAAATGAATATTGGACAGCGCCGACACCGGTGGGTGATTTGGAGATAACTATTAATCTTTCGAAGCCGGAAAAAGATCCTAAAGAAATTGCAAAGGCGAAACTGATGCCACAAGTCAATTATCCCCAGTGCTTGCTATGTGTTGAGAACGTAGGATATGAAGGGCATTTGAATCACCCGGGACGAGGAAATCATCGAGTGTTGCCTTTAACATTAAACGGAGAAGATTGGTATTTCCAATATTCGCCATATGTCTACTATCAAGAACATTCAATTATTTTTAAAGGTATGCATGACCCCATGCATATTACTAGAAAGACATTTACAGGTATCATTGAGTTTTTAGATATAATGCCTCATTATTTTATTGGATCCAACGCAGATTTACCTATTGTGGGCGGATCGATTTTGAGTCATGATCATTATCAAGGAGGCCATCATACATTTCCAATGGAAGTGGCTCCGGTCATCAAAAACTTTACAATAAGCAGTGCACCAAATGTGACGGTTGGTGTGGTGAAGTGGCCCTTATCCGTATTACGGCTGGCTTCCAAAGATGCAAGAGCAATTGTTGATTTAGCTGATAAAATCCTTAAGGCGTGGAAGGAATATACGGATGAAACCTGTGAGATCCTTGCTTATTCAGATCAAGAGGGAGAAAAGATTCCTCATAATACCATTACACCAATAGGCCGAATGAATGGAGCAGGAGAATATGAAATTGATCTAGTACTTAGAAATAATCGAACAAGTGATGAGCATCCCCTTGGTATTTTTCATCCTCATAGCCATTTGCATCATATTAAGAAAGAAAATATTGGCTTGATTGAAGTAATGGGGCTTGCCGTGTTGCCTGCAAGACTAAAGGAAGAGCTTGTTGATGTTGAAAAGGTGTTAACAGGAGAAGCTACATTTGATGCACTACCTGAAGCGATGGAACAACATAAGCCCTGGATTCAGGAAATGATAGGATCCTATGGAATTCAGTGTGAAGCAGAAAGGGCCCACCGTCTTGTTCGTGAAGAAGTGGGTAAAAAATTCGAAAAGGTACTTGAATGTGCAGGTGTCTATAAATTAGATGATCAAGGTATGGAAGGTATTACTCGCTTTGTCAATAGCTTGAAGTAAGATGAAGTTGTCGTAATTATAAAAAAGCAAGGAAGGCATTGACTTCTTTGCTTTTTTGATTTATAATAAACGCGTGTTCATAGTTGATTTTATTGGCTTTTGATAAGGAGAATAGGATGATAAAAAGTGAAGAAATCGCAAAAATAGTTGGCGTATCAAGAAGTACCGTATCGCGGGTGATTAATGATTATCCCAATGTTTCGGAGGATACACGTAAAAAAGTGTTAGAAGCTATTGAAGAATATAAGTATCGTCCCAATGCTTACGCTCGTACGCTTGCCGGAAAGCGAAGCGAAACAATTGGCGTATTTTTTGTTATCGATGAAGCGCCTGAAAGTCAACGACGCCTTTACCATAATGACTTCTTCACAACATATTTAGATGCAATTATAGATATTGCCAATAGCAAAGGGTATTATGTATTAGTTCAAACAATTACCTGTAATGAGGAATATGAAAAAATTGATAAAGCTTTTTGTGAGCAGCGTGTTGACGGTGGTATTCTTATCGGAACGCGAAAAGACAGTTTAAAATATATTCGTGATGAAAGTATTTGTCAACATATGGTTATGGTCGATATTGACCCGGATCTTGTACCGACGCATTTTATGGAACAAGGCTTAGTATCAGTGATTAATTCAAAAGATTATCAAGCAGTCTACAAAGCGGTAAATTATTTGATAGAAAATGGACACGAAAAAATCGGATTTATTAAAGGCTTAGAAAAAACATTATCAGCGTTCACTCGATACGATGGATATTTGGCGGCAATCCAAGATAATGGATTAAGCTTTTGTAAAGATTATATACTTGAAGGTGACTTTAACCAGGAAAAGGCACGCAAAGAAATGGAAAAAGCAATTCAAAAAGGGACCTTGCCAACAGCGTATATATGCGCGAATGACTATATGGCTATAGCGGCGATAGAGTGTTTGGGTGAGCATAAGATACGAGTTCCTGAAGAGGTGAGTTTTATTGGATTTGATAATACCCAAACCGGTGAATTAATGCAGCCAAAATTAACAACATTAAGTCCTGATTTTTTTGCAATGTCAAAAAAATCAGTTGAAATTATTCACCAGCACCTTATCGATAACAAGAAGATGAATGCAGAGCACATATTTGAGTATGATGTCGAGCTTATCAAACGTGGATCGGTAAGAAAAATTAATTAACTTTAGGAGGAATACAATGAAATACGGTTTTTTTGATGATGCAAACAGAGAGTACGTTATTACAAATCCACGAACACCCTATCCGTGGATTAATTATTTTGGAATGGATGATTTCTTTTCCCTTTTTTCAAACACTTCAGGTGGTTATTCGTTTTTCATGGACGCGCGTTTACGGCGTATAACACGTTATCGTTACAACAATGTACCTGTTGATAATGAAGGACGATATTTCTACATTGTCGACAATAATGTGACATGGTCACCTGGTTTTAAACCGGTTAAGACAGAACTTGATGCTTACGAATGTCGTCATGGTTTAGGCTATAGTGTGATTACCTCTAGTAAGAATCATTTAAAAGTACAACAAACATCATTTGTACCCATAGGAGAGTCTTGTGAAGTTCATGAAGTCGTACTGACTAATGAAAGTTCAGACACAAAAAACGTTGATTTATACTCTTATATCGAATTTGCTTTATGGGATGCACTCGATGATATGACAAATTTCCAACGTAATTTTAGCACTGGGGAAGTTGAAGTGGTTGATAATACTATTTTCCACAAGACAGAATATCGCGAACGTCGAGACCATTTTTCGTTTTATTCAGTAAATAAACCCATTCAAGGATTTGATACGGATCGGGAACAATTCATTGGTTTATATTCAGATGTCAGCTGTCCGGATGTGGTTGGTGATAATCAATCAAAGAATAGTATGGCTAGCGGATGGTCCCCTATTGCATCGCATCATTTACAGGCAAGGATTGAAGCAGGAGAAAGTGTTTCGTATATTTTTGTCTTGGGCTATATTGAAAACAAAGAGGAAAAATGGGAAAGCCCAGGAGTCATCAACAAATCCAAAGCTTATGCAATGAAAGAACGATTTAAGACATCTGAACAAGTGAATGCGGCATTGAAAAAATTAAATGATAAATGGACAGAATTGCTATCGGCATATTTTGTGGATACAGAAGATGAAAAAGTAAATCGCATGGTGAATATTTGGAACGCATATCAATGTATGATTACATTTAATTTATCCCGAAGTGCTTCATACTTTGAATCCGGTGTGGGACGAGGAATGGGATTTAGGGACTCGAATCAGGATATTTTAGGATTTGTTCATCAACTTCCGGAACGTGCCAAAGAGCGTTTGATCGATTTAGCAGCTACACAGATACGAGACGGAGGAGCATATCACCAATATCAACCGCTAACTAAAAAAGGAAATCATGATTTGGGCAGTGGATTTAATGATGACCCTTTGTGGATGGTCTTATCCGTTGCTACGTATATAAAAGAGACTGGAGATATGAGCATCTTAGATGAAACAGTGCCTTTTGAAAATGATGAAACTCTAGCTGCTTCAATGATGGAACATATGAAATGTTCATTTAATCATGTTATTAATAATGTAGGTCCTCATGGCTTGCCGCTCATTGGAAGAGCAGATTGGAATGATTGCCTTAACTTAAACTGTTATTCAACAACGCCGGGAGAAACTTTTCAAACAGCAAATAACGGAACCGATGGTTTAACGGCAGAGTCTATATTTATTGCAGGTATGTTTGCCTTCATCGGACCGGAATATGTAGAGTTGTGTCGACGTAGAGGTGATCAAGCAGAGGCTGAACGTGCAGAAGCTGAAATCAATAAAATGAAAGAAAAAGTACTTGAATATGGATATGATGGTGACTGGTTCCTAAGAGCGTATGACGCACAAGGCAATAAAGTTGGGTCAGATACATGTGAAGAAGGTAAGATTTTTATTGAACCTCAAGGAATGTGCGTCATGGGCCAAATTGGTATTGAAACAGGACAAGCTGAGAAGGCCTTGGATTCAGCATGGAAGTATTTAGATACGAAATACGGAATGGTGCTTAATCAACCGGCATATACATCCTATCATCTTGAACTGGGAGAAATTTCTTCGTATCCACCGGGATACAAAGAAAATGCGGGAATTTTCTGCCACAATAATCCATGGGTAGCTTGCGCTGAAGCCACCATTGGTCGAGGGGATAAAGCCTTCGAGATCTATCGAAAGATTTGTCCTGCATATTTAGAAGATATTAGTGAAATTCACCGAACAGAGCCTTATGTCTATTCCCAAATGATTGCCGGAAAAGATGCGAAGTTCCATGGAGAAGCAAAAAATGCTTGGTTGACAGGGACGGCAGCTTGGAATTATGTTACAATTACCCAAGCTATATTAGGGGTTAAACCTCATTATGATGGATTGATGATTGATCCGTGTATCCCGACGTCATGGGGGCAGTATAGCGTAACGCGACGTTTTAGAGGAACAACATATCGTATAACAATTAAGAATCCTGATCAGAAGTCAAAAGGGGTATCTAGGATTGTCGTTAATGGAGAGGAAATGAAAGGCTGTATCCTTCCTATCATTTCTTCGAAGAAAGATGTTCAAGTTGAAGTAATCATGTAGTTGTTCGAGTATTTAGAATATAAGTAAAATGCACAAAAAATTGCTTTGAATTTCATCAAAACAACCAATGGACAAGGGAGTCGAAGGAATAATTACCTAAATCGACTTCCTTATCTTTACATTAACCATAATCTATGCTAATATGATATAGGAATGTTACAGAATTGTTACAAGCATTCAAGAATTCAAACAGTTGAATATACTAAGAAAATACGAATATGAAGCATGGAGGATAACATATGTACGGAGTCCCGAAGTTTAAGGAGAACTTCTTTATGAAATATAAAAAAGAAGTTTTTTTGTCGGTAGGTGCGTTTTTGACGATTGCAACAGTGGTTCAATTTTCCCCTAAACAAGATATGTTAAGTGTTAGACCCATCGATGATCATGGGATTTCTATAGAGCAGGAAGCACCGATTATTGGTTATCAAGTTGTATATAATGGTAAAGACTTAGGTGTGGTTGCACAAGAAGAAGATTTAGAAGAACTTTTAGAAGTGGCCTATGAGGGATTGGTTCAAGAATTAGGATATGATCCGGAGATAGTTCCTGAACCGGCCTTGATTCCTATTCGAGAAGGTCAACTCACCTTGGATACGAAAACCATTGCCGTTGGTTTGCAAAATGAATTATATAATAGTTTGGATGTCATCAAACAAAAAGGTTATGTTATGCGGATAGGTGATGATTTCACCGTTGTTCTGGAAAGTGAAGAAGCGGTAAAAGAAGTTTTAGCAAATGCGCAACGGCACTTTATAAAAACAGACATCGCGTTAGAGATTGATTTGGATCTTAATGAGTATAATTCAATGGTATTGACACCTAAAGTCTTAATGAAAGATATGGATAGCGCGTCGATGGCCCTGGTAACATCTAACCCGAATGGAACGGCAGATGAAACAGAAGAGGAAGAAGAAACAGCAACTAGCCAAGGTAAAATGGTGGCAGTTGAGTTTTCGGAAGACATTGCCGTTGTAGAGACTTATATTAATCCGAATGATATCGTTGATGTTGATACGGCGACAGGATTAATTACTAAAGAAAATGAAAAAGCTAAAGTTTATTCGATTCAAGCCGGTGACAGTCCCTCGGTGATTGCAAGTGCAAATGATATGAAACTTAGTGAACTGTATGCATTAAATCCAGGTTTGAAAGAAAAAGAAAAAACGATTCAAATCGGCGACGAAGTTATTGTTATGGTTCCTGAACCTGAAATAAAGGTTGAAACAAAAGTTGAAATTGTCTATACAGAACCGATTGAACGTAATGTTGTTTATCAAAAAGATTCAAATGTTTATGTTGGAAGTGAGAAAGTCGTTGATAATGGTAGTGATGGTACAGTTGAAATTACGGCCTTAGTGACTCAGATAAACGGAAATGAAGATTCAAGAGAGATTATCGGTAAAAAAGTTATTGAAGAGCCAAAAGATAAGATCATTTCGAAAGGATCAAAGCCTTTTCCGGTTAAAGGAGCAACAGGTAAATATATCTTCCCGGTTTCCGGGTATAGAATATCTTCACCGTATGGTAGTCGATGGGGGTCCTTTCATCATGGGGTTGATTTAGCTGTATCTTATGGGACTGAAATTGTTGCAGCCGATGGCGGAACAATTATATTTGCAGGTTGGAAGAGTAGTACGTATGGATATTTTGTTGAGATTGACCATGGGGATGGTGTTACAACAAGATACGCTCATAATAGCAAAGTTAATGTAAAAGTTGGACAAGAAGTGGCGCAAGGTCAAAAGATTGCTGAAGTAGGAAGTACCGGACGAAGTACCGGACCTCATGTACATTTTGAAATTCGTTTTAATGGTACAACAGCTAATCCGATTAACTACTTAGAGTAAGCTACTGGGCTAAGCAAATATCAATAAAAGGGATAAAACAAAAGCGTCGAATTCGACGCTTTTGTTTTATGGTGCTTTGTTGTAGAAACACTCTTGTGATTTAAGATGAAGTTTGATATGATATTAAAAGAATAAAGAGGAGCTAAATGAGATGAGTGAAAAAATACTAGTTGTCGATGATGAAGCGGCTATTGTTGATATATTAAAATTTAATTTGGAAAAAGAAGGATATTCTGTTGTAACCGCATACGATGGAGAAGAAGGGTTAAATATATTTCATAAGGAGGGGCCGGATCTATTATTGTTAGATATTATGATGCCAATAATGGACGGCTTAACATTATGCAAAAAAATACGTGAAAATTCTGCGGTTCCAATCATCATGCTAACAGCAAGGGCAGAAGAAGTTGACAAAATATTAGGGTTAGAATTTGGGGCAGATGATTATATAACAAAGCCTTTCGGAGTGAGAGAACTTATTGCCAGAGTAAAAGCAAATCTGCGTCGGATTGGCATGAACCAACAAAGTGAAAAAGAAACCGGACATGATCTTTTGAAATTTGACGGGATGACAATTGACATGACTCAATATGAAGTAAATAAAGAGGGGAAAGTTATTGAACTTACAGTAAGAGAATATGAATTATTGAAATTTCTAGCGTCTCAAAAACAACAAATATTCTCGCGAGAGCAACTGCTTGAACAAGTATGGGGATATGAATATTATGGTGATGTTCGAACGGTTGATGTCACTGTTCGAAGGCTGAGGGAAAAGATTGAGGATGAACCAAGTAATCCGAGATTTATTATAACCAAAAGAGGTATAGGATATTATTTTAAAGATTAACGGATGATTTGACAGTTAAAATCATATATAGGTGGAAAGCTCATGACTCGTAGTATTAAATGGCGTATGGTCAGTATTTTTGTTTTGTTAGTAGTTATTGTTATGATTATCTCTGGAATGCTGATTGTTTATCAAACAAAAAAATATGAATATAATATTATTCGAGAAGAACTCGTTGCAACTGCGAATTCTGTTTATGCCTCAGTAATTATAGACTTACCTTCTAGCGAAATCGAAGGTCATATTATTGAAATGATTGAAGAGCAATCCGTCTTGCTTAAAGGAAAAGTGTACTTGCTTGATGAAAAGGGCGGTATTATATATACTCAAGAAGTCTCGACAGAAGAGCAGAGATTTAATACAGCGCAAGTCATGGCGGCCATAACACAATCAGAGATTGAAGAATTAGATGAAGTTCATCTTTCTGGAAATTCAGCAACATATCTAGGATATGCTCGACCAATTATCAAAAATAACAATGTTATTTATGTCATTTATGTATTGGCATCAACGGTTCAAGTTCAAGAAAAAGTGTCGGCCATAACAAGTGTTATTGCGATTGCAGTCTTGTTAGCTATTGTATTATCCATTTTATTGGCATTTTTATTCTCAGCTTTTTTGACCAAACCAATCATCGCCCTGACAAAAAAGGCGAGAGAAATGTCAAAAGGAGAACTTAAAAATCCTATTGAAGTATTTTCGAATGATGAAATAGGCGAATTGACAACGAATTTTAATCGAATGGCATTTTCTTTAAATGAAACCTTAGCTCAAATTGCCAGTGAAAAAAATAAAATGGAGACTGTGATTACACATATGACAGACGGAATCTTAGTGTTTGATAATTTTGGAATTCTTATTCACTATAATCCGGCTTCCATTCGTATGCTGAAAATAAAGAATGCCTTATCCTTTAATGACATTTTCGGAACGAAGCTTAAGATTTCTTTTGAAAAAGTATTAGGGGATGTGGAAAAAAAACAAAGAAAAATAACCGTTACTTTAGATGAGGCATATTATAGTATTGATTTTGCAAAATACATTGATAAAAATGGAATAATTCAAGGCTTGATCTGTGTGATTCAAGATATAACGGAACATAAGAAACTGGAAAACATGCAAAAAGAATTTGTGGCCAATGTAAGTCATGAATTGCGTACACCCTTGACAACAATAAAAAGCTATGCTGAGACACTTTTAGAAGGAGCGCTTGAGGATATAGAGGTTGCTGAACGTTTTCTTGGAGTTATTAATAAAGAGAGTGACCGCATGACTAGTTTGGTTCAAGACTTACTGGAATTATCAAAATTAGACAATCAAAAAACAAGTTTTGATCGAAGCGAGATTAATCTTGCTGAAATCGTGCGGACGATTGCGCGTAACTATGAGATTCATGCAAAAAAGAAAAATCAACATTTGGAATGTCAAATTATTGAAGAAAATGCACTAATACTCGGTGATGCAAATCGCATAGAACAAGTTATCAAAAATATTTTGTCCAACGCTGTTAAATATAGTCCGGAATATGCCGATGTACAAGTTAGACTTATTAATGATGGTGTATATTACGTGTTAGAGATTCGAGATACGGGTATGGGAATACCTAAAGAAGATTTGGAACACATTTTTGATCGTTTTTATCGCGTTGACAAAGCGAGATCTCGTGCTATGGGTGGGACTGGTTTAGGATTAGCGATTGCAAAAGAAATTATGGAACTACATAAAGGTTGGATTAAAGTTGAATCAGAAGTAGAAAAAGGAACCTGTTTTTATCTATACTTTTTAATGCATAAAAAAGAAAATGACATCGAATAGTTATCTGGCTGTAACATACATGTAATATAAAGTTGATATACTTAAGTTCTATTACAGTAGATTATTTGCGAAAGGAAGCATTATAATGAAAAAGTTTATAGGTATAATTGTTATATTTTCATTAATATTCCTTTTTAGTAGTTCTTTATATGCTCAAAGTTCGATGGCTGAAGACGGGAAATCCATGCTTAATCTTTCCGATGAAGGATTGGCAATTTTGGCAGAGCAATTTGAGGTTGATTTTGTAAATGCAAACAAACAAAAATCACGTCTGATTGAAGAACGCTTAGAAGGTTCTAAAACCAATAATGTGATTGGAGATTTGAAATTAGCGGATGATTTCTCACGTGTTCGCATGGCGACATTTGCAGCGACAAAAACGTTTTCAGGTGAAGGACGTGTCGGAACACAAGTCGGTATTACAGTCTTTCATTTGAATCAACAAGCAGAAGTTCAGATTAATCAACAAAAATCGGTTGTTATTGGAATGTCAAGATTATTTAATGAATCGATTGACTTAGTCAATATTGGAAGTAATTATATTTTAATTGTTTCAGAAAATCCGGACAAGAGTGAGTTGAAGTACGGAATATATAATATTGTACGATTGGAAGAAGAAAAAAAAGTAGAATTAGAAAACGTGAAGATTGACTTTTTTAATAATGCGGTTGAGAGTGGTAATACTTCATTTTTTGAACAATTAAATCAGATGCGTTAGATTTGGTTTATAATTTAGAAGGGATTTCACTATGTTTAAGATTTATTTAAAAAGTACTTTGTTAATTATTCTGGTTTTATTGAGCATATATCAAACGGCCATGTTATGGTTTGACTATCCGTCAAATCGTAACTTTTTTTATAGTTTAGTTAATGACGAAGACGCCGTAGTTAGAGAAAACAATGAAATGCAAAATGAATTGTTTTTTCCGGAAAAAATCGCTGTATTTTTTGGCGACGGAAGCAAAACCTATGGGGTTATGAGCTTGTCGCAAAGTGATAGTCTAAATTTGGTTGATGACAGTATCAAAGTCATCATAGATTCGTTTGAAATAGGTCATATTGATTCTCATCAGATTCAAACACAAGATCTTTGGAAACGCCCACATGTAATGCTTGATTTGCCCTATGCAATAACCGACGAATTGTTAACGAATGAATTGAAGGTAAAGAGCAAGTGGGTTGATGAGGCTTTTGGATTTGAACGCGTATATATCTTTCCGGAAGAAGATGTCGACTCCTTTCAGTCACAAACAAATGAATATTCAGGAATACGTATAGTGTTTGCAGATCAAAAGCTTGAAAACATGATTTCGGTAAACATTCAAGATGAACGTATGCAATTATTAAATGACAGCTTATTCTTGCATATTACTACGATTGAAGAGGAACGTGGATATACTTATTTTTCGACAAAAGAGAAAGGCTTAGATATCTTCGTTGAAGATGTTTTAGTTCCGGTTAATGGACAATCCTTTAATTTGCTAGGGAATCTTTATGGGGATATGTACTTCTATGAATCTGGAGTTCGTGATGATGAACAACTTGAAAATTTTGTCAGTTATTTCTTCATTAATCCCAAAAGTACATGGAGTACGAATAATGTTAAAGAAATGCGGTTTGGAGATTTGGAATCAGTTGTTCGATATACAGAGGATGGTTTGTTTGAATATACAGTCAATTTTGAAATTGAAGAGCCCAAAACGACCTTGTCTCGAAGTCTGCGCGTAGCTAATGAATTTTTGACAAAAGATCGATTGCTTAATCAAATTGAATATGCATTGGATGATTTTGAACGACGAGATGATGAAATTGTGTTATATTATAATTACAAATATCGAAATGTACCTTTGGTTTTTAATGATCTAAGTAGGTATTCAATGAGATCTCCCATGGAAATCGTTGTTGCTGGTAATACGGTGACGAATTATCGACGTATTATGTGGAAAAGCCAAGAAGTTGTTGTTCAGGGGAGTGCGTTTGAAGTGCGCTTTCAAAAACCTATTGATGATTTGTTGCTTGTTGATGCGATTCAGCCTTTGATGCTAACGGGTATGTACTTAGGCTATCGAGTTGACCGCATGGGTGATGGGGCCTATTTGTCATGGATTCTTGAGAGTAATGAAGAGAGGTATTACGTTGAATTGGAATAAAGTAATTAATGTATTTATATTGATTTTTTTAGGGTTTAATTTGCTTTTATATGCAAATCAAAAGAATTATGAAAGCGAGCGTTATGTTATGTCGGACAGTCGTGTTCGTCAAATGAAAAATGTTTTGGACGAGCGAGGGATAGGTTTATATACTTATATTCCGGGGTATTATCCTCAAACACAATTACGTTTAGAATCTCCGACATTAGATAAAGACGGAATTATTCATCGGGTACTAGGTGAAATATATGAGAGTCGCCTTGACGATGATTATTTTGCAGAGCGCATATATAACAACCAACAAGAATTGACCTTTTATATGGGCGAACAAAAAGGAATGTTGTATTATAAACGCCAAGATGGTGGGGAAGTTTACGTTCCGGATGATTTAACAGATGCAAGTATTCGTAAGGTTATTCTTCAATTTTCAGAAGATTTATTTGGGGAAGACACAAAAATGCAACCGACATATTGGAAGGAAATTGATGGAGAAGGTTATCGTATTGAGTTGAATGAGAGTTATAAAGGGAATCTTATTTTTCAAAGTTATATTAAACTCTATATTACAATGAATGGAATTGAAGAAGCGCTAGCAATTCGTTATAAACCCATAGAATTTAGTGGCGACAAACAAAATGTATATCCATTTGATGAAGTTATTTATAATTTGATGTATTATTTGGAAGAAGAATATAATGAAAGTCAACTTGCACAAAATGGAGAAAGAATTATTAGACATATTGATGTAGGGTATTATCTTGTGGATAAAGGTGCCCGAAACCTTACATTCAGAGCAGATCCCTATTATCGTGTTATTTTTGACGATGGAGATGTCTATTATATTAATGCATATTCGAATGTAATCTATAAGTTGTAAACGTTTGATTTGGACAGTAGCGTAATTATTAGAAATGCATTAGAATTTACAAAGATTTACTTATGTGATATAATCACTTTTGGAATAGAATACATAATAGGATGGATCAATGAGGTGTGAAATGGATCAGTTTATAATAAATGGTGGAAATGTATTAAAGGGTAGAGTTGAAGTCAGTGGTGCGAAGAATGCGGCTTTAGGAATTATCTCCGCAGCCTTGTTAGCGGATGGGGTAAGTACAATTCAAAATGTTCCTCATGTCGATGATATTCGTGTACTCTTGGAGGCAATGAAAGATTTAGGTGTACGTATAAAAAATATTGATGAGCATACTATTGAAATCGATAGTCGAAAAGTAAATAAACTTATTGTTGATTATGAGCATATAAAGAAAATAAGAGCATCTTATTATCTTCTTGGATCTTTACTTGGAAGATTCAAGGAAGCACAAGTTGCAATGCCTGGTGGATGTAATATAGGACAACGACCGATTGATCAACATATTAAAGGGTTTGAAGCGTTAGGTGCTGAAGTTGAAGTAGACCATGGAATGGTAAAGGCTAGAGCGAAACGATTAAATGGAGCAAGTATTTATCTGGACGTGGTCAGTGTCGGGGCAACCATTAATATTATGTTAGCATCTGTCATGGCCGAAGGTGTTACAACGATTGAAAACCCTGCTAAAGAACCTCATATTGTTGATGTGGCAAACTACTTGAATTCAATGGGGGCGGAAATCAAAGGTGCAGGAACAGATATAATTAAAATCCATGGTGTTGAAAAATTACATGGTTCGGAATATATGATTATTCCTGACCAGATTGAAGCCGGAACATATATGATTGCCTCAGCCATTACTGGTGGTGATGTTGTTATAGAAAACTTGATTCCAAAACATATGGAAGCCATTTCAGCAAAGTTATTAGAAATGGGTGTTGGCATTGAGGAACAAGGAGACTCAATTCGTGTATATGCTTATAAAGATTTGAAGGGGGTCAATATTAAGACCTTGCCATATCCCGGGTTTCCTACGGATATGCAACCTCAAATGACTGCATTGCTTGCGGTAACGAAAGGAACAAGCATCGTCTCAGAGAGTATTTTTGAGAATCGATTCCAATATGTCGATGAGCTAAATCGCATGGGCGTTAATGTAAAAGTTGAAGGTAATACAGCTATTGTAAGTGGTGTGAAGAAATTAACCGGAACCGAAATTACAGCATCTGATTTACGAGCAGGAGCAGCACTTATTCTAGCGGCACTTGTGGCAGAAGGCGAAACGGTTATTAATCATGTCGATTATATTGATCGAGGATATGAATTTATAGAAGAAAAATTACGTGGTATCGGAGCAGATATTGTGAGAAAATCGGATTCAAAAGAAAAACGACAACTCAAAGTGATGTAGTCGATTGTTTTTGGGGGCGCCTATGAAAGATAAGCAGTATACATTTGAAGAACTTATGGAGATTATGGCGATTCTTCGGAGTGAGCAGGGTTGTCCATGGGATCGAGAACAAACACATCAATCGATAAAAAACGATACGATAGAAGAAGCATATGAGTTGGTTGAAGCGATTAATAATAATGATGATGAGAATATGCGTGAAGAATTAGGCGATTTATTACTGCATATTGCTTTTCATGTTCAAATAGCTAAAGAAGAGGCGCGTTTTGATGAAAACAGTGTATTACAGGGAATTATTGAAAAAATGATTCGACGTCATCCCCATGTTTTTGAAAATGAGAATGCGGAAAATGCAGAAGAAGTTTTAAGACAGTGGGATGAAATTAAGAAAATTGAAAAAAACCATTTGACGACCACAGATGTTATGCGTTCTGTAGCAAAAGCCCTACCTGCATTAACGCGTGCAGCAAAAATTCAAAAAAAAGCAGCAAAGATAGGATTTGATTTTCTTGATGAAGTTCAGATGATGGATAAACTTGATGAAGAGATTCAAGAAATGAAAGAGGCTGTTCAAAAAAAGAACATAA
>CAZLXW010000065.1:0-20773 GCA_964563505.1 uncultured Eubacteriales bacterium
ATGATCAATCTGCATTTACTTCTTTAGTAGAGACAGCAAAAGGTAAAGTTAACGCCTAGTTAATATATAATGATTTAATAATATAAGACGGTTACATAGCAAATTGCTGTGTGGCTGTTTTTTTTGGAAAATTTCACATATACTGTAACAAAACTTTCTTGAAATTGTTATATATTATATGAAACTTTTTATGTGCTTCCTTCGTCTTAAAAGAAGATGAAATAGACGAACATTAAAAGTGGATTAAAAAACAAGAAAGGCATAGGAATGAGGTTAATTATGTGATAATATTATCAAAGGGTTTGACGCCCGAATCATTAAGGGTCAATATAAAACATATAAAATATAGAGAAAAGAGGTAAGTGGTGTGAGAATTTTAAAACATGGTTTCTTAAGTTTGATTAGAAAACCGGCAAAGGTATTAATGATTTTTGCCATACTATTTGTTGTATTTAGTTTGTTATTTACCGGTGTTATTATTCAAAACAGTATTGATGAGTCGAAAGTTTATATACGAAAGCAACTGGGTGCAGCGGTTGAATATAAGGCGGATTATCAGAAAGCCTATAGTGAAGAACTGGCAGAAGAAGACTATATGAAACTGCAACTATCAAAGACTGTTGCAGAAGATATTGCAACAGATTCGGTTGTTAGTCAAGTGTATTATACGAATTCAAATTCATTAATGAGTAATTCGATGAAAACAGCAGAATATTGGGAACGTGACGGTCAAAAAGAATATTATGATAATACATATTTTGATGAAGAAGGTAATGAGATTAAGGATAACGTGTATTTTCAACTTAACGGTGGAAATGTAGCAGAACCACTTGAATTTTCAGAAGGAAATTATTTTTTATTGGATGGTAATTTTCCGACGGAAGCTCAAGTAAAAGATGGATATCCCTATGCGTTAATTACACGAGAACTCGCTGAACGCAATAACTTGGTTGTCGGAGATTTTATGGAACTCTTTGATTGGGAAGAAAATACATATGAACTTGAGGTGCTAGGTATCTATGACGGAATTCAAGAAGGACATATGGGGAATACATTTTTTGTATCTTATGAATTTAATCGTAATATGATGATGGCTATGTATCCGGAAGAAACAGAAGTTATGGAATATGTCAATCGTATTATCTTTATGTTAGACGACCCTCTTGAAGTGGATGGATTTGTAGAGCGTAGTACAAGCAAATTGCCATCAGAGTATAACTACTTAGATGCCGCAACCACACAATTTGATACATTAACAAAACCATTAGACTTAATATCCTTAATCGCTTCGTTACTCATTTGGGTTGTTTTTGGTGCAGGAATCATAATTATCATTGCCATTGTCAGTATTTTTGTACGTGATCGTAAGTTTGAAGTAGGTTTGTTGCTATCCTGTGGTGAATCAAAATTCCGTATTATATTACAATTTGTCTATGAAATATTATGTATCGGCTTAGTCGCTTTTGTCCTTGCTATTTTAATGAGTAATGTGTCAAGCACTTTTGTCAGTGATTGGATTGTAGAAAATCAATTAGTTGAAGAGGAGTCGGCGCCAGGACAAGGAAATAATATGTACTATGGGTATTATGATACAAGTGTCTTTGGTGATGTCGATATGAATAATATTGCAGAAGACTTTAATGTATCCATTAATCAAGAAGTGATTTTTAAACTCTTTGTTATTAATATCGCGTTACTAATATTTGCAAGTCTAGTGCCGCTATCCATAATAATGATGTTTAAACCGCGACAAGTATTACAAGACTAGGGAGGGTAAATGATATGGAAAAAGAAATACAGTTTGAATTAAAGAATGTAAGTTATAGTTATATAGATGGTGGTAAAAAGCGCGTAATTCTTAATGGATTATCCTATGCATTTGAAAAAGGAAAGTTTTATACAATTTTAGGACCCTCAGGTTCCGGAAAGAGTACACTATTAGCGTTAGCAAGTGCACTGGATAAACCGGAATCCGGTACAATAGAATACGAAGGTGAAAATATTCAAAAAATCGGATTCACGAAATATCGAAGAAATTGTATGGCGATTATTTTTCAAAAATACAATCTTACTGATTATTTAAACGGAGTAGAAAATGTAGAATCGAGTTTTTATATTACTGATAAAAAAGCTCCACCAAATAAAAAGGAATTATCCTATAAGATATTAAGTAGCGTTGGAATTGTACAATCTAAAGCGGATCGTCGAGTGAACAAGCTATCCGGTGGTGAGCAACAAAGAGTTGCAATTGCAAGAGCCTTAGCTAAAGATGTATCCTTAGTGTTTGGTGATGAGCCGACAGGAGCGTTGGATACAGCAACGTCAAATGAGGTCATCGAATTATTCAAGCGATTATCGAGAGAATATGGTAAGACAATTATTCTTGTTACCCACTCCGATGATGTTGCTGCTTCTTCAGATATTGCTTTACGTTTAAATGAAGGAAAACTTGAAGAAATGAAAGGGAACGAGTAATGTCAAAAGAACCTGAGAAAAAAAGTTTTTTGGATGAATTTTCTTCACCGAAGCCGGAGAGCTTCGGTGAAGAAGTTTTCATTGCCAATAAAAAAAATTATAAACCCATGCTTATTGGAGGTATTATTATTGCAGGAATTGTTTTTTTACTCCTGTATTTTTTGGTGTTTAGAGGTGTTGAAGTCCCGGATATGAGTGAATGGAATGTGGGACAAGTGAGTGAATGGACGGAAAAAAATGATATTGCATTGATAGCCAAACAAGAATTTAGTCTAGATATTGAAAAAGACTATGTTTTGGAACAAAGTGTTCCTGCCGGAGAGCGTATTCAAAAAGGAAAAGAACTAGAAGTGATTTTTTCTAAAGGCCCGGATCCGGAAGAAAAAATTCAAATGATTGATTTAGAGAATGCAACTTATCCTGAGATTCAACAATGGATTGAAGAAAATCAATTAACCGGAGTAACAATTACACGTGAAAATAGTGATAAAATCGAAGAAGATTTTGTTATTGAATATAAAATCATTGATGGATCAGAGGACGAATTCTTACGAAAAAATCGTGTACGTATCACCATATCAAGAGGTCCGGAAGAAGTATCTGATCTTATCACAATCAAAGATTTTTATCGTTCAACGAAGAACGAAGTAAATAAATGGGCAGAAGAAAATAAAATTGTGGTGACCTTTATTGAAGAAGAAAGTGAATATGTAGAAGCTGGATTGGTTATTCGTCAAAGTGTTAAAGGTGGTGAAGAAATGCCTAGAAAGGATGTATTGGAAGTGGTGATTTCTCTTGGCGAAGCTGTTGAATTACCAAATTTTGTCGGGTTATCATCCTCTGAAGCATCAAGTCTAGCGGGTCTTAAAAACATACAAATCTTTGTTCGAGAAGTTGAAAGTACAAGAGATGCCGGGATGGTTATTTCCCAAGATTTAGAAGCAGGAGCATCAATATTGAGTGATACAATAGTAACGTTAAGGGTATCGAAAGGAAATGCTAGTGTTCCAAGCTTTATTAACTTAGATCGCCAATCTGCTGAAGTTTTAGCGGAATCCATGGACATTACTGTTATTTTCAAAGAAGTTGAGACGACAGAAAAGATAAAAGATACCGTTTTAAGCCAGAGCATAAAAAAAGGTACAATGGTCGATCAAAAAGACACGGTTATTCTAGAAGTGGCCAAGAATTCAGGTGTTCAAGTCATCGATATGACAGATATGTCAAAATTTGAGGCTGAACTTTGGGCAATGGAAAATGATATTTCCTTGAATTTTGTAGAGCGCTACAATGATCAGTATCCTTATGATACGCTATTTGGACAAAGTATTGTAGAAGGAATTATTCCGGCAAATGCACAAATGTATGTCTATCAATCATTAGGAAAGATAACGATTGATAACTTTGAAGAGCGTAGTCGCCTAGAACTACTTGAATGGCAAAAGAATGTGAATGCCAAAGGTGGCCAAGTTATCATAACTTATGATTATGTCGTTGATACAAATAAAACTCGAGGCACCATACTTGACCAGTCGATTAAAGAAGATTATATTCCCTTGAACGCTATTGTTTATGTTGAAGTCTCAGGAACGGATGATGGTGTCATTGTTCCGAGGATGACGTCGTGGAATAAAGCTGAGATTATCGCATGGTGTGAATCAAATGATGTGAGTTATCGATTCGAAGAATATTATGATGAAGATGAAGATGTTGGAAAGATTATTGCTCAAAACTATAGGGATAAACAAATTCCAAAGGACGAACAACTTGTGATTCGTGTATCTTTAGGGCCGTTATCGATTCGAAGTTTTGTTGGTCAATCTAGGTTAGATCTCTTAGAATGGGTTAATGAAGTAAATGCTAAAGGTGCAGATATCTCTGTTGATTTTGATATAGTACGTAATACAACAGAGCCAAAAGGCACCATACTTTATCAATCTATTCGTGAGGATTATATTGACCTTGACGAAGAGATTGATGTGAAAATTTCCGGATTTGACGGTGGAACCTTCATTAGAGATTTGACAGGTTTAACGATGGATGAGGCGATTGCATGGTGCGCTGAAAATAAAATAAGCTTTGATATAGACAAAATATACCACAATTCAGATGAGGACACTGTTGTGGGCCAAAATTATAGGAATGATTATCTTCCGATAGGGCGAACACTTACCATTGAAGTTTCGCAGGGAAAAGTTCCGGTGAAAAATTTTGAAGGAAAAAAGGTTAACGATATATTACAGTGGCAAAAGGAAGTTAATCGTGAAGGGGCCAAGATAAAACTTAATTTACCATCAGGCTATACTAATAATGATATTATAGGCAGTCAAAATCCTCATAATGGAGAAATCAATGTAGGAACAACAATAGACGTTGATCTAGTTATTCCGGAACCAACGCCCGCTCCGACCCCAGAGCCATAAGGTAAAAACAGGTGTTTGACAGACAATCTTGAAAAAAATACGAAAAAAGGTTGTCTGTCAACAAGTTTTTAGCTATAATAAAGGTGTTGTGCTTAAACGTAATTGAGTTAGTCAATAAATATAAAAAGAAATAGGAGTATTGCCAATGAAAGTTTTAGTTATTAATTGTGGAAGTTCTTCACTCAAGTATCAATTATTAGACATGCAAGATCAATCCTTATTAGCAATCGGTCTTTGCGATCGTATCGGATTAGACGGATCAATGATTAAACATGAACCTACAGGAAAAGAAAAAGTAAAGATATCTGTGCCAATGCCAACATATAAGGATGCAGTTGAAGCAGTTATTAGCGCCTTGTTATCTAAAGAGCATGGTGTGATTGATTCTATGGATGAGATCGCTGCGGTTGGACACCGTGTTGTACATGGTGCTGAGTACTTTACAAACTCAGTATTAATTACAGAGGATGTGCTTGATAAATTACGTGAATGTTCAGAGCTTGCACCATTACATAATCCGGCAAATATTTTAGGTATTGAATTGTTTCAAGAAATTCTTCCCAATGTACCTATGGTTGGTGTGTTTGATACAGCTTTCCACCAAACAATGCCTTCAAAAGCTTATTTATACGCAATACCATATGAATATTATAAAAAACACAAGATCCGTCGTTACGGTTTCCACGGAACATCTCATAAATATGTTTCGAATCGTGCAGCAGAGATTTTAGGAAAAGATGTTAAAGATTTAAAAACTGTTGTATGTCACTTAGGAAATGGTGCGAGTCTTTGTGCTGTTGACAGTGGAAAATCAGTTGATACGACAATGGGCTTAACTCCACTTGAAGGACTCATGATGGGAACACGTAGTGGTGATATTGACCCTGCAATTATTCAATTCTTAGCCAAAAAAGAGAACATGGGATTAGACGAAGTTCTCAACGTATTAAATAAAAAATCCGGAGCACTTGGCGTTTATATGGAATCTAGTGACTTTAGAGTTATTGAAGATGCCATTGAAGAAGGCGACAAGCAAGCACGTTTAACAATGGATATTTTTGAATATCGTGTAGCAAAATACATCGGATCTTATGCAGTTGCTATGGGCGGATTAGATGTTGTTGCATTCGCAGGTGGACTTGGAGAAAACTATCCACTTATGCGTACAAATATCTGTAATTACTTAAAAGTCTTAGGTTGTGAGATTGATGTTGAAGAGAATCAATTCCGTAGCAAAGAACGTGTTTTCTCAACAGACAATTCAAATATTGTAGCCATGGTTGTTCCGACAAACGAAGAACTAATGATAGCAAGAGAAACATTCGAACTAGTAAAATAATAATTTGTAATATAAAGAAAAAATCCCAGATATATATCTGGGATTTTTTGTGCTATAGGGCGTGTTCGCTTTAAAAATACAAGTCACGTTCTCCATCGGCGATTCGTCCGAGGCGTTCAACCGTATTGGCACGCATCTTTTCGCTAGGTATTTTTGAAATATTTTCTTCGATGACACGATTGCCAAGTGCTTTTAGTTCATCATCACAATAATCTTCCAAATATTCTTTCAAGGTCATCAGTGCATTTGGATGACAGAGATTTTGAATGGCTCCGGTTTTTGCTACTTGCATAAAACGATCTCCGGTTCTTCCGGCCCGATAGCATGCAGTGCAGTAACTAGGAAGATATCCTTTTTCAAGAAGTGATTTTATAATTACCTCATGGGGGCGTTCATCCGCGAGTTCAAATTGCGTTTCCATACGTACTTCTTCATGATAGCCGCCTACATCGGTTTTTGAACCGGCGCTAATCTGAGAAACACCGAGATTAATGACCTCTTCTCTGAATTTGGCTTCTTCACGTGTGGATAAAATAATTCCGGTATAAGGAACGGCTAGACGGATAATTGCAACAAGTTTTTTAAATTCGTCGTCAGTTACAGCATAAGGCATGGCATTTACATTTACATTGTTCGCTTTTTTAATACGTGGAACACTAATTGTATGAGGGCCAACACCAAAGGCCTCTTCGAGATGATCCTTATGCATCATCAATGCTAGGACTTCAAATCGATAATCGTATAGACCAAATAATGCGCCGATACCGACATCATCAATGCCGCCTTCCATGGCTCGATCCATTGCAGTTAAATGATAAAGATAGTTGGATTTTGGGCCTTGAGGATGATATTTTCTGTAGGTTTTCTCATGGTAGGTTTCCTGGAACAAGGTATAAGTTCCAATCTCAGCGGACTTCAATCGTTCATAATTTTCAACAGTTGTTGCGGCAATGTTGACATTAATTCGACGCAATGAGGTATCATCTTGCTTAGTTTTGTATAGAACGTTCATGGCATTAATAACATAATCGATTGAACAGTTTTCTTCGTCTTCTCCCGCTTCTAGAACAATGCGTTTATGGCCCATTTGAATAATCTGTCTTGCTTCGCTGGCTAACTCTTCATCCGTAAGCTTTTTTCGCTGTATAGTATTTTCGCATTTGTAACCACAATAGAGGCAACCATTAACACAATAATTGGAAATGTATAGTGGAGCAAACATAACAATGCGATTACCATAAATACTTTGTTTGATTTTTTTTGCGGCTTGATATATTTCGTCAAGGTGGGCAGGATCTTCAACTCGAATCAATGTAGCAACTTCTTCTAAGTCAAGTCCTTTAGATTCTAATGCTTTATTGACAATGGTATTCACTTCTTCAGAAGTAGGAATGCTTTGATTCTTTAAGAGAGCTTCAATTTTATCCTCATTGATAAATTTTTTCAGTGTTTTCATAATATTCCTTTCCTATGGTGATTTATTTTGATTCGTCCCAAATCATTTTTGCTTGAGCAAATGGATCGAGTGCTCGGTCAAGTATTCCGTGAATATATGCGATAAGGACCCCATAATTGACAATGGGGACATTTTCTTCAAGGGAAGAACTAATCCGGTGATTCATAGCCTTGTGATTTAACATGCAGCCACCGCAATGGATGACTAATTTATATCCATCTAGATTGTCTTTGAAACCGACACCGGCAGTGTGTTCAAAGATTAAGTCTTTGCCAGTGGATTGTCTTAACCATCGTGGAATTTTCACAGTGCCGATATCATCCGCTTGTCGATGATGCGTACATCCCTCAGCAATAAGAACTTTATCTCCGTCTTGTAATTGATCGATGGTTCTAGCCCCTTGAATCAAAGAATTCAAGTCACCTTTGTGTCTTGCAAAGAGAATAGAAAAGGATGTGAGGGGGATATCTAAAGGTGTTTCAGCAGATACTTGTTCAAATGCTTGTGAGTCTGTGATGACAAGTGCAGGTTTTGTTCCTAGTTTTCTCAGGGTTTCAGCGAATTCAGTTTCTTTGGTTACAATCGCCATAGCATCATGATCGATGATATCCCGAACGGTTTGCTGTTGTGGTAAAATGACGCGGCCTTTTGGTGCGGCAGAGTCAACAGGAGTTACTAATACAACAAAATCTCCCGGATGAATCAAATCACCAACGAGCTTGTATTCATGGATATCTTGAGGACTATGCTTAATCAGTATGTCTTTTATAGAATCAATTCCTTGCTTTGTCGTAGCGGATGTTGTAACAAAAGGAATGCCCAACTGTTTTGTATAGTCGTAAACAGTCTGTTCCGGTGTGGCGATTGATTCTGACACGTTGTCGATTTTATTTAAGATACCAATACAGGGTATGTTCCGTTTTTTTATGATGTTGATTAAGTCAACATCAACTTGGTGAGGTGTTTGATTTGCATCAAAAACGAGTAAGGCAACATCTGTTTTCTCTAAAACATCCATCGTTTTCTTTTGGCGAAGGATACCTAACGTTGTATCATCATTTAAACCGGCAGTGTCAATAAGAACAACCGGACCAATTGGAAGTATTTCCATAGCTTTGTATACCGGATCCGTGGTCGTTCCCTTTATATCAGAGACTAAAGCGATATCTTGACCGGTCAAGGCATTGATTAAACTTGATTTTCCAGCATTGGTTTGTCCGAAAAAAGCAATATGCAAACGGTTAGAGCGAGGGGTAGTGTTCATGAAATTCTCCTTTATTGTTGAATATTGACGATGATTTGGGTATAAAAAAAACAACAATCTTATTGGTAGATGTAATCACCCAAAAAGATGGTTATGTTAACAAAAGATCCAGGTTCTTAGAACAAAGTCTTTGAAGTAGGATTTTGTTATTATTTTAACTATAGTTTACCCTATTTGAGGTACTCTCGTCAAGTGAATTTGTAGGAATAAAAGTAAAGATAAAAAATGTTCCTATATGTGAAATCATAAATCACTATTTGACACGGTCTCTATTTAGTTATATTATAATAGGAGAAGTAAACATACTGGAGGAATTATATGAGTGAATCAATATTGCAAACAGCTGATCGAGCGCTTCATGTTCTGGAGCTTCTTGCAGAAGAAGGAATGACAGCTACAGAAATACAAAAAAAATTAGATCTTAATAAGAGTACAGTGCATCGATTGCTGATGACACTGCTAAATCGAGAATTTGTTGAGCGAAATGAAGCAACAGGGATTTATCAAATTGGTTTAAAAATGGTTGAGATTAGTAGCATCCGACTTAATCATGTTGAGTTGAAGACAGAAGCGGTACCTTATTTACACCAGCTGGCAAATAAAGTGAATCAATCGGTTCAACTCGCCATCTTTGATGAAGGAGAAGCCGTATTTATTGAAAAGGTTGAAAAATATAAATCCTTTCATATGTATTGTCAAATTGGAAAGCGGATTCCAATCTATTGTTCAGCCGTTGGAAAAACATTAATGTTAGACCGACCGGATGGAGAGATTATTGAAATATTAAAACAAACAGAACTTGTTCCTTTTACCCCAAATACAAAAGTGTCAATAAAGGAAGTCATGGAAGATGTTCATCGAGGTCGAATAGAAGGCTATACACGAGATGAAGCTGAACATGAAGAAAACGTCTATTGTGTATCGATGCCTGTCTATGATTATCGAAGTAAAATAGTGGCTGCAGTGAGTATTACCGGATTTTCAGATCAAGTATATGAAGACGAAGGAAAACCTGTTCGTGATGAGTTAGCTCAAACATGCATGGAAATATCCAAACGGTTAGGATATGTAGAACGACTTAGATAAAAGGTTTCACTATATGAAACAGCGGTCCCAATATTGGAAAATAGATTGACGCGTTCAATTAAAGATGATATAATTATCATGAAAACGAAACGATGTTTCATATAATGAAACTGCAATGACGTAGTTTAAAAAGGAGAAAGATATGATTGTAAGAGAACCTTCAAATTCAAGAGATGCAAAACACTATACAACAGACAGATTACGAGATGAGTTTTTAATTCAAGACCTATTTATTCCAAATAAAATACAACGGGTGTATAGTCACATTGACAGAATTATTACAATGGGATTTTGCCCGGAAAACGAAGCGCAAGAATTAGGTCAAGGACTAGAAATTATGAAGTCATTAGGTACAGAGTACTTTTTAGAGCGAAGAGAACTTGGTACGATCAACATCGGTGGACCGGGTAAGGTTACCGTCGATGGTGAAACGTATGAGATGAAAAGCCGTGATGGTTTATATGTTGGTATGGGAGCAAAAGAAGTGACTTTTATAAGTGACGATGCTAAGAATCCTGCAAAATTCTATACATTAAGTGCACCGGCTCACAAAACATATCCGAATAAACATATAGATATTAAGAAAGCAAAAGCTGTGCCAATGGGCGATTCAAAGGCTTCAAATAAACGTACGATTTATCAGTTTATTCATCCGGATGTATTGCCAACATGCCAATTAACAATGGGACTTACCCAACTAGAAGAAGGTAATGTATGGAATACAATGCCTTGCCATACGCATGAGCGCCGTATGGAAGTTTATTTCTATTTTGATTTACCGGAAGACGGTGTTGTTTTCCATTATATGGGAGAACCATCTGAAACACGCCATATTGTTTTACGTAATGAAGAAGCTGTTATATCACCAAGTTGGTCAATTCATTCGGGATGTGGAACACAAGCCTATACATTTATTTGGGGTATGATTGGAGAAAATCAAACATTCAATGACATGGACCACGTTGATATTAAAAACGATTTACGATAAAGGAGATTATTATGAATGTAATGAATAGTTTTTCATTAGAAGGAAAAATAGCGCTAATAACAGGCGCTTCATATGGTATAGGATTTGCAATGGCAAAAGCTTATGCAGCAGCAGGAGCAACAATTGTATTTAACGACCGAAATCAAGAAGCGGTTGATAAAGGGTTGGCTTCATACAAAGAAGAAAATATCAATGCATATGGATATGTTTGCGACGTCACAGACGAAGCCGGCGTTGATAAAATGATTGCACAGATTGAAGACGAAGTCGGAGTTATTGATATTCTTGTTAACAATGCGGGAATTATTAAACGTATTCCAATGATAGAAATGACAGCAGAAGAGTTCAGACAAGTTATTGATGTTGATCTTAATGGACCATTTATCATGGCTAAAGCAGTTATTCCAAGCATGATTAAAAAAGGTAGCGGAAAAATTATTAACATCTGTTCAATGATGAGTGAGCTAGGTCGTGAAACCGTTTCTGCTTATGCAGCAGCAAAAGGTGGACTTAAAATGTTGACGAGAAATATTGCATCTGAATATGGTGAATATAATATTCAGTGTAACGGTATTGGACCGGGATATATTGCAACACCTCAAACAGCTCCATTACGTGAAGAGGGACATCCATTTAATAGTTTTATTATTGCAAAAACACCAGCAGCGCGTTGGGGAACACCGGAAGACCTTATGGGACCGGCTCTTTTCCTAGCATCAAATGCATCTGATTTTGTAAATGGTCATGTTTTATATGTTGACGGCGGTATTTTGGCTTATATTGGTAAGCAACCAAAATAATCCTTACTATAACCAAAACCTTAAGAAATAAACCTATGCATAAGTATAGGTTTATTTCTGTATAATAAGCAATCTGATGTAGTCACATTGACAGATGATTTGTAAGAGGGTAAACTAAATACAAAACGACTGTGGCTGAAAAGGAGTACTTGGTGAAAACATTTAGCAGGTTTTGGAATGCATTATCAATTAAAATAAAATTACTTTCATATTTCTTCGCAATTTTAGCAACAGTCAGTATATTTAGTTTATACTTAAACCATAGCAATTATCAAATTGTTGACCAGTTTAATGCGACCATGACCAATTATTATGAGATTAGTCAACTATTGATTATGAATCAAAAAAGTAAAGAAGCTGTAGAAAACTATATTAATGAATTAAATCTTTCGGATCGGGAATTATATGAAGAAAATATACTGAAGATAGAGCGTGCTATTAATTCATTAGATGCAAAATATGATTCATTAGAAAGCCAATTTGCCATTAATGCCATTCGAAATTCGGTTTATTCATACAATATAAAATGGCAAAGAGCCATGAGCCAAAGGGAAAATGATATATCCATATATTATACGTCATTCTATGAAGGAGAACGTATTGAACAATTTACAGAAAAATATATTGAAGAGTTACTTTATATTAGCTTGAGTGAAGGTAATGAGCTTTATAATAGGCTGGCCAATGAAGCCAATGTAATGCGGCGAATATCTTTATTGCTGATTGCAATTTTTTTCCTAATATCCTTGTTTATCGGTGTGTTATTCGCGAATTATTTGATAAATCCAATAAAAAAACTGGCCAAAGCCTCCATTCGTATCTCTTCAGGGGACTTAGACATTGAGGCGATTCATATTGATTCCCAGGATGAAGTCGGTGTACTAGCAGATTCATTTAATATAATGAGTCAGAGTATTAATTCTCTCGTTTATGATTTGAAACAAAAAGTGATTATCGAGAAAAAACTACATGAAGAAGAATTACATATTTTACAAATGGAGCAATTATTAAAAGACTCTCAGTTTCAAGCGCTTCAATCCCAAATCAATCCGCATTTTCTTTTCAATACGTTAAATACAATTTCTCGAACAGCCATGTTTGAAAATGCAGACGATACACTCAAATTAACAGAAGCATTAGCCCAACTGTTTCGTTACAAATTACGAAATGATAAATCAATGATTCCGATTAGAGAAGAATTGGATATGATTGATGAATATGTGTATCTTCAGAAAGTTCGTTTTAAAGAACGTCTTGAATATGATTGTATCGTTGATCCGGCATGTGAAAAAATATTGCTTCCTATATTTACGCTTCAACCACTTGTTGAAAACGCAATTATTCACGGTATTGAACCTAAGATAAAAGGTGGTAAAATCCGCATACGCGTCTTCATGAAGCAACAAAACAATACCTCTTATATTGTAATGCGTATAATGGATACAGGAATTGGAATGGACAAAAAACGTTTGAAAGAAGTTTTGAAATTTGAAGCGATTAATAATCGAAGTATTGGTGTCAATAATGTTTATCAACGGTTTAAATTAACCTTTCAGCACAAATGTTCATTTAAAATTCTAAGTAAAAAAAATCTAGGGACATTTATTGAAATGAAGTTCGAATTTGACAATCAGGAGATATAATGATGAGAAAACCCTTAATATACTTTGTGATAGTTGTTTTTCTTTTGGTGGTAATAGTTGGATGCACGCTGGTCAATCAAGTCAGTGAACCTAAGCCTGAACATATTTTTCGTATGGCAGAAGCCCATCCTAGTGATTATCCAACAACACTTGCGGATATAGAATTTGCCCGATTAGTAGAAGTGCTTTCGGAAGGAAGAATAAAAATAGTTGTTTATCCAGACCAAGCCTTAGGATCTGAGACAAGCGTTATCGAACAGTTGGAATTTGGGGGGATTGATATTACCCGAGTGAGCTTGGCACCAATATCTGAAGTTGTCGATGTATTAAACGTCTTACAACTCCCTTATCTATATGAAGATAAAGAACATATGCGACGCGTTCTTCGAGGTGATATAGGGGATGAAATATTAGTGGGGGTTGAAGATGAAGGTTTTATTGGCTTTGGTTGGTTTGAAGCGGGGGCACGAAGTTTTTATAATACGAAAAAACCGATTAATACATTAGATGACCTTCAAGGAATGAATATTCGTGTATTGGAAAGTGAATTAATGGTTGAAATGGCAAATGCTCTTGGTGCAAATGGAGTCAAGATGCCTTATGGAGAAGTTTATCGAGCACTGCAGTTAGGAGAGATTGATGGTGCGGAAAACAATCCTCCAAGTTATCATACATCCGAACATTATAAGATTGCAAAATACTATACGATAGATGAACATGTACGTGTTCCGGAGATTATTGTCGGTAGCAAGATTGCTTTAGATAAATTATCGGAAGATGATTTGGCGATTATGCGACAAGCAGCAGATCAAGCTCAAATATACCAACAAAAACTTTGGGAAGAAGGTGAGCAGAGTTCTCTACAGTTTCTCATTGAACAAGGCGTAGAGATTAATTATATTGAAGATAAATCTGCATTTGTGGAAGCCGTTCAACCTGTTTACGAAAAGTATCAAATCAAATACGGAGATTTGATCAAGCGAATCCAAATGGAGTAGAAATAGATGTTGACATTTATAAGTAAAAGTGATATTTTGAAAATCAGTGACTTGTGGCAACACAATGTAGAAAGGGTGATAGGATGAATCGTGTAGAAGTTCTAGGACGATGGAAAAAAGAAAAATCGGAAGAATTATATGGCATAAAAAATTGGGGGGGCGGGTACTTTTCTATTTCAGATGAAGGAGAAGTTCGTATCAGTGCCAATAAAGGAGCGGATAAAGGGTCTGTTAGTTTAATGGAGATTGCATCAGGGATTAAAGAACGCGGTTTAGATATGCCGGTGCTCTTACGGATAGAAAACTTGTTAGATGCTCAGATTACCTATCTGAATGAATCCTTTCGAAATGCAATGAACACCTTAAGTTACCAAGGGATTTATCAGGGTGTTTATCCAATAAAAGTGAATCAGCAACAACAAGTCGTACGCGAGGTTGCAAGATTCGGTCAACGCTATCACCATGGTTTAGAGGTTGGTAGTAAACCTGAGTTAATTGGAGCGCTTTCCGAGCTTAAAGATAAAGAAGCCTGTCTCATTTGTAATGGTTATAAAGATGAAGAGTTTATTGATCTTGGTTTATATGCCAATAAAATGGGCTATCAATGCTTTTTTGTTATAGAAATCCCCGGAGAACTTGATCTTATTCTCGAACGGGCGAATGCATTAAATATTCACCCCAATATTGGTGTACGCATTAAATTATCAGCAAAAGCGGGAGGGCATTGGACGGATTCAGGTGGAGATCAAAGCATTTTTGGTTTAAATATGAATCAAGTCATTGAAATTGTGGACCAATTAAAAGAGAAAAACATGCTGGACAGTCTTAAACTAATGCATTATCATCTCGGGTCACAAATTCCAAATATTCGTGATATCCGTTCAGCAGTACAAGAGGCTTCCCGTGTATATGCAGAACTGGTAAAAGAAGGTGCTCCTATGGGCTATCTTGACTTAGGTGGTGGATTAGCCGTTGATTATGATGGCTCTAATACGAATTTTACACATAGTCGTAATTATTCTGTTGAAGAATATTGCACGGATATTGTGGAAGCAGTTATGACTGTGATGGATAATGCCCAGATAAAGCATCCGACCATTATAACAGAATCAGGCCGTGCCTTAGTTGCTTATTATTCAATATTATTGTTTAATGTACTTGATGTGGCGTCGTATCAAGAATATGACATACCAGAAGTACTTGATGAATCTGTGCCTGAGCAAATTCGAAATCTTCATGAAGTAAACAAAGTGTTAAAGACGAAGAATTTACAAGAATGTTACAATGATGCCTTATATTATAGGGATATTATTCGTGATATGTTTAATCATGGGCGTTTAGGCCTTAGAGACCGCGCTTTTGCAGAAAAAATATTTTGGAATATTATTCAGCGTATAGCGAAAGATAAAGCAAAATTAAAATATATTCCACAAGAACTTGAAGATATTGATAGTGCGATTGCGGATATATATTATTGTAATTTCTCTGTATTCCAATCAATTCCAGATAGCTGGGCGATTGACCAATTGTTTCCGATAATGCCGATTCATCGATTGTTAGAAATTCCGAAGCGAAATGCAGTTGTTGCAGATATTACATGTGATTGTGACGGAAATATTGATAGCTTTATTGACATGCATGATGTGAAGAAAACATTGCCCTTGCATGATTTGAATCCAAATGAAGACTATTATCTTGGGGTCTTTTTAGTTGGTGCCTATCAGGAAACATTAGGAGATTTGCATAATCTGTTTGGAGATACCAATGTTGTAAGTATTCGATTAAATAAAGATGGTGGCTTTGAATTTGTGAGTGAAATTGAAGGGGATTCAGTTGAAGATGTATTAACCTACGTGGAGTATGATGCTAAAGAAATGCGTCGAAACTTCAGACAATCGGCGGAAGAAGCTGTGCGTGACGGATTAATATCACCTGCAGATCGACGCGATATTGTCAATTCATACGAGAATGGATTACGTGGATACACATACTATGAACGGTAAAATTGCCGCCAAGCAAAGACAGAATCGTAATAAAATGATATAATGGAATAAGTTATTATATAAATTAAGCATTCTAGGAGGTTATTAAATTGGGAAAAGCTCTTATTATAGGCGCAGGTGGAGTAGCAAATGTTGTTGTCCACAAATGTTGTCAAAATTCAGAAGTATTTGAAGAAATATGTATAGCAAGTCGTACAGAATCAAAATGTATTGCAATCAAGGATTCTGTTAAGGATACGAAAACAAAGATTCAGACAGCACAGGTTGATGCAGATCAAACTGAAGAAGTGGTTGCTCTTATTCGTCAATTTAATCCGGATATTGTTATTAATGTTGCATTACCTTATCAAGATTTGACTATCATGGATGCATGTTTGGAAACTGGTGTTGATTATCTAGATACAGCAAACTATGAACCGCCGGAAACACCAAAATTTGAATATAAGTGGCAGTGGGCCTACCGTGAGAAGTTTAAAGAAGCGGGACTTACAGCAGTTCTTGGTAGTGGATTCGACCCCGGTGTAACCGGTGTGTTTTCTGCCTATGCGATGAAACATTATTTTGATGAAATTCATTATATTGATATTGTTGATGCTAACGCTGGAGATCATGGATATCCATTTGCTACAAACTTTAATCCGGAAATAAATATTCGGGAAATTACAGCAAAAGGACGCTACTTTGAAGAGGGTGAATGGATTGAGACAGAGCCTCTAGAAGTCAAGAAAGTTTACGACTTACCTGAAATTGGTCCAAAAGATATTTATCTACTATATCATGAAGAATTAGAGTCATTGGCTCAAAATATTAAAGGGATCAAACGCATTCGATTCTTTATGACATTTTCTGAAAAATACATTACGCATTTAAATGTGCTTGAGAATGTTGGTATGACATCTATTGAGCCGATTATGTTTGAAGGAAAAGAGATTCAACCTTTACAGTTTTTAAAAGCAGTGCTTCCAGATCCTGCATCATTAGGACCAAGAACAAAAGGAAAGACAAATATTGGCTGTATCATCCAAGGAATTAAAGATGGTGAGCCTAAAAGCTATTATGTTTATAATATCTGTGATCACCAAGCCTGTTATAGAGAGGTTGGATCACAAGCTATATCATATACAACAGGTGTACCGGCTATGATTGGTGCAAAACTCGTTCTTGAAGGAAAGTGGAAAAACCCCGGCGTGTATAATGTTGAAGAATTTGATCCGGATCCATTTATGGAAGAGTTAAATAAACAAGGACTTCCATGGGAAGAAGATTTCAATCCAACGTTGTTGGATTAAGTAAGGAAAGAGGAAGAGAAATAGGTATAACTATGGATTATGGAATAAACGAACAAGATATAGAAAAGATTAAATCAATGAATACCCCAGCTTATGTTGTCGATGAACGATTACTTCGTAAGAACTTAGAGACACTTGATTATGTACAAGAGTCAACAGGATGTAAAATCCTGTTGGCTTTGAAAGGTTTCTCTATGTATTCTGTTTTTCCAATTGTTGGCGAATATTTGGCAGGAATAACAAGTAGTTCATTATATGAAGCACGACTTGGTTATGAAGAGATGGGGAAAGAAGTTCATATCTATTCACCGGCTTATCGGGATGAAGAATTTGATGAGATTATGTCCTATTGTGAGCATATTGTCTTTAATTCGGCAGATCAGTATAAACGATTTAAGGACAAAGTGAAAAAGGCAGATAAAGCCATTGAATGTGGACTTCGAGTCAATCCGGAGTATTCTGAAATTGAAACAACAATTTATGACCCATGTGCAATTTATTCTCGTCTAGGTACGACAGAGGGTCAATTTAATGCTGAAGATTTAGAAGGAATTGATGGTTTGCATTTTCATGCAATGTGTGAACAAAATTCGGACACCCTTGAACGAGTGATGGAAGTTGTTGAAGAAAAGTTCGGTCACTACTTCCATCAGATGAAATGGATTAATTTTGGCGGTGGTCACCATATAACTCGTGCTGATTATGATGTCGAACGATTAATTCATATTGTTAATCGTATAAAAAACAAATATGACGTACAAGTTTATTTGGAGCCAGGAGAAGCCATTGCTCTTAATACGGGGTTTTTAGTTACAAAAGTACTTGATCTTCTACATAATGGGATGGATATCTCCATCACGGATGCTTCAGCAGCATGTCATATGCCTGATGTTATCGAGATGCCCTATCGACCGATGATTATCGGTTCCGGACTTCCGGATGAAAAAAAATACACCTATCGATTGGGAGGAACAACCTGCCTATCCGGTGATATTATTGGTGATTATTCTTTTGATGAACCATTAAAAATCGGAGATGCTTTGATTTTTACAGATATGGCACATTATACAATGGTTAAGAATAACATGTTTAATGGAGTGAACCTACCTTCGATTGCCTTGCTTAATGACCAAGGGATACGTGTAATAAAGGGATTTGTTTATGAGGACTATAAACGACGATTATAATCCTCTTAAACAATATTTATTGAAGATATTTTGCAATGTCTTTAGGTGAAGCAACCCGTCCAAAAAATTTGACTTCTTCGTCAACAACCAGTGCCGGTGTACTCATAACACCGTACTCCATTATTTTTTCGAAATCTTCAACTTTTTCAACAGTTGCTTCCAAATTAAGCTCTTTAAGAGCTTTTTTTGTGTTTGCTTCTAGTTTTTTACAGTTGGGACAACCGGAACCTAAAATTTTAATAATCATAATAATCTCCTTTTGTAAGTGTGCTTTGTTCTTATATCAGTAGTGACCCAAATGCATTAAAGGAAAAACCGATAATAAGTATACCAATCGTTACAATCGTTACAAAGATGATGAGTAGCTTTGGTTTGACAACCTTTTTAAGCATAATCATTGAAGGTAAAGATAATGCAGTGACAGCCATCATAAAAGCAAGAGCGGTACCAATACCAACGCCTTTTGCGACAAGGGCTTCAGCAATAGGTAAGGTCCCGAAAATATCAGCATACATAGGTACACCAACAATGGTAGCTAAAGGGACCGAATACCACTTATCTTGACCTAGAAGTGCGGTAATAACATCTTCCGGAATCCAGTTATGAATGAGGGCACCAATACCAACACCGATAAGGATATATAACCAAACTTTTTTGATAATGTCAAGAACTTGGTCTTTAGCAAACATAAGTCGTTTTTTTCTGGTGAGTGTTTCTTGCTGTGCTTCCATTAACTTGTTTTTGAAAACAAAGGGTTCAACGTATTTTTCTAACTTGAGCTTGCTGATTAGACTACCGCCAATAACGGCAAGGACAAGTCCTACAATAACATAGGCAAAGGCTGTACGCCAATTAAAAATGCTTGCTAAAAGTAATACGGAGGCAAGGTCAACTAAAGGTGAGGAAATCAAAAAAGAAAAAGTGACACCAATAGGAAGACCTGCGCTAGTAAAGCCGATAAAGAGTGGAATTGAAGAACAGGAGCAAAAAGGCGTAATTGTTCCAAGCAGTGCCGCAAGAATATTTGCAGTTAAACCTTTAAATCGTCCTAAAATTTTTCGTGTTCGTTCTGGAGGAAAAAAGCTTTGAACATAGGATATTGAAAAAATTAAGAATGATAACAAAATAAAAATCTTTATGACATCATAGATGAAAAAGTGTATGCTAGCACCAAGTTGCGAATTCATATCAAGTCCAAATACATTTTCCACAAGCGTATGGACTCCTTCGTATAACCAATCCATTTTAAGCAATTGGTTATTTAACCATTTAAAAATATTCATGTTAAGTTCCTTTCTTTATTACCCACTTATGATATTTCCCGCAGTGCGTCAAGTGAGCATTGATCAATATATTTTTCTTTGTTTTGTAAACGTTGGCAGTCATCACTCACAATCCTATAATCATTTTGATGGGCAAGCATAAATTCAATCGTATGATTTAAGAGTGGATTTGTTTTCTTAAGTGTATAAAAAACAAATTTTTCCTTTCGTTCATCAGTAACCAAATCCATATCTCTTAACTTTGAAAGAACTTTTGAAATTTTGGGCTGAGGTTTTTCTAGAATACCACAAAGCTCACAGACACATAATTCTTCTTGATAGATTAAGGCAATCACACGTAATCGTGTCTCATCAGATAATAATTTGAAAATAGCTGTTAAGTCCATAAGTTACTCCTTTATTAATTCATATGCACATATTAGAATATGAACATAATATCAAAAATAATTGCTCAAGTCAAGATATTTTGGATAAATAGATGTCCTATGTTATAATTATTAAGCGAAGTATCATATTTAGAACAATCAAAAAAGAACAGC
>CAZLXW010000066.1:0-20124 GCA_964563505.1 uncultured Eubacteriales bacterium
CTGTTGACATAAACCAAAATGAAATTAATCAGCTTTTACAAAATACGGTAACTGTTCAAGAATATATTAGTGGTATTTATGTGCTCGGATTTAACGGTGAATTTTACACTAGTGATTGGGGAGTCAAAGAAGATCCCCTTCGTGAACTTTATACGGAAATTCTTAGCGATTCAATTCGAGTCGATGAATTCTATTTTATTGGATCTAAAATGAATTATCATATGTATTCAGATACCGGAGTTATCTCTACAATCCGGCCAATTACACAACCTCATACTGATCAAGTTATCGGTATGATAATCATTGATATGAATTATACCTATCTTCAGGAAATGTTCATGGCTTCATGGATGCAATATGAAGAAAAAGTTCTTGTTCTCAATCATCTTGGTGAAACGATGTTCTCCTTTCCGTATAATATAAACCTTGATAGTATCATTACTGACAATCCTGATATCATAGAATCGCAAACAACACAACTTACCACTGACGTTTTTGGCAAAGAAAGTATAATCTTGTCGGATACACTTAATTTTAGCGGATGGAAAGTCGTACGAATTATTAATTCAGACCATATATACGAAAAAACGAATCAACTCGCTCCCTTGGCTCTTATCGCATTAGGTATTTTATTTATTCTTACTTGGATGATTTCACTAATACTCTCACATTCATTTACCAAACCGATTCGGGAGCTTCATCAGCATATTCTCAAAGTCGAAAATGGTAATTTTAAAACAATGATTCCCATCAAACGAAAAGACGAGTTAGGTCAATTAGCCCATTCTTTCAATGTTATGACCCAAAATCTTAACGAGCTCATTCAAAAAATGCTCATAGAAGAAAAAGAAAAAAGTCAGATGGAATTTCAAATTTTACAATCCCAAATTAATCCCCACTTTTTATATAACACCCTGGATTCAATCAAATGGCTTGCGACTATACAGAATGTTGATAACATTAAGGATATGACCAATTCGCTGATTAATTTGTTAAAATATAATATTTCTAGCAAAGGCACTATGGTCATGCTAAAAGAGGAAATTCAAAGCATTGTAAATTATGTTGAAATTCAAAAATATCGCTTTGGTGATATCTTTGAAGTGTATTATGACATTCCATCCCAGCTCGAAAATTTATTTATTCTTAGATTTATACTTCAACCGATCATTGAAAATTCTATCATCCATGGTTTTGAAGATATCGGCAATAACCAATTTCATATAACAATTAAGGCCTTTTCCGAAGATGATATTTTATACATTACTATAACCGATAATGGCAAAGGTATGGACGATATTGCCATTGAAACCTTATTTACTACTGAAGATAAACGTAACGTCATGCATAGTGGTATAGGACTTAAAAACATACATGATCGAATTCAGCTTTATTTTGGTCCAGAATTTGGGTTAAAGATTTCTTCATTATCAAATCAAGGCACCTCCATCCAATTGTCGCTTCGAGTACTGTATAAACCCGACAGCCAATAATAATATGTATAACAAAATCCGACAGTCGTCAAAACTCGAATATCGGATTTTGTTTTTTAAATCTTATCACCAATAAATATAGGGATACCATCCTTTTCTTGAACTTGAATATTTCCTTGAATCAGAGGATGTATATAATCATGAAAAGATCGGTTCATATGATTTCCTTTGATATTAATCCAATCATGAGGGATTGGTTTCTCCTTATTGGCAACTTGCTGAATAGGCGTATGCCTGTAGTGAACCTGGTAAAATGCACTTTTTTTTCTCTCCATTATAACCATCTGACCACTTACGCCTTGAAGTGCAAATATCAAGCCTTGATAACCGCAATTAATTGCCTCATTCAAGTCTGTCTGTGACCCATGATATATCGAACATCTTTGTAAAATTCCCATCTCTACCGGGACTATTTTACATGTTACGTGTGCACGAAGTTTTGAAGCAAGGTAACTAGCAACACCACCCATTTTTTTGTAGCCAAAGTAATCATTACTATTATTTTCATTTGACACGAGGAATTTGCCATCTGATTTTTTCAAGCCTTCAGATACTACAACTATTACATGTTTTTTATTAATTAATTTTTCCTTTACATCATAGAAAAACTGATTCTCACTAAATGGTCTTTCGGGAAGATATAGTAGGTCTACAGCTTGTTTATCACCATATCTAGCTATTGCTGATGAAGCCGCCACCCATCCTGTATGGCGTCCCATAACCTCAACAATATGAACACTTGCTTGCTGATATACATTCGCATCGTGAACCAATTCCATCAAACTTCGAATGACATATTTAGCTGCACTTCCATATCCGGGACAATGATCTGTACCATACAAATCATTGTCAATCGTTTTAGGAATACCAATAAATCGAATGGTTGAATTTATTTGGTCACCGAAACAGCTAAGTTTATAAATCGTATCCATGGAATCATTTCCACCAATATAAAAGAAATAACCGATGTGATATTTATCAAAAATTTCAAAAATTTTATTATATACGGCTTCATTTTCTTCAATCTCCGGTAGTTTATATCTACAAGAGCCAAGACCCGAACTTGGAGAGTACAAAAATGTTAAACATTTTTTCTTATCCCAATTCGAAAGCTCTATAAGCTGTTCATTAAGGATACCTTCTATGCCATTTTTACCTCCATAAACTTTTTCAATCTTATCTATCTTTATTGCCCCGTCAAGGATTCCAAAAACACTGCCGTTAATCACCGCTGTTGGACCTCCCGACTGTGCAACTAAACAATTCATCGCATCTTTCCTCCTCTGTAGAATTATGCATTCATACGACTTAGTCATTAATCAATTATTTCTATAATTGAATCTGCCATTGTTCGAATAATCAAGTTGCATGATGTCGCACCAGCATCTAAACAACCTTTAGATCTCTCACCTAATCTCGCAGCTCGCCCAACTTTTGCAACCATATCATACGTTGAATTTTTACCTTCTTCTGCTGCAGCTTTTAACACTTCAAGAGATTCTTTAAAGTTTTTTCCTTCAGCACATGCTTTTTTATAGGCAATAACCCCCGGAATCAATGTATCCATCAAGGTTTTGTCTCCTACTTTAGCATCTCCCAGTACTGCCAATGCATTGACTGCAGATTCTAGCATCTCACCAAATACTTCTTGGTCCACTTCGTCTTTAACCTCTTTCGCCATGGAGCGAAAGAATGTTCCATATAGAGGTCCCATTGAACCTCCAATTTCTGTTAGTAGAATTGTTCCTAATATCTTTAATGAAGACTCTAAGTCTGTTTCTTTACCCTCCATACGCTTTTCAGCTAGGCTAAATCCTTTATTCATGTTAATGCCATGATCACCATCACCAATAGCCCCATCAATTTCACTTAGATAAGCTTTATTATCTTGAATAACTTTGATAATGTTAAAGGTTATTATCGCTCCCTCTTTATTTGAAAAACTTGATTTTGTCGTCTTATTCATATTATCTATCCTTTCATTTGAGTCAGACCCACTGATTGAGTCTCCATATCTACAAGTTCTTTAAGTTCATCATCAACCTTCATTATTGTTAATGTAGCTCCTTGCATGTCCAAGGAGGTAAAATAATTACCTACATACGAACGATGAACTCGGATTCCTTTATTTGTCAAGATATTCTCCACTTCATCATATAGAATATATAGTTCCATCACTGGTGTTGCTCCGAGTCCTGAAAGTAACACAACAACATCATCTCCTGAAACATAAGGAATATCCGGTATAATTGTATCAACCATTATTTCTGCTACTTCTTTAGCTGTTTTAAGTTCCATCACTTTAATACCTGGTTCACCATGGTGACCTATCCCTACTTCCATTGTTCCTTCTTTGATTTGAAAGTTAGGTTTCCCTACCGCTGGTAAAGTACAGGGGCTAAGTCCAACGCCAACACTTCTTGTGCTGTCAATGGCTTTCTGAGATACGCGGATAACCTCATCAACATTACCTCCAAGAGCAGCTTTTGCGCCTCCAACTTTCCACATAAGAATTTCACCGGCTACGCCTCGTCTCTTGTTTGGTTCATTTTTGGGGGCCGATGCTACATCATCATTAGCCACAACAGTTTTAACCACAATTCCTTCTTCTTCTGCTAATTCCATAGCCATCTTTACATTCATATTATCTCCGGCATAGTTTCCATATAAACACGCAACACCATTTCCTGAATCCGCTTCACGAAAAGCATCTAAGAATGCCTTAGCTGTTGGTGATGAAAAAACTTCACCTACTGCGACTGCATCGCACATATTTTTACCTATATATCCAATAAATGCTGGTTTATGGCCTGACCCTCCACCGGTAACTACACCAACTTTTCCCTTTACAGGAGCATGTTTATACTTTATAACTCTTTCGTTTTCTGTCGGAGCAACTATTTCCTTGTGAGCTTTAATAAAGCCTTTAAGCATATCTTCTACTACTTGATCTGGTACATTTACAAATCTTTGCATATCATCCATCTCCTTTATATTTTCAAGTAATTGTGTTCATATTCCATGATTTTATCAACTTTTTCCTTCGATGGTCCCCCCGCAAATTCTGAAGCAAGCCATATATCGACTAGTATCTTGGCGAGTTCTGGTGCAATAACTCTTGCTCCCATAGTAATAATCTGTGCATCATTACTTTTTCTTGAACGTTCAGCCGAATATGGATCATGACAGGTTGCTGCTCGTATTCCCGGAACTTTATTCGCTGTAATAGCCATTCCAAGACCTGTACCACAAAGTAATATACCACGTTCATTAATACCATCTATAATAGATGTTGCTACTTTTACAGCAATATCCGGATATAAAGATGGTGCATTATCATAAACACCATAATCTTCAACCTCAACATTTTTGGATATTAAATATTCTTTTAAAATATTTTTCAGTTCCAATGCTGCTTCATCGCATCCGATAGCTATTTTCATCAATATCATCTCCTTATTTAAGGTTTCAAAACAATTTTTAACGAGTTATCCCCTTTTTCAGCCATTTCAAAGGCTTTTTCCCATTCAGTCAAAGGTAACACATGTGTTACAACACCTTCTGTCGGAATCAAATTATTTTCCATCCATTCAATGACAGGCTCGTAGCAATATGGACTCAAGTGCGCGCCTAGGACATCGAGCTCCTTACGATCACTAATTATGGACCAGTCAACAGTCACCAAATCTTTAAATACACTAAATTCAACAAAGGTACCCATTTTCCTAATCATTTCTAACCCTTGAGAAACACTATTCGGGTGCCCCGTTGCTTCGATATAGACATCACATCCATATCCATCTGTCATATTCACAACCTCTTCAACAACATTCGTTTCTATTGGATTAAATGCTAAGTCTGCCCCATATTCCAAGGCTTTATCCAATCGCTCCTGCTTTAAATCAAGAACAATTAATTTTTTGGGATTTTTCATGGCGATAGCGCCTACCATACCAAGGCCTAATGTGCCTACGCCTGAAAGAACAACTACATCTTCGTTCGTTATATTGGCTCGATCAACTGCATGTTTTGAACAAGCATATGGTTCAATTAATACAGCGCTTTCCATTGGAATGGAATCTGGCACCTTAAATACAATTGCTTCTTTAGGAAATTTCATATATTCTGCCATTCCACCATTAACATTATCTTGAAAACCATATACATCATGTTTTTGACACATCCAATGACGTCCTGTTTTACAGAATTTACACTCACCACAAGGGACAATTTGTTCACTAATTACTCGATCTCCCATTTTAAAACCTTTTGGAGAGTTTGGGCCTAATTCAACAATATGACCAATAAATTCATGCCCCGGAATCATTGGCGCTTTGATATATGGGGGGTTGCCTTCTCCTCCCCAAAAACTCGGAGCGCCATTATAGGCTTTTAAGTCGCCTGCACATACACCACATGCCTCAACTTTAATAACTATTTCTCCTTCTCCCGCTCGAGGAACATCCACCTCAGCCAAACGATAATCTCCTGGTTCATATGCTACAACTGCTTTCATTTTTTTAGGTAAATTTGTCATTATACATATCCTCCTTATTGTTTTGGTTTAATTCGATTGCCTGTATCTATATCAAAAACATGTGTTTTTTCTTCATTAACTGCAAGCTTTATTTGTTCCCCAACTTTATACCGTCGTTCATCGGTTGTAATTAATGTGAGATATTCATCTTCACCAACCTCAATACTAATGCGTCGCTCATCACCAAGATTTTCAAAAACGCCTACTTGTGTGACTGAACCCATTGCCGTCATATCAACGACAAACAAGTCTGTTGGCCTAACTCCCATCTTAACTTCCATCCCTTCTTTAAGAACACTTTCATACTTGGTTGGGACTGCAATCGATAAATCACACATTGGGAAATAAAAGAATAAATGACCATTAGTTTTTGTGATTTTGACTTTGGTTATATTCATTGGAGGTTCCCCTATGAAGGATGCTACAAATTCGTTCACTGGATTGTCATATATTTCGAGTGGCGTACCAAATTGCTGAAGCTGTCCATCCTTCATAATAGCTATTCGATCTGCAAGGGACATTGCCTCTAACTGATCATGCGTTACAATAATGGTTGTACATTGAATTTCTTTATGTAAACGTTTGATTTCCATTCGTAAAACTTGACGCATTTTACCATCTAAATGAGATAACGGCTCATCTAAAAGTAATACTTTGGGTTTTCTAACTAAGGCTCTTGCAATGTTTACCCTTTGTTTTTGACCACCACTTAACCCTGCTGGAGAATGCTCAAGAAGATCCTCAACTTTCATTAAAGGAGCAATACGCATAACTTCTTTTTTAATATCCGCTTCAGCTAGATTTTTAGCCCTAAGATTAAATGCAATATTGTCATAAACATTCATTGGTGGATATAATGCATAATCTTCAAATGCTAAGCCAATATTTCTATCTTTTGGATGTAAATTATTTATCTTTCTATCGCCTATAAAAATATCACCTTGTGTAATATCTTCAAGTCCTGCGACCATTCTTAATGTCGTTGTTTTACCACAGCCTGAAGGTCCTAATATACCAACAAACTCACCCTCTTCACAATGAAGGCAAAGGTCTTTTACCGCATAATCATTAACGATTTTTTTTCTACCGATTTTTTTATTTTCATATCGTTTAAACACATTTTGCAATACAAGTTGAGACATTAGAGCACCTCCTTAATAATTTCTTCCTGATTATGTCGTACGAGTAACTCTTCAGTATCCATATCAAAAAACATGGCATTCTTGAAATCAAATTCTATAAATATTTTTTGATCAATGTCTACCTGTAAGTCATTAGGTGCTATCGTTCTGATGAGCTCATCACCAATCTTGACGATTAATATAGTCTTATTCCCAATAGGCTCAAAGCTGTACACGCTTCCTTCTATCTGAGTGTCATCTTTTTTTACAAAACTATAGCTAACATTTAATCCACGAATACCCACAATGACATGTTGACTATGATGTTTTTTAAGTTCCTGTTCTACATCTAGCTCTAAATCGAAGAGATGTATTTGATTTAAAACCTTCATTTTAACTTTTTGATTAACTTCAGCTAATTCGCCTTTAAATGTATTGATTTCAGGTTCACCCACGAGTTTCGCTACAAATAAGTTTTTGGGTGTATAATATACTTCATCTCCTGTTCCAATTTGTTCAATTTTTCCTTCATTAATAATTGCTATTCTGTCCCCTAAACTTAGCGCTTCCATATAATCGTGCGTCACATAGATTGTTGTCGTATCTAATTGCGTCTGCATTGCCTTTAATTCTGTACGCATATGATGTCGAAGTTTTGCATCTAGGTGAGCAAGAGGCTCATCCATCAAGAATACATTCGGATCTCTAACTAAACTTCTCCCGAGTGCCACTCTCTGACGTTGACCGTTACTTAATTGACTGGGTAATCTCTCAAGCAAATGATCGATTTTCATTGTGCTTGTGACTTTAACGATTTGCTTATTAATGTATTCCTCATCCTTTTTATACAAAGGTGATCGCATTGGAGATGCAATATTATCAAATACATTTAAATGAGGATATAGTGCATAATTTTCAAAAACCATAGACACATTTCGTTTCGCTGGTTCAACTAAGTTAACAATATCGTCATTAAAAATGACATGCCCATCATCTGGGAACTCTATTCCAGCTATTGTTTTTAAAATCGTTGTTTTTCCAGCCCCTGCAGGTCCGAAAAGTACAAAAAATTCTTTATCTTTTATTTCAAGATTTACTTGATCTAATGCTTTTATCTTTCCAAATGTTTTTGTAATATTTCTTAGTTTAATATTAGCCATAAGTCACCTATCCCTTCACTGCGCCAAAGCTTAATCCACGTACCAAATGTTTTTGTATCAAAAGTGCAAGAATAACTTCTGGTAATGCTGCTACTGTTGCAGCAACCGCCATTTGGCCATAATGAACAGTATCCGATGCAATGTATCTAAGTGAAGCAACTGTTACCGTTTGGATGTTAAATCCACTTAGGAGTAACGGAAATGTAAAGCTATTCCATGCAAAAATAAATGCTAATAAACCGGATGCAACCAAACCTGGCTTAATCAAGGGTAGCAAAATTTTCCAAAAAACCTGATACCATGTATATCCATCGAGTTGAGCTGCTTGTTCTACTTCTACAGATATATCTTCAAAATATCCACGAAGAACCCAAATGAGTAATGGCAGTGAAATTAATTGATAGACCCATATTAATCCAAAATACGTATCATATAACCCAAGTTTTTGATAAATCATAAATAGTGGAAGTATAACAAGTATTTCAGGTGCAAATTTAAAGGAGAGAATTGTAAATGCCAAGTCTTCTTTTCCCTTGAAATTAAATCTAGCAAGAGCGTATGCGGCCGGAACACCTACAATAACTGAAATTATGACAGCTCCACCACTTACAATTATATTATCGATAAATGCTTTCACATAATCCTGACTATTTATTAAAACTTCTTGATAGTTTATTAATGTTGGTTTAAATATGAACAACGTATTATACATCTCTGCATCACTTTTAAATGTTATAATTATCATCCAAATCAATGGAAACAAGGCAAACGTTGCATAGATTAACAACAAGACATTTCTTAACACTTCACCAACAATTTTTAATCTTTTTTTTGTCATATTATCACCTCCTAGTTCCCAGATGCAGCTTTTTGAACATGCAACCATTTACCGACAAGTTTCTTACTAATAATATAAATGAAAATCCATAAAACTAGTACATATGGTAAGCTTTCACCAAATTTTAAAAACGCAAAGCCTGTATTGTATGCTGTTAGTGATAGATTCATTAGAGAATTTCCAGGACCACCTTTTGTTAAAGCAAAGATTATAGCAAACTCTTGTAATGATGCCATCAACCTGAAAATCAAGGCAATATATAGAAATGGTTTTAGCATTGGTAATGTTAATGTTTTAAACGTAAACCATACTGAACCACCATCGATTTTTGCGGCTTCAAATGGTGATTTGGGTAGTGAGTTAATTCCTGCTAATGCAAGTATAATTACAAATGGTGCATATACCCAAATATCAATGAGCCCAGCTGTTAACAAAGCTGTCTTAGGTGATGAGGCCCATGGAAAATTATATATATTGAAAAGGTTGAGAAATTTTTCAATAATACCAACCGATGAATTTAACATCAGCTGCCAAATTAATGTTGCAATAACAGGTGCAATCATCAATGGAAATATTAAGACGACTTTTAATATTTTTGTTAATATTGTATCTTTACTAAGCAGTAGAGCAATTCCAAGTCCCAGTACCATTTGCACACCTGTTGTAAACAAGGCATATTGAGCAGTAATAAAAACTGCATGCCAGAAATCACTGTTTGTAAACATTTTTATCCAGTTTTTTAAGCCAACAAAATCATATGTTGCAAGACGGAACGAATAATCTGTCAATGAATAAAAAACTGCTGAAAAAAATGGATACAAAATTCCTATAGTAATTAGAAACGCTGGTGCCATAATAAGATAGGGTCTTAACTTAACCATAAGTGGCACTGTCGTGTACTTATCTTTTTCATTTTTATTGGTTATCGTTATGTTATCATTCACAAAGCAACCTCCTTTTCGACATTCATCACACATGATGAAATTGTGACTAGTGTTGGACGAATTGCTTCGTCCAACTTACCAGTCAAGTTCTGTTTTTTAATTCAACATTTAATTTACTTCTACATCTTCAAGAGCCTTATCCATCTTATCCTTCAATTGATCCATCGCTTCCTGAACGGTGTCATATTTTCCACCTACAATATCTTGCAAAGTCGATGCCCATTCAGTTGTTAGCTCAAAGAAATATGGTTGTGGCGTAAATTGAATGGTTGTTCCTTCAATAGTCGCTTCAAATGCTTCTTTATATCCATCTGCTGAAGCTAACATTTGTGTCACATTTTCATCTTGAAATACAGACATCCGTGGTGGATTGACCGCATTAGCTTCAAGAACCGACCATAATTGATATTCCGGACCTGTAAAATACTGAATAAATAACCATGAAGCTACTTTGTTCTTAGATTCTGCATTCATAGATAGTGCCCATGTCCAAAGGTTAGAATTTAACTTATCTTGACCTTCTGGTAATGGTGCCGGTACCCAAGCAATATTACCTGCTTCCTGTGAAGCACCTTCAGGATTTTGAAAATATTGTACAACATCTGCATCAAATAGCATTGCTGCTTTAGCCGCACCTAAATCTGCTCCTGCTTGATACCATGTATAGTTTGACCATGTTGGAGAACCGCCTGTCTCAATCATTTCAATCCAGTCTTCTGTCATTTTAACTGCTTCCGGTGAATTGACTTTTGATACTAATTTACCATCTTCGATTTCATAGTCTTTGGCACCATAATTAGCAAATGTTGTCATATAACCTGGATGAATTGTTGCCCAGTTTCTTGTTCCTCTTAAAGCAAGGGCATAAGTCCCTTTACCATCAAATTCATTCAATTCAACACAAAGTGCTTTTAACTCTTCCATCGTTGTTGGTGGTTCTAATCCGCGCTCTTCAAAAATACGTTTATTGTAAGCCAATGTATATTGTTCAAATCCCATTGGTAATGCCCATTGTGAACCAACTCCCGTTGGGTGACCTGGAATCAAATCCCAACGTAATGCACCGACAATTCCTTTATAAAAATCATCAAAATTATATTCTTCACTTGTTAAATTGGGATCATCAATATACTTTTCTAATGGCTCAATATATCCTGGTGGTGCATATTCCCATACTTGATATGCTCCGGTCATAAATACATCCGGATCACCCGAGCGACTATTTAGTGAGGTTGTTACTTTGTCAAAATAGTTTTCTTCAGGAGTTACTGCATGCTCAACTTTTATTCCTGTTAATGCTTCGAACTCTGGAATCTTTTTAATTAGCGCTTCTGCATATGGATGTTGGTTCAATAAAACTTTAATTTGAGCTCCTGACGCCATGTCCCAACTAAATCCTTCTTTGCTTGCTTCTTCTTTAATCACATCTACATCATTTGAAGTACCTCGTGTTGAATTAACGACTTCTGCTTTTCCACAACCTACCAATACTGAGACAAACAATGTTGCTACCAATAAAAAACTTAAAATCTTTTTCAATTTTTTTCCCTCCTAATACAATTTTTTGAGCTACATTACCAAAAATCATTTTCAAATAGTACTATTTGTTAATAGTTTACAAAAAATCACCGACAATTGAAATGTACATCGTTTATATTTAATATAATATCTTTTGATTTTTTTTTATCAATATCGAAAAATATTATATCAATATTTTTTAAAAGGTTTTTGCTAGTAGTCCTAGACATTGGTAAAACGAAAAAATCGCATGCCTTTTAGCATGCGATTTTTGTCGTATTTTAATCTATTGATATTTCACTTAAACTCAACCGGAATCTCTTGATCAAGTAGAATCGAATCCGGCGTCACAATACTGTCAAAGCAGAGAATTTTTACGCCGTTTTTTCCAGCTTCCATCAATGTCTTAGAAAAGGCCGGATCTGTTCGGTTGTTGGGTTTAAAGACATGAACTCCTTTCATTTGAATCACAAATAAGATGTAACTTTGATAGCCTTCCCTCACACTATCCATGAGCTCACGAATATGCTTTGTTCCTCGTAGTGTTGGTGCATCCGGAAACATGGCAATACCTTCCTCTTCTAATGTTACGCCTTTGACCTCAATAAATCCTTTTGCTCCTGTGTGCTCATTTTCATAGTAGATATCAAAGCGTGATTTTTGGTATGTCACTTCTCGTCGAATATATGTTACCTCTCCCATCATCTCTTTAAAATAGAAATTATTCTCTAGGGCTTCTTGTGCCACCGCATTTGGAATTTGTGAATCTATGTTGATGAGTATGCCATTTTTGATAATCGCAACAAGGGAGTATTTTGTCTTACGGTCTGGATTTTTAGCCGGTTCTAAGTAAACCGTCACACCTTTAATAAAGAGTTCTGCACATCGGCCGGTATTTTTTACATGCACTTGAATAACATGTCCTTCCAATTCAACCTCTGCGATAAATCGGTTGATTCGTTGTATAAATATGGCTTGAACCACGACATCATATTTCATAAATAACCTCAACTCAACTTTATAGTCTTACCCTACTATATTATTATATACTAAAAACATGTTATAATAAAGTTAGCAACTTTTTCTAGACAGATTCTTAAAGGAGTGTATTTTATGAAAAAAATAATTAGTCGGCTTCTCATTATTATTGTTGTGTTCGGTACAACCGTCTGCACGCCCAAAGCGCAAGAGGGGTTTTCTGACCTACCTTCTACTCATTGGGCTTATAATCATATACAAGAACTCGTAAATATAAATGTCATCAATGGTTTTCCGGATGGACATTTTTATCCTAACCAAAATGTAACCGCTGAACAGTTTCTTAAAATGGTGGTCAGCGTCATTGGTTATCCTGACTTACCTTCATCCTCGGATAATCCACGACTTTGGGCCGCCCCTTATATTGAGAAGGCTTATGAATTAGGTCTTATCAAGTCAACATCTTCCTTACATGATATCGATTGGGCAAAGGCGATTACACGTGAAGTTGCCGCCGATCTTGCTGTTAAAGGGGATTTTATACTACATGGCACAACATTTGATAGTTTTCAAACAGATATGCTCCATGGAATTCCTGATGTATATTTTATTAACAATCAATTGAAGCCCTCCGTATATTCTGCTTATTCTTTAGGAATGATTACCGGATATGATGATCATTCCTTTAAACCAAAAGGTTTCTTGACACGGGCTGAAGCCAGTACCATCATTATGCGAATCATCGATTTGTCCAAACGTGAACCTTACACTCAAACAGCATCAACCGCTACAGAGCTTCCAAAAACCCGGGTCATTGCTATGACTGACGGCGAAGGTGATGATCGTGCATCTATGGTACGTTTTCTGTTTTATGCCAATGAGATGGATATCGAAGCCATCATACAAACAAATTCATATTATCAACTTGATGGAAATAGCCAAACAACCAATCAATTCTGGTTAGAAGATGTGATTGAAGCCTATGGAAAAGATTTAAATAACCTAAGAGTGCATGATCCAACTTATCCGGATGCATCAGAACTACTTGAAAAACACTATCTTGGCCATGAAAATCGAAATGATGTTGATAAAGATGATCCGACTGCTGTCCCTCCATTTGGTTCAACACCTGGATCTGAACGGATTATCGACGTTCTTTTAGATGATGATCCTCGTCCGGTTTGGATACAAGCGTGGGGTGGACTTAATACTGCTGCAGAGGCTTTATATCAATTAAAATATAGTGGAAATTATACTGAAGCTGACTACCAAAAAGCTGCAGAAAAAGCTCGAATTTTTTCCATTACCTTCCAAGACAATAGTGGAAACTACATTCGCGAACATTTTCCTGAAGTTTTACTCATACGTAGTATGTCTTTCGATGACACCTATGGATACACCAATAAACAAGATCAATGGACCGGTGAAGATTGGGTGACGAAATATCTCTATAATCACGGGAACCTTGCTTCAAGATATACCAAACTATCTATACTTGAAGGGGATACTCCTTCATTCTTAAATGCATTTCAAAACGGTTTACGTGCAAGTGAAGATCCAACTTATGGTGGTTGGGGTGGGCGATTTATAACTAAAGATGGGTCTTATTATTCGGATGCAAAAGATGGTGGTTCTATCTATACTGCTGTTGAAAAATATATACCTGTTGCACAAAATGATTTTGCAGCTCGGTTAGACTGGGCTAATACCGATTCTTATAGCGAGGCTAATCATCATCCGGTGATTGAACTTGATGGACCTAGAGATTTCTCAGCCAAAGCCGGAGATGATATTGAACTTTCCGCACGAAATAGCTATGATCCTGATGAAGATGATGTCACTTATACCTGGTATCAACATAAAGAAGCGGATACAACAAACACTTCTGTTACTATTCAAAATAAAAATTCTATTACAGATGCTTACTTTATCATTCCTCAAGCTGTCAAAGCCGGTGAGACTATTCATATTATTTTAGAAGCCACAGATAATGGAAACCCAAAGTTAACAAGATATGAACGTTTGATTATCCATGTAGAGTAAAAAAATAAAATAGTCCTCTAAAAAACCCCCTAGATTAAAATCTAGGGGGTTAAACGTCTATTTAAGTTATAATTATAAGCTAACTACGTTTTCTGCTTGAGGGCCTTTGTTTCCTTCAACTACGTCGAATTCAACTTTTTCGCCTTCTTCTAAAGTTTTGAAACCATCTTTTTGAATTTGTGAGTAATGTACGAATACATCATTTCCTTCGTCTGAAGTGATAAAACCAAATCCTTTGTCGCCATTAAACCATTTTACTGTTCCTGTCATAATATATTACCTCCGAATTTTTATTTCCTTGATTCATTTGTAGCACAAAACTATAGCTTTCTTTCAATAAAAATTCAGCTGATAATTTGATACACATACACATAATACAAGGTTGCTTATATTATACCCTATAGCGAGAAAAAATCAAGTCATTTTAGCAAATTTGTATGATTTTTTCAAAATTTTCGTCTAAAAATAAGTATTAATTATAGTTTTTCTTCATTTTTAGTTCTTGAAAGGATATGAGTCGTTTTCGTTTTTGATCATATATTTGTAAGAGCGCTAGATGTAAACTATCTTTAAATCGAACTGTTTTTACTTCTTGTAATTCCTGAATGGTATTGTAACATGATTTTAAATGATAATTGGGAATCCTTGAATTCAAATGGTGTATATGGTGATAGCCAATATAACCGCTAAACCATTCTAGGACTTCAGGAAGTTGATAAAAGGTGCTGCCTTTTAATGCAGCATCTACACTATTCCATTCACTCGCTTCTTCCCAATAGACCTCTTCGAACTGATGCTGAACATAAAACATCCATACACCGACCGTTCCTCCAATAAACATCACGGATAATTGAATTACAAGATATGCTTCAATTCCAAACATGAGCGATAAGAGGACGGCCTCAAGCAAAATTCCAATGTTGGTAATAATATAGCCAAAATAGACTTTTTTTGATGTATGTTTCGTTGGAAATCGTTGCAATATTGTAAAGAGAAAGATCGGAGCCACTGTAAATAAAAACATCGGATGTCTAAACAATCGGTACCAAGCTTTCATTAACATCGGTTTCTCATTATATTCTTCAATAGTTAATGTCCAGATGTCGCCGGCACCCCGTCGATCAAGATTACCTACAGCACCATGATGGTTATTATGATCTTTTTGCCATGCTGCATAAGATGTAAACGTCAGAATTCCGAAAAAATATCCTAAACGTTCATTCCATTTTCTACTTGAGGTAAATGATTGATGGGTACAATCATGAAATAGAATAAAAACACGTACCATGAATAAGCCGGTAACAATAATTAAGGGAATAATATATAAGATACTCGTATCCGCTTGATACAAATACATTGTAAATATCAATAAAGCTATATATATAACAACAGTATTTAAAATCTGAATAATTGCCTTTTTATGATTGGGTCTTGCAAAAGGCTTTAATTGTACATTCCATTCTTTTTTATCCATGAAAATCTCCTTTACAAAGTCATGTAGTATTAATAACTACTTACTATTGTAATGGTAATGACTATCAATGTCAAGTATTTACTGTGTATTTTTTTCCATTGCTTAATGTAATAATGTACTTCTTATCTGCTTGAACGATTTGAGGACATTTTTCTGGTTTATATTCACCTTCATCCCCTGAAACATAAGAGGCAATCCAATGGACACCTGCCTTCATACTGCATGTGAGTGTCGGAATCAAAGTTCTTGGGTTCATAATATTGGTGTTACTGGCGGCTTTGACCATTTCCGGTTTTTGATGACCTAGCAAGTTAGTAATTTGACTATAAGCTAGCTCTGTCGAACAACTTGCCTCACGATCATTTACAATTAATTGTCGCTGATATTCCTTGTCATCAAGAGATTCTAGTCCAATGGCAAATCCACCTTCTGCCGTGTAGATGTCCCTGTCAGTTTCTATACGATGCATCCGAATATGCCAGGGATATCCAAGAACTAAATACGTCTCAACAGTCACTGTTTCAAAGGGTTTCCAAACTGTTTTAATCATCTCATCACTAAGCTCAATCTGGATACTTTTATCTTTATGGCGATAATAGCTTCCATCCAATGAAATCGCCAGGGTTGAGTCAAAGGCTCCAAATTCTAATCGACGATGACTGCGCGGTACGGAAAATCCAAAAAGTGTTGAATAGACAAACTTTTCATACTTACACTCAACATGAATATGCCCATTGGTATGATAATTTCCGCTATTATAAGCAAGAACTTGATCATGACCTTGTTGACGCATAAAAACAAGTCGGGGTGCCTTTTGAACTTGAACAGATTCTAACTTAGGAAAGGCTTCTTCATCGACTTGCCAAAAGAGATGATTTTCAGGCAACATACCGATGACAAGGGTTTTCAAACTCCAATATACTGAACCGGAAGCAATATATTCTTCTGTCATAAAGGCTTGGTCATAGGCATAGCCTATCGTCAAAAAGCCTTGGGCATCATAGATGGCTTGCTGATTCCACCATCGTAGATGGCGAAGGATGATTCCTTTGATTTGTCCAATTGTAAATGGGCCTAAGGTATCCGTGACGACCATCATGGACCAAAAGGCAACTTGGGCAAATCGATAGGCTAGACTACGTCCATAGGGAAGTGCTGATCCATCTTCTGAAAACCAATAGATAAACTCTTTGGCAAAATCAATAGCCCGTTCACGATAGATTTTCGAACGTTTTGGATCAACATCGCTCATGAACTTGCTATAGAAAAGCCCATAATAATGCATGGCAAAGGGTATATAATACTCTGCGTGAGCACCTTCAATATCACCATCCCGATACCAACCCTTCTCAAGATAATATGTATCTAAATCATCCATATAGGCTTCCATTTGCTCTTTATTATAGGCTAATCCCAATGTTTTAAAGCCGATGTTGACCATAACACGAAAAAACTTCCAGTTACAGTTATGTGCCTCACGAGCATTGGCTTGATCAAGCCATTGATAGAGATTTTGTTTCTCCGTATCCGATAAGGGATCATAAATATAAGCCGGCTTCAAGGCAAATGCATAAGCGATTGCCGCCATCTCTACAAGACGTTGGTCATAGTCGCCCACCTCACCGAAATAGTCTTTATGCCCCGGTGTAGTACCGTTAATGAGTCCATCACGAATTTTTTTCCACATGCTATAGTCTGGATCAACATTTTCTAGACCAACTAAACCCCATATGATTCGTGAAAACCCTTCCATCTGAGAGACACTATCACTTGAACCGGTACTTGTGTTTTTAATATGAATCCTAGTATTACTTCGGATAAAAGCTTTTTCCAGAGGCTTTAGCAAATCTAAAATATATTTTTCCACGTCTTTTTTTGTTTTAAATTCATTCTTATAGATGTCTAAATCAAATCGGCGCATAATACCCTCCTATATCCAATAAACAATTCCTTACCAATATAAATTCCAATCACTATATAAACGGGTTAATGCTTCCATATAAAAGTAATCACCCCATATATTGCACTCATCGACACCCTTATGATCACAGGTATTATAAGGGGTTCGATTGGAATAGGTACTATGCAAAACGAGTCCGTTGGACATTTCATGATCCGTAACAGCATAATGACTGACAAGGGACTTCATCATTTTCTTTGCGATCGACTGATATGTTTTTGCCTTTTTGGAATCAACATACTTTGACATTTCTAAAAGACCACATGTAGCTATGGATACGCTTGAAGAGTCTCTTGGTTCACTTGATCCATCCGTAAAGGTTAAATCCCAGTAAGGTACTAAATCTTTGGGCAAATGGTTCAAATAGTATTGTGTTACATTTTCAAAGAGTTGAATATATCGATCGTCTTTTAAATATTTATATGCCAAGGCACATCCATAGATGCCCCATGCCTGACCTCTTGCCCATGCCGAATCATTTTTGTAGCCTTGGCACGTCTCGCCATGGTCTGGCTGGCCGGTTTCCATATCAAAGAAAAAGGTATGCCATGTTGAATAATCCTCACGAATAACATTATTAATTGCTGTATGAATATGTTGATCGGCGATTTCTTTATAATGTGTCTCACCTGTTTCTTCTGATGCCCAATAAAGTAGGGGTAAATTCAATAAACAATCAATGATTAATCGGTAATTTTCCGGTGCATTCATAGGCCCCCATGCTTGGATAAATTGGCCAACATCATGAAAACGTGTAATGAGTTGATCGGCGGCTTTAACTGCTGCTTCCCATCCCTTTTGATTGCCTGTAAGCTTGTAAGCGGCCACACACGATGGTGAGTATAAAAATCCCATATCATGATGATCAACTTCAATTTTTTGGTCAATTCGTTCTAAAAAGCTTTTCACTTGAATTTCTGCAGCTTTTTTTAGTGTTTCATCTTGACTATACTCATAAGCTAGCCAAATCTCGCCCGTCCAAAAACCCGTTGTCCAATAATTATTTGGAATCGGTTTGTAGAAATTGTTTTCACTATAGGCATTCTGAAAAGACGTGGTAAATTCCGGCAAATATTTCTTTATATGTTTATAAGCAAAATCTAATGCCTGTCCGATTTCCTTTTCGGTAATCTCACTATAGCTTTCAAAATGTTCATTATTCATGATGTCCTCCTTGATTTTTTATCCTTTGATTCCACTTGCTGCTATCCCTTCAACAAAGTAACGCTGAAGTGCTAAAAACACAATGAGTACGGGTATTAAGGAAATAACTGAAGCTGCCATAATCAATCCGTATTCTGATGAGTACTGGCCGATAAACATACGTAATCCAATCTGTATCGTTTTCTTTTCTTGAGTTGTCAAATAAATCAATGGTCCTAAAAAGTCATTCCATGTATTTACAAATGTGAAGATTATCAGCGTTGAAAGTGCAGGTTTCGATAATGGTAACATGATTTTTGCATAAATCTGATATTCGCTCATTCCATCAATACGTGCTGCTTCACAAAGTTCATCCGGAATACTCATATAGAACTGCCGCATGAGAAAAACCCCAAATGCGGAGAAAGCCTGTAAGAATATGATGGCCAAGTGGGTATCATTGAGATTAAATGACCGCATCATGATAAACTGAGGAACCATATATACATGCCATGGGACGGCAATCGTTCCGATATAGCCAAGGAAAAGGGTTCTCTTGAATTTAAAGTCTAATTTTGCAAATGCATAGGCGGCAAAACTACTTGTCAGCACTTGTAATAAGGTTACAATAATGGTTAATTTAAAGGTATTTCTCACAAAGATTGCAAGGGGTATCTTACTCCAAATATCGATATAATTTTGCCATCTAGGATTCGTCGGAATCCATTGTATTGGCACTGTAAAAACATCTTTATCCAACTTTAATGATGCTGATAACATCCATATAAAGGGTACTAACATCAGAACTGAAATAATGATGAGAGATAAATATAGCATAATTCGAGATGATTTTATTTTTTTATTAGCTATTTGCATATTTTCGCTCTCCTTTAAACTGAACTATTGTCACAAGTA
>CAZLXW010000067.1:0-19691 GCA_964563505.1 uncultured Eubacteriales bacterium
CTATTAAGTTTTTAAAGTTCATTGTTTCGGACTCTCTAATTCCGAGAGACTATTAGCTATTAAATAGTATTGTATATACTTTATTATTGTGTTTAATAAAGTATATACAGATGTTATCACCATCTTTACTAAATGTCAAGTATTTTTGCTAAATATTATAAGCACATTCAACAAAGAAATTTATTTGTTGTGATTAAATATTTTATATCTTGCTAATAACTCGATCAATTTGTAATATTGCCGCCCCTAATGCAGATGCTTCAATTTTATATTTACATGGTATAATATAGCTGGCATCAAAATCAAATGTGTTCCTCATTTCAGCTTTGAACCGAAGTTTATTGATATAAGGTTCAATGTGACTCCCTACGTATCCACCTACGATAACCTCACAGTCAAAACACATGCGAATATTATTAATAACAATTGACAAGTATTCTAGATAAGAATCAAATCGTTGAATCATTGCTTTATTTCCTGATTTCAACTCTTCAAAAAAAGTCTCTAATCGATTATCCGTATTTTTAGCTAATACTTTTGCATTTATATATGCATCCGAACAACCTTGCTTTCCACAATAACACTTTTCTCCTTCCGGAACTAATGTCATATGCCCAAATTCTCCGGCTCTTCCATTTATTCCATTGTATATAACATCATCAATATTCTGAAAACCATAATTTTTCACATCTATATTAATGATTGTTCCTCCAACACTATTACTTAATGATAGATATACCATCTTTTTTTTATTAATCATGTTATATACTTCCGAAATTCCTGCGGCATTTGCGTCGTTAATAAATTCACAATTATGATTGAGGGCCATTGTGAATTTTGACAAGTCGGAATTATATAATTTTAATGCATGAGAATAGACAATTTTGTTTGCGTTTCTATCAATTATACCTGGCAAAGAAATTCCTATACCACATATTTTATCTTCCGAATAATTCTTACGAAGATATTCATTAACAAGTACTCCTAATTCTCTATAATAATCTTCTTCATCATAAAAAGGGTAATATATTCGTTCATGATCAAGGACTTCTCCCGATAAATCAGTTAATACTAAACTAATATGATTTTGTGTAATATCTATACCTAAAGCTTTTGATATTTCTTTCACTGTAGCTATAGCAGTTGCTTTTCTTCCACCAGTTGATGCATATTCACCTACCTCAATAACATATCCTTCTGCAATAAGTTCATTTACAATTTGTAAAATTGTAGGTGTGCTTAAGTCCAGTGCATTGGCAATATCTGGCTTACTAGCATGTTCTCGACAATTTATATATCTAAACACATTATTTTTATTAATTTTTTTTACTTCCGAATTATTCGCCTTACGCATTATAATTACCTCACCTTTATTAAAGTATTTAACTAAGTATATCATCATACTTTCAAAATTGCAATCATATGTATCAAAAAACCTGAGCTATTCATTCGAACTCAGGTTTTTTGACATGTTTAGTGTTGTTTTTCTTTCTTTTCTAGTTTTGATATATACATGAAGAGCCCTATAAACCCTCCCATAAAGCCACTAATCAGTCCGCTCACAAGATTTCCACTTGCATTTTCAAGAATTGTTTGTGGAATAGGTATCAAGAAAAAATTAATGATAAATGAGAAGGAGCCTCCAATTATCCCACCTACAATTCCATTGGTTAGCGCTGTTTTAACTTTCATTGATTATTCTCCTTTTAACAATCAAATCAATCGATTTTGAATTTACCTTTTTTTCTTTCTTCAAAATTACTAGGGCACATCCATGATAAGTTTGCCCGATATTTCCGTCATATGGATAATCATATTTAGGCCGTCCGCTTCCTAGGCCAATTAAAGTCGCAGCTCCCTCGACTTCAACCTCAAATGTTACATCTTGGTCTGTGATTAACTGGCCTTCATCATCAACATAACGAATGTCCATATACATAAGTTGATTATACTCTTCATGAGACACTTTTATCTGCCCCGACTTTTTGGCTGACTTAAGCTCCATACGACCGACTTCTTGATTATTTATATAGTTTACGGCGACTAGTTGCCCCGGTTTATAGGTCGTTTCAAAATACGTTACGTAGCCAACAGCTGAACCTGCCTGTTTTTTACCAAGGGACTTCCCGTCTTGGATTAATTCCACTTCTTCACAATGGCTATAGACTTCAACGATGACTGATTTATCAAGACAGGCGTGCCAAGTCCAACTCGACAAGGTATCACTCATGATCCATGGTGTTTTTATAAGTTTTTCTCCAAAATGATTTGGATCTTGAACCGCTATATATGGATCATTTCTTAAACCAAAGACAATCTCACGATAATAAGACAATGGTCGACGATTTCCGATAAGGTCAAAGTCACCTGAATAAGCAAGTTGACATGGAAATTGTGCGCCAAAACCGCCTTGACCAAAAGCATACGCTGGTATACCCACGCCGGCCTCACCAATATAATCCCATCCGGTCCAAGTAAAATCACCAATAACATGAGGATTATTTTTTACAATGTCCCAGTTTCGTCCAATCTCTGGCGGATAAGTTTCACTTCCAACAATAACACGGTTTGGATGTTCTTTATGATCGATCGCATATCTTGCCGTCATATAGTTATATCCGGCAATATCTGTCGTTGCACAGGCTTTATCTAAACGTTTTCCTATTTCATCGTGTAGGACAATCTTATCCATATGTTTTTCCATCAGCGCCATAAAATTATTGACATTGCCTTCGGGTTTTTCATGCTCATCTAATCCTTCTACTACATCTCGTGTTATTTGATCAACAACTTCGCCGGCTGCAAAGACACCATTAATAGAAGCTAATGTATAGCGTGACGGGTCTAATGCTTTGATTTTATCCACTATTTTCCGACTTATTCTCAACCCTTGATCTGTGGCAATCTCCGGTATTTCATTTCCAATAGAGTACATAATAACCGATGGGTGATTATAATTTTTTCGGACCATGGCCTCAACATCGCGTTCCCACCATTCATCAAAAAACATACTATAATCGAAGTCAGATTTTCCTCGAACCCACATATCAAAGGTTTCATCCATAACATATACACCTAGATCATCGCAGGCACGTAACATTGCCGGCGCCATGGGATGATGGGCCATTCGAATGGCGTTAAATCCAGCTTCTTTGAGTTTTTTTACTTGCCGATATTGAGCTTCTTCATAGGTTGCAGCACCTAACAATCCGCTATCGTGATGAATACAAGCTCCTCGTAATTTCACAGACCGACCATTAACTCTTAAGCCTTGTCTTGCATCTAAGCGAAGGGTACGGATACCAAAGCTTGTTCTACTTTCATCCATCACCTTTTCATCTGAAGCCTTTTTCTCAATAAGTTTGGAGGTACATGAATACATACTTGGACTTTCATCTGACCATAACTTGGGATTTTCAATAATAAGACGTTCAGAAATTTTTCGTTCTTCGCCTGCAAATAATGTAGTCGGTGTGTATGTTTTGGAAACACATTCTCCCTCTTCATCATATATACAGGTTTCAAGTTGCATCTCTTTTCGCGTAGAGCTTTCATTGACGATTTCAGAAGCTATTTTTACCACTGCGTACTCTGAATCAATCGATTCTGTTAAAATCTGAACACCTTCAGCTTTTATATGACACAAATCAGATTTCAACAAATAGACGTCTCGATAAATTCCACTTCCTGTATACCAACGGCTATTGGTCATTGCTCCGTTACGAACAATCACCCGAATTTCATTGGTCTCGCCATAGCGCAAATAGTCGTTTAAGGGAACGTAAAAGGTCGAATAACCGAAGGGACTTTTTCCCGCGAGCTGTTCGTTTACATAAACAAATGCATTCATGTAAACACCTTCAAATTTTAAAATCAAGCGTTGGTCGCGTTCTGCTTCAGACACATTTAAATGCTTGACATAGTGATAGTTTCCTCCATCACGATATCCTGTATTGCCTCCGTTTAGACTTTTAGAACTCGGAGGATTTTTGATCATGGCATCATGGGGTAATTCAATTCCTTGTGCATGGTCCGGAATATTCCATACCAAGGCAAAGGCATTTTTATCTTCCCAATATTTCCATCCTTCATTCCATTTAATTGTTTGCATATTAACTCTCCTTAATTATGGTATCCATCATCGAATGATGAAATGGATTAAGGCCTTTAAACTCACTGCGCCCCATAATTTTTTCAACAATTGTTTCCATAACATATTCCGAGTTACAATATCCATTAATAAATGTCGGAATCATCGGTGCATCAAACATATGATATGGGTTACCTACACTAATAAACATCGTTGGAACTTCTTTAACAAACCAAGGAATGTTATTCCCTTGTCCAAATAATGTGTACCAATTCAATCGAGAAACTGTTTTGTTGCTTGCTGTTTCAATATTTCCAATGTATATAACAAGGTCATATGTCGCTTTAAAAACCTCTACTTCACTCACTAATGAACTAAAATCTTCTTTTTCATAGCAGGTCACTTCAAATCCTTCACCTTCTAATGCATCTTTGAAAAAAGCTTCAACATGAGTATTGGATGAAAAACCGCCTAAAATCTGTAATAAAACTTTCGCTGTCTTATTTGGGCTAATCGGTAATAATTCTTGTGAATCTTTAACTAAGGTCACGCCCTCATCGGCACATTCTTTTGCCCACTTTGCATTTTGACTATTATTCAGTGTTGACAACTCGCTTTCTGAGGGTACCAATGTTTTTTCTCGCTGCTTTATATGTAAATTTAATGCTGCTTTTGTTCCAAGAATGCGATATACCGCTTCTTCTAATCGAGCCTCAGAAAGTATCCCCTTTTGATAGCCTTGCAACATATACTGATAATCTTCATCATAATTTTTATTAAATAAAAACATATCACATCCTGCTTCAATCGACCATGGCACTGCTTGATGTCGAGCCATAGCACTGGTAAATCCTACCATGGGTGTTGCGTCGGTAACAATCAATCCATTGAATCCCAGTTGCCCTCTAAGAAGCCCTTGCAACAAGGATTTTGATAGTGTCGCCGGGGTGTTTTTCTTCTCTTGATCTTCATATGCTGGTAGGGCAATATGGCCCGCCATAACTGTTAATGCGCCATCGTCAATGAGTTCTTTATATACTTTTCCATAAGTATTATCCCACGCCTCTTTTGAAAGCGAGTTCACACTTGTTAACAAATGCTGGTCTCGCTCATCCACACCATCTCCGGGGAAATGTTTGATAGCTGTTGCGACTTCTTCTTCTTTTGCTGCCTGATTGTATCCGCGGGCGAATTCAATAATCCGATTGGGATCTGATCCAAACGTTCGTACATTGGTAATGGGGTTGCGAAAATTCATATCTATATCTACAATTGGGGCAAATGCCCAGTTGGCTCCGACTACTTTTCCTTCGCTGCATGCAACTTTACCGAGTTGATATCCATGAACATTATTATGTGTTGCTGCAACTAACATAGGACTTCCATAATATGTACCTTCAGCAGCTGAACCGATACCACCTCTTTCAAGATTTGAGGCCGTTAGTAAGGGTATTTGCGAATAGGATTGTAGCACTTCATGGGCCCGACGAATCTCTGGTCCTTCACCTTCTCGAAAAAGGATACCCCCGGGTTTTTTATTCTCAACGAGTTCCCGTAATTCTTTTTCATCTTTTGTAAATACAATGGGACAAAATAATTGGCGTATTTTATCTTCTGTTGACATTTTAGCTATTGTATTTGTCACCCAGGTTATTTGCTCTTCGGATAAATAAAAAGGTTTGTGTTTTAGTCTCTCCATAATTTCTCCTCTTCTAGTTTTGCTCAAGTTGATCTAATTTGGCTAATTGCTTTTTCTCTTTAAACATTTGCCATTCAACAATTTTATAGTGATTAAATGAATATGCAAAAAAAGCTAAAACAATCATTCCATTTAATATGGTTTGCCATGATGTCGATACACCAAGTTTTCCAAAGGCTGCTGTAATAATCGCTTGGGTTAATGCACCAATAATAACGCCCACATTTCGATCACCATATTTTGATAGTGTTACTCCAATAAACATTGGAAGAAATGCACTTTGAATATATGACATACTTGTCAACCCAAGATCAGGAGAAATGGTCCCAAGTACAGACATGTTAACAACGCCGGCCGCTGCCAATAATCCACCGGCGATGGCATAACATAGTACTGTATTCACTTTTTCATTGATACCTACGTTTACCGCCAACTCTTGACCTGAACGCAATGAATTTGTATTGTAGCCAAAGGTGGTAAAATTTAATAGGATATATAAAATAAATACAATCACTCCACACATAATATAAATGTGTGGACTTGTTGCCCAAACGAGAAGTCTCTGATTTCCGATAAGTTTAACGCCGGCGCCACCGCTAACAATATAGCCTAATGCTTCATATGTCATTGCCACTCCAAGTGAAACAACCATTGGAGGGATACGAAGAATAATATATACTAGACCGCCTATGCTACCTAAAATCACTCCAAAAAGTATTGACAGCAACAATAATTCAATCGGTCCAAGTCCATACCGGAGCGCCAATGACGCTCCTAATATGGTGGATAAAATAAGAGTTGAACCGACGCTAAAATCAATACGTCCTGAAGTCAAATTATAAGAGACTGCCAAGGCAATAAAGCCTGTATATATTGCATTACGAAAAATAACAATTAAATCTGAACCCACACCGAAGTTTTCTACTCCAAACGCCTGTGTTAACATGAAGAAAAAGAGATAAACCACGGCGGGTAATATAATCATTTTAAGTAAATTCATGCCTCTTTTTAAAATTTGACTATTCATCCATTGATCTCCTCATAATAATTTCTTCCGCTGAATCTGAGTTGACAAGTGCTTTTAATGTGCTTGCATTTGCATCTGGATTTACACTTTTTACAAGCGTTAACAATTCTGCACCTGTATAGGTCTTTTCGTTTTGAGAAATTTCGTGAATTCTTTCAATGTCTTCGACATTCGAAATTAACCAAAAACTTTGTTGTAGATTTGTTGCTGTATTATTTTCTTTTAATGCCTCCGCATTTCCTTCAACTGCATTCACAATCATAGGTACTGCAAAACCAAACATTTGAATATTTTTAGCTGCTAAAAAGTCAACCGATCCGTTTTTAAATGCGTCGACATAATTTTCATTAACACTACCTATTGTTGCTAATAAAACACTATCCTGTTTGCCAGCTGCATTAATGGGTTGTGCCCAGAAATCTAATCCATTAAAACTTGCACATACTGCATCAATATCTCGGGTTAAAGCACTGGCTTGATCAGCAAAGAAGGCATCTCCGGGGAATCCACTAACATCAATAATTTCAAGTTCTATCCCCTCTGCTTTAGCTTCTTCAACTGCAGTCATAAATCCGTTGCGACGCTTAACAAACATTTCTGCACCAAAATCTGCACCACCACTAGAATATACAATGCTTCTTGCGCCTTCTTCAATAACGTATTTACCTAGTTCATATCCACCAATGAATTCTCCATCACCATAATTGATAGATCCTAGATACATGGGATCATTTTTAAACTCTTCGGAAATTTCAGGATCATCGCCCATTCCCCAATAATACATATCATATTCAAGTGCTTTTGCAACTTGTTCAACACCAGATACATTATAGTAGGCAAGAAGAGCATCTGCTCCTGCTATGGCACTATTTTCGATAAATTCTAGTTCATGTTCTGCTGATGTAATCGCTTCAGAATAGGTAAACTCAACATTAAATGTCTCCGTTAAGTAATCAAAATAGTCTTTCATCGCTAAAAATTCCCCGTCTGTTGGGTCATAGATTTCAACGGCAATTTTAATGGTCTCTTCCGGATAAGGAAGTGATACTTCTGATGTTCCATTCTCTGTTGAAGATTCCTGAAGGTCCTCTTGAACTGTTGTATCCCCCGTTGCATTTCCATTTCCTTCCACATCACTGTCACCATTTTGACAACCAACCACTACAAATACCATGACCAATAATAAACTTAATACACGTTTCATAACATAATCCTCCTTATTGTTTGTTTTTATTTTTATCTTGGCAGTAATTTCGTTCGATACGAGAGACTCGTTATGAACACAACCACCAAAAACACAACACTTCGTACAATCTGAACAACACCGGTACCAACACCCACGACAGCCAATCCATTGTTTAATACTGAAATTGTAACCGCTCCTATTATAGCCGCACTCATTTTTGATCTTGGCCCTCCAGATAATGGCATTCCTCCTAGTACAATGGCTATCATAATATTAATTCCAACACTACCTCCGGTTGTTGCTGTCGCTGTCTTTGTTTGAAGCAGAATAATAATAGCCGCCAAGGCAACACCAATACCCCCCATCAGAAAGGCAATAATAATATTTTTCTTTGCATTAATTCCTAATTGACTGGCTGCAAGAAAATTTCCACCTTGTAATTTACAACTTTTTCCTATCTTTGTATAATTGAAAATATAAAGGGCAAATACATAAAATGTAGCAACAAAAATGACATTAATCCATGTCATATTACCGACATTGACTAAACTGCGAACAGATAATGTCGTTTCTTTCCCTAGCAATACTAAACCGATCGCTGATAGGATACCACCAAAGACAATGGTCACGATAAAAATAGGTAGTTTTAAATAAGCCGCTACGACGCCTTTAAAAAGAGCGATTAAAAACGATGTAGCAATAGTTACAATAATCATCACCATAAACGATTCATAACGTAATCCGACTACTGCACCTGCTATTGCCGATAAGGCCACTGAACCGCTTAAGGATAAATCCAGCGCTCCACTTGCAAATGCATATACAGCACCAATAGCCACTAATGCCGTGACAATAATCTGATTTGTAAGTATTTTCAGGTTAATTCCACTAATTGTCTTTCCTTCTGTAATAATGGCAAAGACGATCACCGTTAATGCCAAACCTATGTAAGGTACATAAGTTGTTATATTTATCGAATGCTTTTTCTTCATATCTACCTCCATTAGATCAACAATTCAATGACATTATTTTCAGTCATTTCTTCTCCGCGTGTAATTTCACCAGCGATTTTTCCATCTTTAATAATAATCATTCGATCACTCATTCCGATTAATTCAGTCAACTCCTCTGAAATAAGTAAAATCGAAGCTCCTTTTGCTTTCATATCTTCCATCAAGCGATACATTGCTGCTTTAACACCAATATCAACCCCACGCGTCGGACAGTCAAGGATAAGTATTTTAGATTCTCGCCCCAGCCATTTTCCAAAAACAACTTTTTGTTTGTTCCCACCCGAAAGATATTTAACATCTTGATCAATGGATGCACACTTAATATCTAATGCGTCAACCATGCGATGGACATATTCCGACTCTTTTTTAGGAGATATATAACCGAGCTTTTGAGATACCTGGTCATATCCGGCTCCGACAATGTTATCTCGAATATTCGCTGTTAGTACTAAGGCTTCTGAATCACGATTTTTTGACACATATCCCATCTGATGTTTAACGGCCACTTGAGCATTTTCGATTATTTCTCCTGATGGCACGTGGGTAACACTCCCGGTTACGATATGTTCTTCACCAAAAACAGCTCGTCCTAGTTCATGCATACCACAATGGGATAATCCACCAATTCCGAGTATTTCACCTTGATGTAACTGGGCAGAAAAGTTTAACAGTAATCCTTTACCCGTTGTAAGTTGGTCGATATCTAATATAACCTGGTCTTCGTAAGATGCTTTATTGTCTGCACGATAATAGTGGCCACGTACTTCCCGTCCGACCATATACTGCTTTATCTGGTTTTCTTCCATGTCTTCTTTTTTCACTGTAGCAATAAGTTTTCCATCTCTCAAAACTGTAAGTGCATCACAATGATCCATTGTTTCTTGTAAGTCATGAGATATAAACACTACCGCTTTACCCTCATTACGCATACGATTCAATATATCATAAACAATTTCACGTCCACGATGAGATAAGGCCGTCGTTGTTTCATCCACGATAAGTATTTGCGGATCTTGATGCATTACTTTTGCAACTTCAACTAACTTTTGATCTTGCATATCTAAGACGTCAATCACTTGATTCGGATCAACATCATCGATTCCAATATTTTCAAGCACTTTTCTTGCCGCTTGATTCATCGCCTTCTTATTAATAAAACCATATTTTTTAAATTGGTTTTCTGAACCCAAAAAGATGTTTTGTGCAATTGTTATTCCGGAGACCGTTCCTTTTTCTTGAACAATCATACCGATTCCCAGTTGTCCACCTTCAATCATATTCGCCGGATTATAGCTTTTTCCGTCAAAATACATGCTACCTGAATTTGGTTTTTGCATTCCTGCAATAATCGACGAGATGGTTGACTTTCCTGATCCATTTTCCCCGATAAGACCTCGTACTTCGCCGGCATAAATAGTCAAGTCGACGTCATCAACTGCAACGGTAGGACCAAATACTTTTCTAATTTTTTTTGCCTCAAAGAGTATCTGATGTTTTTCCAACATATCCATCCTCCTACTTTATTTTTTCTATCCTAAGTATACTATTGCCTTCTCTTCTTAATAAGACCATTACTTATGACCTTTTCTGCCATTTCTTTAATAAAAATGTTTCCACAAAAAACTATTTCTTTAACAAATTAATTTTTTGCACTTATATATTAATTTTTTACATATCTATTATTTGTGATATACTATTTATATAACTTTGTTTTGAAAGGATGTTTGTTATGGATTTCCCGATTACTTATCAATTTAAACTGATCGACTCTGAACCCAAACAATGGCATGATTATATTGAGATTATCTATGTCTTATCTGGACAATTAACCGTGATGATTAACAATCAACGTTACGACTTAAGCGACGATCAACTCATCCTCATTAATCACTTTAGTCCTTACGAGCTTTCTGCTAACCAATGTAAAATCGCTTCATTCCACATTTATCCCTCACGTTTTAATCATCTCATGGCACAGGCAGAATTATTATACTTTGACTGCAATTCAATGACCGCCCTTAGCGAAGATAATTTGACTCCCATCAAAGAAATTTTGGCTCAACTTGTCAAGCACACTTCAGCCCAATCCGAATCAATGCGCTTTTTAAATTATGCTCACGCGTATCAACTCTTATATATTTTATTAAATCAGTTTCATGTAAAACGTGTTGAGGCAAGAGACAAAAACTATTTTTCCCATCTTCAACGGCTAGAAAAAATTATCCATTATCTAAACAGTTATTATACTGAATCAATCACACTCAAAAATTTAGCCGAAAAATTCTATATTACACCACCCTATCTTTCAAATATTTTTAAAAAATATATGGGTACCGGGTTTAAAGATTACCTCAACACAATCCGTCTCAATCATGCGACGGCTGATTTGGCGAATTCAAATTGGTCTTTAGATTTTATTGCCGACAAAAATGGGTTTTCCAGCGCTCGATCTTTCAGTCATATTTTCAAAGAAAAAAATCAATGTTTGCCAAGCGACTATCGAAATCGACACGTGAATCTCGAAAATAAAAATGCAAGGACCACTATAACAAATCATGATTTTAATCTAGGTTTTCAGCATCACAATGACCTGGGCAGCCTTGCAAAATATTTACATCGTTCTGAGTTTAACCCCGAAAAAAGAAACACTTCCCTACAAATACAAGAAATCTCACCGGTTTCTGTCATTCAAAAAGGTTTTCCTCTTCAACATTCATTTAAGAAAACCACATCGATTGGCAAGGCAAAGCAGATTCTCTATGCTCAAAATCAAAGAATGCTTACCCAGCTACAAGAAGATATCGGTTTTACTTATATTAAATTCCACGGGATTTTTGATGATGATATGATGGTCTATTCTGAAAATTCAAAGGGTCAACCCCAAATTGATTTTACCTATGTTGATATGGTCTTTGATTTTTTGCTTTCTATTCATTTAAAACCATTTTTAGAACTTTCTTTTATGCCTAAAGATTTAGCACAAAATCATAATCGTAAGATCTTTTACTTAGAATCAATACTTAGTTTGCCAAAAGATGATGACAAATGGACATTGCTCATCCACCAATTCGTCCTCCACCTAATCAACCGCTATGGTTTAGAAGAAATACTTTCTTGGCATTTTTTCTTGTGGAATGAGCCGGATAGCCCCGAGAGCATGTTTGGTTTTGATGATTCCGCTGCTTTTTTTCATTTTTATAAAATAACATACGATACGATTAAATCAATTAATCCAAAGATTTCCTTTGGTTCTCCGTCAATGATGACAGACACCATTGTCGAAAAAGATTGGTTTAAAACTTTCATAAACTTTAGCCACAAGCACGAATGTCTACCTGACTTTATCCACTATCATTTTTACCCCGTCGGTCATGAAAATGACCTTACCTCCGACCTCATTATACATAGCAATATTGTTATCGACTCTGACCCTGACGCTTTTAAGAACAATATCTATTCTGTAAAAAAAGAGTTAAAAAAGCTAGAACTTGATAATAAAGCGCTCTATGTTACGGAGTGGAACTCAACAATTTCACAACGCGATTTATTAAATGATACTGCCTTTAAGGCGACCTATATTATTAAAAATATTTTGGAAAATTATGATGCCTTAGATAGTTTTGGATATTGGATGATAAGTGATTTTATAGAGGAAGTCAAAATGTCTGAAGAACTTTTTCACGGCGGTATGGGCTTATTCACTTATAATGGAATCAAAAAATCTTCTTATTACGCCTTCGTCTTGCTTAATAAGCTTGGCGATACACTAATCGGACGTGGAGAGGGTTATTTTATCACCAAACATAAATCAAAATACCAAATCATTCTTTATAACTATCAACATTTTTCTACCCTTTATGCCGCTGGCGAACTATTTGACATGACCTTTACCAGTCGGTACACACCTTTTCCCAATCCGATGGTCAAAAAATTTGTAATTCCGCTTTCGGATTTAACTGATGAACAATATATACTCACGGATACTATCTTAAATAAAGATTATGGCAGCTCCTTTGACAAATGGGTTGAACTCGGTGCATTAAATCTTGAGACCCAGGATGAAAGCAATTATCTTAAATCCATTTCAATTCCAAGAATTACTAAGCAACGCCTCAATGTTGAAAAAGATTATTTGACCATCTCGCGCGAATTACAACCTCACGAAGTTCGATTTATCGAAATTCATGCTCTACGATAAGATGTATTCACGCCCACAAATATGCTATAATATAGCTAGCAAAATTACTCATGTATGATTAATATTACAATCGAAAGGAGTCTACTCATGGCAGACAAACATTTATATATCATTACCGGAACATCAAAAGGAATCGGCGAGGCACTAGCGAAGAATTTAGATTCAGCCTCCAATCATATCATCGGAATTTCACGGACGACAAACCCAGCATTCTCAGACCAGGTCGAACAAAAATACTTTGATTTAGTCGATTACGGAAGCCTTCCCGGTCTCGTGGTTGATATTTTCTTCTCATTAGAACAAGAAGAATACGCTTCCATTACACTCATTAATAATGCCGGCATCATTGAGCCTATTAACAGCGTTGACAACTGTGAAGCCAATGATTTTTTTGAAAATATAACCATTAACCTTCTTGCACCCATGATTTTATCTGCTGAATTTGCAAAGCACCTTCGCCACTATACCGGAGCTAAAAGAATCCTAAATATTTCTTCAGGCGCCGCCAAAAAACCCATTGAAGGTTGGAGTAGCTATTGTACCTCAAAGGCCGGATTAAATATGTTCACTCAATGCTTTGGAAAAGAACAGTCTTCAGGCGAAGACCACATCCATGTCATCTCCATGGCCCCCGGTGTGATTGACACCCCTATGCAGGAGACTATCCGTGGCGCGTCAAAAGAAGAATTCCCGAATATTGACCGCTTCTTAGATTTAAAAGCAAATAATGCCCTGACATCGCCAGATGACGTTGCCAAACGCTTGATACAATTTATGAACGATGAATTTTATGCGCATCCGAATGGAAGCCTACTCGATATACGCGAACTTAGTTGAATATAGAATATTAAAGAATGGAGTCATTGATATGATAAAATTGGTTACAGACAGTACATCTTACTTGCCCAAGGAACTGATTGGAGATTATCCCATACAAATCGTTTCCTTGAGCGCTTTAATTGATGAAGATGTATTTATAGAGACTAAAACAAAGAATGAAGAATTCTATGCTCGTCTAGCACAAAGCAAAAATTTTCCAAAGTCATCCCAACCGAGCTTAGAAGAAATGACGAAGATTTTCGAAAACATTGTATCGGAAGGAGATGACCTTATCGGTACATTCCTATCCTCAGAAATGAGCGGAACTTACCAAACAGCATGCATGATTAAAGAACAACTTTTAGACAAGTATCCGAACGCAAAAATTGAGCTTGTTGATTCTAGAACGAATTGCATGCAACTCGGTTTTTGTGTGCTTTATGGAGCTGAATTAGTTAGTCAAGGTAAGCCCATAGACATTGTTGCTCAGGCCATGCGTAGCTATGTCCATCAAAGTCGATTTATTTTTTTGCCGGAAACTTTAGACTACTTAAAAATGGGTGGACGTATTGGCGGCGCACAAGCACTCATCGGTAACATCATGAAACTTCTGCCCATTCTTACTGTCAAAGACGGCCGAACAGAGGTGCTTCAAAAGGTACGAACGAAGAAGAAGGCCGTATCAACCTTATTACAGATTGCATTGGACGACATAAGAAAACATGGATTAAAACATGTTGTTGTCCACCATATTGAGGCATATGAAGAAGGCCTCGCTTTGGCTCAAGACCTTCAAGATGCTCTGGGTGTCGACGTTTTAGTTGTGGATATCGGCCCGGTTATTGGAACACATGTAGGTCCCGGTGCGATTGGAATTGCTTATGATTTGAAGGAACCTTTTAGCCAAACTTGATGGCATGTCATCCTCATTTATTGTGAAATAAAACCGGAGAGCGAAAAACGCTCTCCGGAGTACTTAGTCATAGAACTATTTTGCCTTAAACAACTTATCACCAGCTCTAATGATAATATATATTAAAGCAGATGTTACAATGTAATAAATCCATTTATTGATTTCTAAATTGGTCATAACTAAAATTGTTATTACAATAAATATCCAGTCAAATAAAAAATGAAGCATTTTCATTCCTCTTCTCCTTTACGGCAAATTAATGAAAGGTGTGTGCCCACCGTTTTCTGTTTGGCATGCCACTTGATCACTCAATGCTCCTCTATATTTATAAACCATTGGCGGAAATGAAACGCCCGAAACCAAGTCGCCTGCTATTGCTCCAACACCACCAGCAATAGCCACACCAATTGCCGCAGAACCATCCCATTTAAACACTACTTTTGTAATTCCTCCTGATGTGATTATATTATCCGAGTTAATAGTATAGATTGTGTTAATGCTATCTCTACTAAATAATTTCTCGGCTTCTTTCGTCAGTTTAAGAGCGTACTTTCCATTTTCTATTGTAACATAGTTTTCGATTTTTGACATTTCATCAGCATATTGATCGTAATTTTCATATAAGGTAAAGTCATCTTTCCTATAATCTTTTGCACTAATCTGATGGTTAAATGAACCTAATATTATAGTCATACATAACTGTATTGCAATGATTTTTTTCATGTTTTTCTCCTTTTCAAAGTAATGTTTTTTTCTATGTGATGATAATAGCATACTTATTACTAAAATAAGGCAACTCTACCTGAACGACGTGCTATAATACACGAACGACGTGTTTTTTATTAAATTATAAAAAAAGAAGACAATTTCCCTACCGATAACTTTCCTCCAACAATTCGAGCTACTATAACATCTGTATTTATTTTTCAGTCTTCTATCGTAACATAAAAACCGGAGAGCGTTTTTCGCTCTCCGGTAACCTGACAATTATTAAAATAAACCCTCGATAACTTTCATACAACCGAGAGCCCCTCTCTGATTGATACATGTATGGGATGACCCTTAGTTGGATTTAATGAAACCCAGTAAATATCGCCTCTTTTATTCAAACCACTCTTTATATCCCATGGCATAGAGGTTATCTCTAGAGATTTCTAGACATTCATAAGGATCTTTTCCATATTGGTCATCTTGTTCAATGAAGAAGTATTGACCGCCGCTTTGAAGTCCGGCTTCTATAATAGCCGGCATATCAAGTGTTCCTTGGCCGACTTCTGCAAATTGGACAACCGATGTAAAGGCTGTTTTAAATTCACTCGGATCAAATTCTTTTGAAAAATCAAGATCGATCTCACCGATACGATAATCTTTTAAATGAATCAAAGATACCCGTCCTGCAAAACGCTTAATCACATCTACAGGATTCATACCACCGCGTTGTATCCAGTGTACATCCAGTTCAAAACCGATATGCTTTGTATTGTTTCTAATAATATCAAGCAAAGTCTCACCATTATATTTTGTAAATTCAAGATGATGATTATGATAGTAGAGTTTGATGTCATGTTCAGCGAGTTTTTCAGCATAGTGATCGGCCAGTTTTGCAAAATCAACAGACTTATCATAGTCACCCATCCGCGTCATAGGTAACATACCGATACGAAGATAATTGCAACCAAGGGTTTTACAGTCCTGAACAATTTTATCAAAATCACTGCTTAGGTATTCTCCAGGTATTCCCGACATCATGGGTTCTACTGCTGCTGACATAGCCGCTATTTTAATATCAAAATCTTTGGCCCCTTGCTTCATTTGACTGACATTTTCTTCTGTCATTGGGATTTGCGATATTTCCACACAGTGATAGCCCATGGCATTCAATGTTTTAAAAACTTCATAGACACCTACTTCAGCTACCTTATCTTTAAGCATCATCATTTGTACGCCAATTAATCCTTTTTTATCCATTATATTCCTCCATATTAATTATTTTTCCTGTTTCTGACGACCGTCTTATGGCATCAATCATTCGCATGGATTGAAGGCCCTGAGATACCGGTATATAGTCATCTTTATTTGATTCTAATCCTTTATAAAATGTATGTATTAATTTTTTGTGGCTAGCCCCATAATAGAACTTGCTTCCTTGGACTTTATCATCTTCCACGAGAATATGTTGCCCTTCTTCATCCCAACAATACAGAATATTATCTCGAATGACCAAACGCGCTTTTTCTAGAACTACTTCCAATTCAACACTTGCGTTGTAAGGATTGGCATTGGTCGCATAAAATAGTCCGCTGAATCCATCCATAAATTCCAATCGGGCACTTGCTGTATCTTCAACCTCAATGCCATAATCAAGAAGCTGGCTTAAGCTTCCTTGAATATTTTTGATTTCTCCGCCAATCCATTGCATGAGGTCCAGCGTATGAATGCTTTGATTAATCATTACACCGCCACCGGACAAATCCATCTGTCCTCTCCAAGGCTTATGGTCATAGTATTCACGTGGACGATGCCAAGCCACCAAAGCTTTCATACCTATTATCCGTCCATAATCACCGGATTCAACGTGCTTCTTCATGTGAATCGATGTATTATTTAGTCGATTTTGTAGACATAGATTGATCTTCATATCCGGTTGTTTCTTTTCTAAGTCGACCAGTTCGTCGACTTCTTTTAGGTTGATTCCCATAGGTTTTTCTAAAAAAACGTGGATACCTCTTTGAATACAATCCATCGTGACCGGAGCATGGAGATAATGGGGCAAACATATGTGAACACTGTCAAGATTTTCTTGGTCCAACATCTCTTTATAGTTTTCATAAAAATGAATATCTGAATCCTCACACCACTGATTTACATCTATATCACTGACTGCGACTAAAAGAAGGTTTTCATCTGCCATTATTATGGGAATATGTACTTTTGATATATCACCTAATCCAATAATGCCAACACGTATCATCATACATCTCCTTGTATAGTCTTTAAAATTTCTTCAAGCGCCCTATATTGCATTTCAAAACCTTCTTCACCTGACTTAGCCTTATTACTTTTTATGACCTCTGCAGAATCCTTATTCTCCAAGTCTTTCAGTGAATCAAAAATAACTAGATGGGGTTCGAGGGTCAAAAAGCCTTCATAGCCTTCAGCGATAAAATCAGCCAAAAGTTCTTGAATCTTTCCGTCACCGGTCCCACATAAGACGTTATCTCCATCCGTATAGACCGCATCCTTGATATGAATATAAACGGTGTCGTCTTTGAGCAATTCATAGCAGATTCTTGTATCTTCTTGGCATTGAACAAAGTTTGCAAAATCAAAAATTCCTTTGAAATTAGGGGAATCAATGGCGTCGAGTAGGTCCTTACATCGTCGTCCAATATCTCCATAAATATCCTTTTCATTTTCGTGAAGTAATACTACGTCATATTCTTCTGCAATGGTCACAAACTCCTGCATTTTTCGAATAACGACTTCTTTAAACTCATCCGGATTTTTACCTTGCGGAATAAAAAAACTAAATATACGTATATAGTCACATTCAAAGAACTTACATGCTTGACAAAGTCTTACCAGCATTATTTTTTGTTGTTCAAACGCTTCTTCATCCTCTACATCAATCTTACCAATCGGAGAACCAATCGATGAGATTTTAATCTTACCGGCTTCAAGTCTAGGCTGGATATTTGTACGTATCTCTTCAAGTGTATAATCACCGATATTTCTACCGTCCACACCACGAATGGACATGTAGTCTATTCCTAATTTATTCAATTCTTGAATTTGCTTGGAAAAATCACTCGATATTTCGTCGGCAAATCCCGAAATAAGTAATGTGTTCATTTAAACGCCTCCTTAATTCATGTTCTTAATGGCTACCTTTTAGATCAAAGACAACTTCTTCCACTTTTTTTGAATAGGTCGATTGTTGAATCTTTTCTTGAAGGCGTTCATAATATAACGTCCCATCAACCGGAAGCTCAACCCAATCACCCAACCAGTCTGAAAGATGAATGGCATTGCTGATGGTTAAGCCATAAATGCCTTCATTTCCCGGTGCCAATAAGTCCGTTCCATCTAGAATCGCATCGGTAAAGTTCTGCATTATACCTACATGTTCTGTCGCTTTGCCTTCAACCGGTATAGCACATGTCCAATTTTCCGGTGGTCTAAATCCTTCCGGTGTTGTATCGCTATGTTGGCGAGTTCCTACTCTATTGCGATAGAAGGTCATGGTATTATCTTCAATGACAAGTTTTCCCATATCTCCAGATATCTCCAAACGATTCGTTCCCGGTGCCTCACCTGTTGATGTTATGAAAAGACCAGTCGCGCCATTTGCATACTCAAAAAATGCCGTCACATCATCTTCCACTTCAATGTTATGAAATTTGCCATAATCGCAAAATCCGCGAATACGTTTTGGCATACCGCATATCCATTGAATCATGTCAAGCTGATGGGGACATTGATTAAGGAGAACGCCACCACCTTCACCTTCCCAGGTCGCGCGCCATCCACCAGAATCATAGTATCGTTGAGACCGGAACCAATTTGTAATGGTCCAGTTGACACGTACAAGCTCTCCCAGTTCACCGGATTGAATGAAATCCCTTGCCTTTTGGTAGATTGGGTTGGTGCGTTGATTATACATAATAGCAAACACTTTACCTGATGTTTGAGCCTTTTGATTGAGTTCTTCAACCGCCTTTGTATAAACACCAATGGGTTTTTCCA
>CAZLXW010000068.1:0-19672 GCA_964563505.1 uncultured Eubacteriales bacterium
ATTCCTTTTACTTCAGGGTGATTTTCATCACCAATAATAAGAATTGAATGCCCTTTAAGACTTTCTTCTTCGACAATTTTATGAATTTTTTTTACATATGGACAGGTACTATCTATAATTGTAAATCCTTTATTTTGTAATTTTGTAAGTTCTGCTTGAGAAACCCCATGACTCCGTATAAGAATTTTACCTGGAGGATATGTCTTTAATTCATCAAGAGCGTTAATGATAATAATGCCTTGGTCTTTAAATCGATTCACGACTTGTGGATTATGAATGACCGGACCATATGAATATATAGGAATTTCTTGATTTGTAGGGGCTTTAATCATAGTATCCAAACGATTGACAGCTCGATTGACCCCAAAACAAAATCCTGCTGTTTTAGCTAATATAATTTTCATAAATTACAGTCCTAACTTTTTTGCACGTTCATAGATGGATTTGACAACTTCATCAATAGACATATCCGATGTGTCGACAACTATTGCATCACCTGCTTGCTCTAAGGGAGCAAATTCACGATGCATATCACGATAATCTCGCTCTTCAATCTCTTCTTGTATTGTTTGCAAATGAGGATTTTGACCTTTTTCGTTGAGTTCATTAAAGCGACGCAAAGCACGGATTTCCACGCTCGCTGTCAAAAAGATCTTAAGCGGCGCATCGGGTAATACATGGGTACCTATATCTCTTCCATCCATAACAACTGATTTTACTTTTGCCAAATTTTGCTGTTCTTTGACTAAAAATAGTCTAACATATTTATTCGCAGAAATAATAGAGGCAATATGACCTATTTCTTGCGTGCGAATGTTTGATGTTACATTTTCATCACAAACAAATATTTGCTGCTGGCCATCCTCATAATCAATACTTACATGTATCTGATCAATGTAATTCTGAATATACTGTGATAACTTTTCTTTATCATAAATATCGTCATTGATTTGATGATATATGTAATATCCTAAAGCGCGATACATTGCCCCAGTATCAACATATATAAAGTTTAATTTTTGGGCCAATGCTTTAGCTATCGTACTTTTTCCTGCACCTGCAGGTCCGTCAATTGCTATACTTAGGGGTTTTGCAATATCCGGTCGTAGTACTTTGGCTCCACCTAAATAGATATGTTGAATATCTTTTTGTTCTTTTGTCACATTTACGTGAAACAAAACCCGAATGCATTGTTTCAAACTATCTTCGACATACATTTCTTGACAACAGATCAAGGAACATTCTGTCAATCCCAAATCCCTTGCAGCTACAGCCGGATAAACTTTGGTCAAATCCTTCGTTGCCGTAAAAAATACCGAAATGATTTGAGAAGCTTGTAATTCATTCGCATGTATGATTTCTTGTAATAGTTCTTTTGTACTATCTAAAATTGCTTCTTTTGTATTTTCTTGCACCGTATTGGCACCACGAATGCTAATCATCATTATTTTTATCCTTTCACTCTAGTGTACTTATACCTGCTAATGCGCCTGTAGAGAATGCAATTTGCAGATTAAATCCTCCCGTTAATGCATCCAAATCTAAAACTTCACCGACAAAATATAAACCACTGATACATTTAGACTGCATTGTGTGAGGATCTATATCGTTAACATCAATTCCACCTCGGGTAATAATGGCTTCATTGAATTTACGAAAAGCTTTTATATGAAGATTAAAATCTTTAATCTGACGCCCTAATGCAAGACGTTCTTCCCGGGTGACTTGATCTACCGGTTTCATTCCATCCAACCTACATCGGTGCAAAATAACCGGAATGAGTTTTTGTGGTAATAATCCTTTAAGGGCATTTTGAATTGCTTTTTTTTGAAATTGGTCAAAATCTCTTAAGATGCGCTTGTCAAGCTTATCATAATCCAGTCCCGGTTTGAGATCAATACGAATTTGGACATCCTTTAGTTTTATATTTCTTGGAATATAGCTACTTGCCGACAAAATCAAGGGCCCACTGACTCCAAAATGTGTAAATAACATTTCCCCAACTTCATTATAGTAGCTATCTTCCTTATTTTTTACATGAACGTTTACATTTCGTAAGGATAAGCCTTGCAATGAATAAATATCCTCCTCAATGGTCTCAATGGGGACTAATCCTTGAAGGGGAGGAATTATTTTATGGCCAAATGCTTTTGCAAATTGATATCCGTCGCCGGTCGACCCTGTCATACTATAGGATACTCCACCTGTAGCTACGATCACATTCTTGCTTATGATCTCCTCATTTTTACTTGTTCGAATTCCATGAATCTTTTTGTTGTCGACAAGGACTTGTTTGACACCCGTGTTTAACATGATTTCTACATTTCTTTTTAATAAGGCCCCTTCCAAGACTTTAATTACATCTGAAGATTTATCGCTAGCAGGAAAAACACGTTGTCCCCGCTCTACTTTTAGCCGCAAGCCTTCTTCTTCTAGAAACGCCATGAGCAAATTACTGTCAAAAGAATAAAAAGCGCTATATAGAAATTTTGCATTGCATGTTTGTTGCTTTAAATGATATTCAACATCGCTTGCATTCGTAACATTACATCGACCTTTACCCGTTATATATAGTTTTTTCCCTAATTTTTCGTTTTTTTCGATAAGGAGTACCGGTTCGCCCGTATCAGCTGCTTTTATGGCAGCTATCATCCCGGCCGGTCCACCGCCTATTATAATTGTTTGATACATATGCTCTCCAAACTAATGTTGATCAAGTCTAAGACTATAATTCAAATTAATATCATCATCATTTTCATAAACTTGATACTCATTCCATATATTTTCTAATCGTTCTAAACTTTCTACAATCGTATCTTTCTTTCGCATTGACAAAGCAACGATAATTGCATTTATGAGGCTCAAAGGTGCTACTAAGGAATCTACAAAAGAGACCATTTCGCTTCGCGCCACCAAGCTGACGTCTGAAAATTGAACCATGGGTGATATGGGGCTATCCGTAATGGTGAGGACTTTGCCTTTTCTAGATTTTGCATATTCCATGGCTTTTAAGGTACGTTTTGAATATCGCGGAAAGCTAATTCCAATCATAACATCTTCATCTGAGATACGATGAATCTGTTCAAACATTTCACTAACACTATTGGTGTGGATTAACTTTACATTATCGAACATTAAATTAAAATAGAAACCCAAAAATCCGGCTAATGATGCGCTACTTCTCACACCGACAATATATATTGTTTTTGCTTCCATAATATAGTCGATTGCTGTATTGAATTGATCATTATCCAGTTCTTCTAAGGTGACTTTAATTTTTTCCATGTCAGCATGCAGTACATGCTTCAATATTTGATCTTTGTCAATACGATCGGATGTTACATTAACACGTTGAATAGATGTTAACTTGTTTTTTACAAGTTCTTCAAGTGCACGCTGCAATTTGGGGTATCCATCATATCCTAGTTCATTGGCAAATCGGACAACGGTAGATTCACTTACTCCAACGATTGTTCCTAACTTGGCCGCCGTCAAAAAAACAGCCTTTTCATAGTGGTTTGTAATATAATCGGCGAGTAATTTTTGTCCTTTGCTTAATTGATTATAATGTACTTTGATACGCTTAATTAAATCGTTTTGTTGTGACATGATTTCCTCCTGCATAATGCACTATCTTCCTTCAATTATATGAAAAATGAATGTTTTTCACTTTTGTCTTTCAATATTTCTATATTATAACGTACTAATTCTGAATTTACAAGGTATTATTTGCCCGAAAATGAATACAGAAAATGAAGTCACGTCAAAAATAGCATCTCATATGTATGAGATGCTATTTGCCAATGGAATAATTCGTCTTTATACAGGATATACCTTATGAGCAATACCTGCTTGTTTTGGATCAACCTTTGATTGTTGCGCTTCCCTGTATTCAAAATATTCTTTTGCTACTTGAGGGAAAAGGGCATATGAAAGAACGTCTTCGTCTTGCTGTGCCCAACGCATGGTTTCTTTTCTTAATTGATCTAATCCCGGTTCAAGCAAATCAGCGGGACGACATGTTATAGCTTCTTCATCCCCAATAATTTGCTTTTTAATTTCATCGGATATAGGCATTGGCGTTCGCCCATATTCACCACGAACCAATGCTTTTGATTCTTTTGAAATCATTTTATAACGTTGTCCACCTAAAACATTTAAAACAGCTTGTGTACCAACAATTTGACTTGAAGGTGTTACAAGTGGGGGATAACCAAAATCCGCTCGTACACGTGGAATCTCTTCAAGAACATCATAGAATTTATCACCGGCTCCTTGCTCACTTAACTGACTTACAAGATTTGACAACATGCCTCCAGGCACTTGGTAAAGCAAGGTTTTAATGTTAACTGCTAATACTTTTGAATTTAACAGGCCACTCTCCAATGCTTCTTCTCGAATGGGTCGAAAATAATCAGCAATCTCAACTAATAATTTTTCGTTCAAGCCTGTATCATAAGGTGTGCCTTTAAAGGTTTCCACCATAACTTCGGTCGCCGGTTGAGCCGTCCCCATTGAAAAGGGGCTGACTGCACAATCAATAATATCTGCTCCCGCCTCTACAGCTTTTAAATAAGCCATACTTGCTAAACCAGAAGTGTAGTGGGAATGCACTTGGATTTGCAAATCTGTCACTTCTTTCACCTTGGACACAAGCTTGGTTGCTTCGAATGGAAGCAACAATCCTGCCATGTCTTTGATACATATAGAATCTGCACCCATATCTTCAATCTGTTTTGCTAACTCACCGAAATAGTCGATGGTATGAAAATCTGACAAGGTATATGCAATCGCCACTTGCGCGTGTCCGCCTTCTCTTTTGGTGGCATCAAGTGCAGTTTTAATATTTCTCATATCATTTAATGCATCAAAAATACGAACAATATCAATGCCATTAGCTACGGCTTTTTGAACAAAATATTCCACAACATCATCCGGATGATGACGGTATCCTAGTAAATTCTGACCACGTAATAACATTTGCATTTTTGTGTTTTTAAAGCCTTCACGCAGTACACGTAATCGGTGCCACGGATCTTCTTTTAAAAATCTTAAACATGAATCAAAGGTAGCTCCACCCCACATCTCAACAGAGTGATAACCAACTTGATCTAGCTTCTCAACAATGGGTAACATATCTTCAGTTCGCAAACGTGTAGCGATTAATGATTGGTGCGCATCTCTTAATATAGTATCTGTTATTTTAACAGGTTTTTGAATAATTTCTGACATATTGACCTCCTTTTTCTATTGATATTTCATCAACTATCCACTTATAAATATAAGGATAAAAAGACACCGGCAGCAACTGCTGAACCGATAACTCCGGCAACGTTTGGTCCCATCGCATGCATTAACAAGAAGTTGGACGGATTCTCTTTTTGACCAACTTTTTGAACGACACGTGCCGCCATAGGTACTGCTGAAACACCGGCTCCTCCAATAAGTGGATTGAGTTTACCACCGGATAATTTACTCATAATTTTTCCTAATATTACACCGGCTGCTGTTCCAAAAGCAAATGCTAAAAGTCCTAATATCAAAATAAATAGTGTCGCTGTATTTAAGAAATCTGCTGCTTTTGTTGTTGCACCTACAGTGATTCCTAAGAATATAGTAATTGTATACATTAATGGTCCGGATGCAACTTCAGCCAACTTTTCAGTAACACCGGAAACCTTAATTAAGTTACCAAACATTAACATTCCTATAAGAGCCGTTGTTGATGGCAATATCAATATAACCAGCAGGGTAACAATGATTGGAAATAATATTTTTTCAAGTTGTGACACCGGTCGCAATTGTTGCATCTTGATCATTCGTTCCTCTTTTGATGTGAGAGCGCGCATAATTGGTGGCTGTATAATAGGAACTAATGACATGTATGAATATGCCGCGACTGCAATGGGAGCTAATAAATGAGGGGCCAACTTAATGGCTGTATATATGGCCGTCGGTCCATCCGCACCACCTATAATTGCAATGGATGCTGCTTCCCCGTTAGTAAAACCAAAGGCAAGCGCTCCAAAAAAGGCTAGGAAAATACCAAATTGTGCCGCAGCGCCTAGTAAAAAACTCTTCGGATTCGCTAACAGCGGAGCAAAGTCGGTCATTACACCAACCCCCATAAAAATTAATGGAGGAAAGATTCCAAGTTTATTACCATAATAAATGTAATATAGAAGTCCTCCGGGAATTTCTTTGGCATGATCATAAAAGTTTGCACCCGTTTGTGATTCAAAAGCAAAAGCAAAACGGGCAGCTACTTGAGTTAAACTTCCTTGAAAATCTTGAGTAATTCCATTAAATGTCAATTGTGTCGTGGGTCCATCCATAATTCCCGAGATTGGCAAATTAACTAAAAACATACCAAAAGCAATGGGTATTAATAAGAGGGGCTCAAATTCTTTTTTGATTGCTAAATACAAAAGTATAAAAGCAATAATAACCATTAATAAGTTACCAAGACTTCCGGAAAAAATGTAGTTGAAATCAAAACCACGATCCAAGTTCATATTTTGAACAAACCAGTTTATTCCAGAAGAATCTATAAACTTCCCAAAAGCCTCGGCGAGTCTTCCTAAAATGTTCATGAATAAATCCTCCCTATGCTTAATTTAGAGAAGCGATTAAATCTCCTGCTTCTACAGATTGTCCGGATGTCACGTTAATACTTGCAATTGTGCCTGCGTTCGGAGCAACTACCTCATTTTCCATTTTCATCGCTTCTAAAACAGCAACGACATCCCCTTCATTGACAGAATCTCCAACGGAAACTTTTACGGACACAATTTTCCCTTGCATGGGTGCTTCCAATAATGTATCACCGCTCGTTTCTGCCGAAGCAGGTGCTTGTGAAGGCGCTGATATTGGCGCTGAACTTGCGGTTGAAGTATTTGTAGATGCTGTTTGACTAACATTTCCTTGGGTACCACCACCTAATTCTTCTACATCAACCTCATATGTGCTTCCATTAACTGTAACTTGAAATTTTCTCATGTTTGTTCCTCCTATCGACTATACTGATTCTTTTTTTGAATACGTCTAAACGACTTCACCTGTAATTGATCGCTTGTTGTATTTAATGACGCTGCAATTGCGGCGGTAATAACAGCAACTAATTCTGTTTCATCTTGTTTTTCTGCGACTTCATGTGGTTTTTTTTCTACAACAGCCGTTATTTTTGATTGCTCATGAGGATGAACAATCTCGCCACTTTTTATATACTTAAATAAGGTTATAATTAAAGATATAGAAATTAAAATTACAAATACCGTAGCCATTCCACTAATTAAGGCAATGAGACCTTCTTGTAATCGTTCAGAAGTTGTTGTTGTCGTTGTTGTTAAAAAGAATACGCGATTTAGTAACATATTTGTCATCACCTTCCTTATATCGTGCTATGTTTTCTGTCTATACTTGGAACTCGCTTTGTATATAGCATTTCCAAAGCAACAATAACACGTTTACGTGTTGCTGCAGGCTCAATTACATCATCAATATAGCCACGACCTGCTGCTACATAAGGCGACGATTGATTCTCTTTATATTCAATTTCTTTATTTGATTTTTCTGCATTCGTGAGTGTTCCATTGGCAATTTCATCATTGTACATGATACGTACAGCACTGCTTGCCTCCATTACTCCGATTTCAGCTGTTGGCCATGCAAGAACAACATCAGCTCCTACGTGTTTTGAATTAAAGCTTACATAAGCTGAACCAAAGGCGCGATATGCAATAATATTAATTTTGGGGATCGATGCTCGAATAAAGGAATGGGTCATTTCGGCAGCAACTTTTGCCAATCCTTGATTTTCATCTGAACTATTTGCGGCATATCCAACAACATCACTCATTGTTACGATGGGTATATTAAATGCATCACAAAAAGTAACGAATTTCGTTATTTTCTTCAATGCCTGCACTGTCAGGCGTCCATCCACTTCATTGGTTTGATTCCCAATAAATCCAACCGTCATTCCGTTCATTTTCCCAAAAGCGATAATAACTTCTGTACCATAATTTTGTTTTATTTCAACGATATTATTTTGATCACATATCGATTGGAGCGTTAAACGACTATTAAAACCTTGTCTTGAAATCGCAGAATTTAATTCAGGAGAAAGACGATTTAAATCATCGTTTACATTTTCGAAAGGGGCTTCTTCAGCATTGTTGGCCGGGAGTAATTCGACAAGATGGCGTATATCTTGAATTAACCCTTGTTCATCATCACAAACAAAATCAACTAAACCTGATATTTCTGAATTATACGTCGCTGTTCCGAAACTTTCATTTTTCTTCGTATCACTATAAGTATTGGGGCTATTGACAAATAATTGACCATTTTTGTTAGAAATAAAGGTGAAATCACTTAAACCTGCAACAAGAGCAGATCCACCACCACAAGGACCTAATATACCCGTAATTTGCGGAATCACTCCAGACGCTATCGATTGTTTTACATAGATTTGACCAACGGCATCTAGAGCATCTGTTGATTCTTGTAATCTTAGTCCAGCGGTATCAACTAAGCCAATAAGAGGGGCCCCCATTTTAATCGCCAAATCATATAAAGCAACAATCTTCTTTGCATGCATCTCACCAACAGATCCACCTAGAAGTGTTGAATCTTGGCTATATGCATAGGCTAGACGTCCTTCAATCGTACCATAGCCGGTTACAACTCCATCCGCAGGGACATCTTTAATATTCAAATTAAAATCCGTTGCTCTTTGTTGAATAAAAGCACCGATTTCCACAAAACTATTTTCATCAAATAGCAGTTCTATACGTTCACGTGCGGATTTTTTTCCCATTGTATGCATCTGATCAATAGCTTCTTGTCCACCTTGAAGTTCGATGCGATTTCGACGAGTATTTAAATCATTTAACTTCTCTTGGAAACTCATATTTAACCTCCATAGATTTATTTTAACAATACAACTTTCATACGCTTCATTCTACATAAGAAATCAGCAAAAATCAAGTGAACTGTTAATGGTTTTGTTACATTAACGGCGCAAATACACGCAAAAAATCTTGCCCTAAATTCAATAAGATATTCCCTGTGTAATCATCCTCCTTAACTAGCCTTGAAATTTCAAGCGTTTTAATAAAATCCTTATATATATCATGAATAGCTGAATTGTCAAATAGTAATACGCCACATTCAAAATGTAAGTATAAGCTTCGAAAATCCAGATTCGTTGTTCCTACCGTTGCAACACAGTGATCGGAGACAAATGTTTTTCCATGATTAAAGCCATTGGTGTATTCATAGATTTTAACTCCTGCTTTAATAAGCTCTCGATAATATGAACGTGTTGTTACATGCACAACCCATTTATCATATTTATTGGGTGTTACAATCCGAACATCAACCCCGCTTTTTGCTGCTAGACATAAGGCAGATACCATACTGTCGTCAATAATCAAATAGGGTGTATTAATATACACATAGTCTTTCGCATTATTAATAATCTGTAAATAAACATGTTCTCCCACATTTTCGTCATCTAAAGGACTATCTGAATAGGGTTGAATCAGTCCATCACTTTGGACTTGGCATTTTTCTGCTTTCCATGGGTAGAGGGCTGTATAGTTTTCTTCTATATTGGAAGCCAGATACCACATTTCCAAGAAAATCAAAGTGAAACTCCAAGCCCCATGACCTTCCAATAAAATTGCCGCATCTTTCCAATGTCCGTATTTTTCTATATGGTTAATATACTCGTCGGCTAAATTCACGCCACCGGTAATAGCAACTTTTCCATCGATAACACAGATTTTTCTGTGATCACGATTATTTTGTTTGGCAGAGAATAACGGGTTGAATCGATTGAATGCAATACACTTTATTCCATACGCTTCTAATTGAGTTGGATAATCCTTCGGTAATAAAAAAAGACATCCGACATCGTCATAAATTAATCGTACATCAATTCCTTGAGCCGCCTTTGCCTTAAGGATTTTCAAAATGCTATCCCACATAATTCCGGATTCTATAATAAAATACTCTAAAAATATATACTCTTCTGCTTTTTCTAATTCCAACAGCATGGCTTTAAACTTTTCCTCACCTGAAGAAAGATATTGAGTACGCGTGTGTGTATATACCGGAAACCCTGCAAACTTTTGCAAATAATTCATCTGAGGCAAATATTTTCGTTGAAGATGCGTTTTGCTTGCGTATAAGTTCCCCGGGAGTATATATAACGGTTCAGATATATACTTGTAATGATTGATTCGTTTGTTATATTTCATTTTCGACATTTGAAATTGAAAAAGCAAATAAAACAGTCCGCCAAAAACGGGAAACAATAGAATCTGAAAAACCCATGTTAGTTTATATGCGCCTTTCGTACGATTTGCTATAATGCGAACAGCAACAATGACACTAATCGCCGTCATAAGTCCATTAAATATCCACGAATTCTCACTTCTGTATAATAAGAGAACAATTATGACTGTTATCTGAATGAGTAATAAAAAAGTAACAACGACTCGACGTCTCAGTAAAAAACCAAACCATTTCTTATACATACCAATCACCTCGTAATTTGTAAATTAGATACTGTTTTGGTGCTCTTTCACTACGATTCACATAGCTAATTTTCAGAATTTCAAAACATTTCGAAGATAAACCGCTTAAGAAGTGTTCAATTGCAAGATCTTCTATTTGCCCTTCCGCATGCCCGGGATAAGTAACTAAAGACACGATTCCCTTTTCTTTAACAAGACGAAGGCTTTTTTTAATTGCTTCAATAGATACATGAGAATGGCTTGTAATGGTCTTATCCCCCCCCGGTAAATATCCAAAATTAAATATAATACACGAAATCTTTTGTTCTTTGGCAAAATGTTCTATTGGGATAAGATCAATCTTCTCATGGGAATAATTCATCAAATAGATACCCTCTTCAGATGGCATCTTCTTGAACTGTTCATCTTTTTGAATCAAGAAAGGCATGTCATATTGGTTTTCAATCAATTTATCGCGTGTAGCTTCAATTGCTTGCTTTTGAATGTCGAAACTCAATACAAGGCCGTGGATACCGACGCTTTTGGCTAGAAAAAGTGTATCATTCCCATTTCCCATTGTTGCATCAATAACCACATCGCCCACTTGTATGTAGGGTTGAATAAGTTGATGTACACGTTCAGTGATGCGTATTTCAAACATGCTGTCTCCTTATATTCCGGCTAGTTTTTTCACATATACGATTTCATCCGGAGTGAGTTTTCTGGATTTTCCGAGTCGTAAGCCTTTAAGTGTTAATTCTCCAATGGCAATTCTTTTTAACGTGACGACTTCACATCCGATATATTCGAACATGTTTCGAACTTGTCTGTTTTTACCTTCACTAATAGTGACTTCATAAGTTCCTGTGTTTTCTTCTTCATCAAATCGTCGCAAGCGAATTTCACAAGGAGCAATCGTATATACACCAATATCTCCGCCTTTTCGCAGTTCGCTCAGTTTTTCTTTTGAAGGAATTGGCTTAACTTTAATAACATATTTTTTAGTCACTTCATGTTTTGGGTGGGTTAACCTATAGGTTAAGTCTCCATCATTTGTCAGCAAAAGTATTCCGGATGTGTTTTGATCTAACCGCCCTACAGGATATAGCCTTTCTTCATCTGGAACGAGTTCCATAATTGTTTTTCGATTTTTTTCATCATTAACTGTACTTACGTAGCCGCGAGGTTTATTAAGCATATAGTATAATTTATCCTCATTAATAAAGACTCTTTTTCCTTGTACATGAACCGTGTCGCGTTTTTCATCGATTTTCATACCCATCTCTTTTACGATATGTCCATTAACTTTTACTTTTCCTTCTTCAATAAGTTTCTCGCTTTGTCGCCTAGAAGCAACTCCTGCCATTGCCATAAATTTTTGTAATCGCATCATTTTTCATCACCTATATCGTTTGTTAAACGTATCTCATCTTTCTGATCATCAAATTGATCGTGAAAACTCATTTGCAACTCTTGTTCAACTTCACCACGTATTTTACTTAATTGTTGCTCGTCTAAGTCTGGTAATTCATCAACTGAAGTCAAGCCAAACCCTCTCAAAAATGCTTCCGTTGTCCCTAATAAAATAGGTCTACCGGGGCTATCTAAACGTCCTTTCTCTTCAATTAATCCATATTCAATTAATTTATTCACTGCATGATCTGTTTTTACACCTCGAATTTTTTCAATATGCATCTTTGTCAAAGGCTGCTTATATGCAATGATTGACAGTGTTTCAATTAAAACATCCGTTAATTGGTGATTAATCACTTTGTTTGTTGCCTTTTTTATAAACTCATAATATTCTTTTTTTGTACATAACTGGTAAGCACCTTCAAGCTCAATCAATCGAATACCACGATGCTTTTCCTGATATGTATCCATCATTTGATGAAGGATTTTTTTTGTTGTCTCTTGATCAAGATCGATAACTTCTGCCAATTTATCTAAGGCCACTGCTTCACCCATAGTAAATAAAACAGCTTCAATTATCGCTTCATATTCAAAAATTTCCATAAAGACCTCTTCTAAATAAATTCTATATCAATTTCATGAAAAACATTGACTTGAATCACTCTGATTTTACTGACTTTCATAAGTTCCAAAATTGCCAAAAACGTCGCAATCATTTCTGATTTAGTTATCTGTTGATTTAATAATTCTCGAAAACTAAGTTTTGAAACGGTCTTCTTCTTCCCAAGAATTTCTTCCATTTTATCATGAACAGTAAATGTTTCACGCTTAATTGTTCCAAACTTGCTTCGAATCGGATCAATCTTATCTTTGTTTTTCTTAATTACTTCACTAAAGATTTTATACATAAGGGAAAAATCCATACCTTTAAGCAATTCATTGGGGTCCGCTTTGGGAACATAATTGCGAACTTCTTCCGGAATTGTCGGTACTTTGAAAAACACTTGTTGTGCATCAATTTGTTTATCTCTAAGATGCTCAGCCATCAACTTATATTTTTTATACTCCAATAGTTGTTCCATCAATTCTTTCCGAGGATCAATCTCTTCATTATTTTCATTTTTTACTTTTGGCAAGAGCATTTTTGTCTTAATCTGAATGAGTGTTGCCGCCATCTCAATAAAGACACTCATTGTATCCATCTTATCTTGTTCCATCGCTTCAATGTACTCAATATACTGGTCAGTAATAATTGCAATTGGAATGTCCGTAATGGATACTTTGTTTTTGTCAATTAAATGAAGCAATAGATCTAGTGGACCTTCAAATGATTCTAGTCGTATTGATAATTTCATTCATCACACCTACTTATATTTTTATATTAAAAATTGCTGAATCGGAGTAAATAAGGACATTACAAAAGCATTTAAAATATTAAAGGCAATTAACAATATAAATACAGCATGAATAATGCGTTCATTTTGAATCATTTTGAAATAAAAATTCGGATTAACAGAATAGATCATTTTAGCCATATCCAATGGAGGAACAGGCAACAAATTGACGATGATTAATGCAAAACTATATTGTATCAATCGAAATACAAAGGTAATCCCATAACTTCCGATAACCGTTCGCGTAGTGCCATAAAAGTTCATAAAAATTGGAATAAGCGCTAAAATCAACAGAATATTGGCTGCCATACCGACTAACATTAAAAAGAAAAAGCCTTTTTCCTTATCTTTAAATTGGATTGGATTATATTCTCCCGGTTTTTGCCAGCCTACGCTTGTAAATACAAAAAGGATCAGCCCCACAGGGTCGATATATTTTAGTAGGTTAACCTTTAAATCTTTTCTCTTTCGATAAATCGGGTGCAACATCGATAAAGAAAAATAGTATTTAGATAGTTCATGTACCAACATAACAATACTTGCTGCAACAATAGATATTATAATATCAATGGTTAAATTTAACATGATGTCACCTCTTATTCTTATTGAATACGGCAAGTGTATAAACACCTGCCGTCCTATATTATAACACAGAATTCAATGTTATACATATCAAATTGTAAAAGTTATGTTATGACCTTTTTAATAATTTGTGGTGGTTCAACCTCTGTTTCAGAGATTACATAGGCATTTTGAATCAATGTTTTCGCATTGGCGATTTTTGTCGAATCATTGCCATGTATGATAGCTAGTGGTTCTCCCATCGTAACATAATCACCAATCTTTTTTTCTATTATAACGCCAACACTTAAGTCGATAACGCTTTCCTTGGTTTCTCGTCCACCGCCAAGAACTAATGCAGAATAACCGATTTGTTCTGCTTCAATTGATGCAATATATCCTGAAGACTCAGCATTAACTGCTTCTTCGAACATCGTTCCTTGAAATTTTGATGTATCCGAAACATAACTTTCATCTCCACCTTGAGCCTTTACAAATTCCATGAATTTTTTTAAAGCCAAACCATTGTCAATGGTCTCTTGAAGCATTTTTTTTGCTTCTTCAATAGAAGATGCTTTTTTTGCATGGTATACCATGTGGCTAGCTAGTTCAAGAGATACTTCCAGTAAATCTTTAGGCCCATTGCCATTTAGGGTATTAATGGCTTCAATGACTTCTAAATTATTACCTACCGCGAAGCCTAAGGGTTGATTCATGTCGGATATAATAGCTGTGGTATCCCTTCCGAGTTTTTTCCCTATGGATACCATGATTTCAGCTAATTCAATAGCTTCAGGTTCATTTTTCATAAAAGCACCCGTACCTACTTTAACATCCAGTACAATGGCATCTGCTCCGGATGCAATTTTTTTACTCATAATTGAGCTTGCAATGAGCGATCGTTGATTCACCGTTGCCGTTACATCACGTAATGCATATAATTTTTTATCTGCCGGCGCGAGATTTGCCGTTTGTCCCGCAATCGCCATTTTGATTGCGTTCACATTTTCTATAAATTGTTCAATGGGAATCGATGTTTTGAAACCCGGAATCGATTCTAACTTGTCAATCGTCCCACCTGTATGGCCAAGACCGCGACCACTCATTTTTGCTACAGGAACTCCGAGACTGGCAACCATTGGTGCAACGACAAGGGTTGTCTTATCCCCAACGCCCCCCGTCGAATGTTTATCAACAATAATACCTTCAATGCCTTCAAGTGATAGCATTTCTCCACTTTCAGCCATACTTAAGGTTAACTGGGATGTTTCTTCATCCGTCATTCCGTTAAAAAATATAGCCATCATAAAGGCTGAAACTTGATAATCAGGTATATCCTCATTAATATAATGTTCGATAAACCATTGGATTTCTTCTTTTGAAAGTGCTTTATTTTGTTTCTTTTTTTCAATCAAATCATACATTCGCATACAGGTCACCTCACTTCAAATCTTTTTTGAAACTTATACCTTCATTAATTGGATCCACACCAAGCAAATCAACAATAGTTTGCCCTATATCTGCAAATGTCTCTCGTGTTCCTAATTGAATGCCGGATTTTAATTGTTTTCCATAAACCAATAATGGAATATATTCTCTTGAATGATCCGTTGATGGGGTTGTCGGATCACAACCATGGTCTGCATTAATAACTAATATATCCTCATCCGTCATTGCATCAATAATCTCCGGTAATCGATCGTCAAACTCCACTAAGCCATTGGCATAACCTACAGCATCATTACGGTGTCCCCAATGGGAATCAAATTGAACCAGATTGGTAAAAATCAAACCTTCTTCTACCGTTTTCATATAGTTTAGTGTTTGGTCTACACCATCCATATTGTCTTTTGTATGAATTGCCTCCGTGACACCTTTTCCATTAAAGATGTCCTCAATTTTTCCAACAGCTACCATTGGTAGGTTGGCCTTTTTAACTTGGTCAAGAACAGTCACTCCAGGAGGAGATAGGGAAAAATCCCGCCGATTTGCAGTTCTCTCAAATGCTCCTGGTTTTCCGATAAAGGGTCTAGCGATAACACGTGCAACGCCATGTTCTCCTGATAACAATTCTCTTGCGATTTGACAATCTCTATAGAGCTCATCAATTGGAACAATATCTTCATGGGCAGCAATTTGAAAAACACTATCCGCAGATGTATATACAATTAAATCTCCGGTCTTCATGTGCTCTTCTCCCAATTCATCTAAAATCTCAGTTCCGGATGCCGGCCTATTTGCCAACCATTTCCGTCCGGTTTTTTCAGAAAATGGTATCATGATTTCATCCGGAAAACCGTTTGGATATGTTGGTAAAGGATTCGGTGAATGCACACCAGCCATTTCCCAGTGCCCAACTGTTGTATCTTTTCCATTTGATTTTTCAATACATCGACCAAAGCTTCCTATTGGTTCCGATACTTTTTTAAGACAATGTACACCTTCAATATGTCCGATACCTAATTTTTCAAGATTCGGCAAAGTTATACTCGTTGCATTTACTGTATTACATAAGGTATGACTACCTACATCTCCAAATTTATCCGCGTCCGGAAGTTCTCCCACTCCGACACTATCTAAAATAATCCAAACAACTCTTTTCCCCATGTTTATTCCTCCTATTATGGTCAAATTTGTTTCAATATTACCTATTTATTATATCATGTAATTACATAATTACAAAATAATTTAATAAAAAAAACAGTCGTAGATTTCGACTGTTTTTAAGCTCTTGGGTGCGCTTTCAAATATTCTTCTTTTATTTTATGATTTTTTTGATTGACGTATAGTTGAGTTGAAGCAATATCCGAATGTCCCATCATTTCCTTAACTGCATTTAGGTCGGCTCCATTTTGAACCATATGACTTGCAAATGAATGACGCAACATATGTGGTGTAATAATTTTATCTATTTTTGCACGAAGTGCATAAGCTTTGACAATTTTCCAAAAGCCTTGCCGCGTTAGCTTTTTCCCTTGATAATTCAAAAAAAGTTCTTCAACTTGATTCTCCTTATGAACAAAAACCTCTCTTGATTCTGTTAAATACTTTTTCAGAGCTCGACTACACGACTTACCGATAGGTATAATTCGGGCTTTTTTTTGTGTTTGACATCGAATGTAGCCTAATGGAATATTCACATCCGTCATGGTCAAGTTAATCAACTCACTTACGCGAATTCCCGTTGCATAGAGAACTTCAAGCATGGCTTTGTCGCGCAAACCTTTTGCTGATTGATCGGGTTGATTCAAAAACAACTCAACCTCATCTAACGTCATAACACTAGGCATATGTACTTGCTTTTTTGGTGTACTAATGCGTTTGCATGGATTATATTCTATTTCTCTCATGAGTTCTAGGTATCGAAAAAATCCTCTAAAAGCCGCTAAATGACGAGAAATTGTAGAATTTGCCTTGCCTTCTTTACGCAAAAGCAGGATATATTCATTTAAATGCGTGTATTGAATCTCAGCAATTTTTTTCACTTCAAAGTCAATAAGATATGTAATCAGACGGTTAAGATCTCTTTCATATGATTGTCGTGTATTGACCGAGATGTTTTTTTCGATTTCCAAATCATCTAAATATTTTATAATATACTCACGCATTATTGTTCTCCTTACTTATTCCCCCGTTCAAGTTGGTATTTATATGCCAACAAGGCAGAAATAGTTTTGTTATCTAATAATTCACCATTAAAAATCATGTGTATAAGTTGATCTAAGGGATAACTCTTAATCTCAACAAATTCGTCATCATCTAGATTTTGCTTTGTTTTTATCAAGTCCTTCGCGACAAATATATGAATCACTTCGTCACAAATTCCTATGGATGAATAAAATTTAAACAAAAAATTCATATGTTGACATTGAAAACCTGTTTCTTCTTCAAGCTCACGTAATGCACATTCTTTTGGATCTTCATGCTTTTCATCTAATACTCCTGCCGGAATCTCAAGCGTAATCGAATCCGATGCAAGTCGATACTGCTTGACCATAAGAATGTCTCCATTATTATCAACCGGTATCACTGCAGCTGCCCCAATATGTTTGATTAATTCCCAAGTGACTTCTTTTCCATCTGGAGAAAGCAACTGCTCAGTAACGAGATGCACTCGATTACCTTGATATATATCTTGATGCCTTAATCGTTTAAATTTTTCCATAATGTCCTTTCTTCTCTCACTTAATCTTCCTTTTTCTTGAAGCTTAATGTTTTATCATAGCAGGTCATCATAGCCTCAATAACAGCCGAACGAAATCCATTTTCTTCCAAACTTCGTACCGCAGCAATTGTTGTTCCACCCGGTGAACAAACTTGATCTTTTAAAACTCCTGGGTGTTCTTTGGTTTCTAAGACCATTTTAGCTGCGCCTAAGACACTTTGTGCGGCCATTTCATAAGCGATTTGTCGGGGCATCCCTTGAAAAACAGCAGCATCTGCCATGGCCTCAATAAACATATATACATATGCAGGTGAACTCCCTGATAAAGGAACGACAGCATCCATTAGTTTCTCAGACAATTCCGTTGCCTTGCCAAATGATGAGAATAAATCCATGATGATTTTTTTTTCTTCGTCAGAAAAAACATAGTCACCAAAGGCTACGCTACTCATACCTTCACCAATAAGTGCCGGTGTATTTGGCATCGCTCGAACAATTTTAGGACTTCCGTTTATAAAGGCATTAACAAACTCGATTGTCATTCCCGGAGCAATCGATATAATAATTTTATCGGAAGGTATGGTCATATCCATTAGAACGGAGGTATAATACTGTGGTTTTATTGCCAATACAATAATGTCACTATGATCAATAACATCTTGATTTGATTCTAAATACTCAATTCCGGTTTTAGACTTTACGTATTCACATCGTTCATTGGAAACATCTGTATAAACAATAGCGTTCTGAAAAATAGTTTGTGCGCCTTTAATCATGGCATATCCCATATTTCCGGCACCAATAAATCCAATTTTCATAATTTCCTCCTTAAATATTATACATGCAGTTCAACTTTTTGACCTAGCACCTCTTTGTTTTCAGTAAGAATAGGTTGAATATGTGATTGTATAAATTCAACAACCTGTTCTGGTGCTCGTCCGACAAAACTTTCCGGTCTTAATATTGTCTTTATTTCTTCTTCACTCATATCGAATGCAGAATCAGCAAGAATGCGTTCAATGAGATCGTTGCTTTTTCCTTCGACTTTTACCATTTTACCAGCCTCCATGGAGTGTACACGGATTTGTTCATGTAGTTCTTGACGATCGCCACCTCGCTTGACACCTTCCATGAGAATGGTTTCTGTTGCCATAAAAGGTAATTCTTCCATAATACGTTTATGAATAACCTTCTCATAAACAACTAAGCCATCAACGACATTACCATAAATGTCTAAGATTGCATCGGTTGCTAAAAATGCTTCAGAAACTGATAGACGTTTGTTTGCACTATCATCAAGTGTTCTTTCAAACCATTGTGTACTTGCCGTTATTGCCGGATTAAGCGCATTAACTATAACGTGTCTTGCTAAAGATGAAATACGTTCACTACGCATTGGATTCCGCTTATAGGCCATTGCACTGGAACCGATTTGACTTTTTGCAAAAGGTTCTTCGATTTCTTTTAGATTTTGAAGCAGACGCAAGTCATTACTAAATTTATACGCAGACTGAGCAATGGAACTAAGGACGTTTAACATCTGACTGTCAAGTTTTCGAGGATAGGTCTGACCGGTTACCGGAAATGTTTTATCATAGCCCATTTTTTCAGCA
>CAZLXW010000069.1:0-19576 GCA_964563505.1 uncultured Eubacteriales bacterium
CCAAAGAAAAACGCGTGGAACTCCACTTGCATACACAAATGAGTGATATGGATGGAGTAATGAGTGTTAAGGATGGTATTAACCAAGCGATTGCCTGGGGGCATAAAGCTGTAGCTATAACAGACCATGGTGGCGTCCAGGGCTATCCGGATGCATTTCACTGTGTGCATGATGATAATATTAAAATTCTATATGGAGTAGAAGCTTACTTGGCAGATGATCAAAAACCTGTGGGCTACCATCTTGATGAGCGCACTTTTGAAGATACGCTTATTGTTTTTGATATTGAGACCACAGGTTTACGTGCACATAAAGATCGCTTTACTGAAATCGGTGCAGTGAAAATTAAAAATGGAAAAATTACGGATCGTTTTTCGGAATTTGTAAATCCAGGTGTATCTATACCACAATTTATTCAAGAACTTACCCATATCACCAATGAAACAGTCAAGGATGCTCCGCCGATTGAAGTTATTTTACCCAAGTTTATTGAATTTTGTGAAGGAGGCATACTAGTTGCTCAAAACGCCGACTTTGACATGAGTTTCATTATTCATGCTATGGGAAAGATGGACATTGAGGAACAGTTTACCTATATTGATACCTTAGAGATAGCACGTCGTCTATTTCCTGACCTGAAAAATTATCGTTTAAATACGTTAGCCGAAGCTCTTGATGTGCGCTTAGTTCAACATCACCGAGCCGTTTATGATGCAGAAGCCACGGCAGGTATTTTTCTTAAGCTCATTGATATTATGCGCAACAAAGGCGTTGAAAAGCTGAACGATTTTTCAGTGTTTGAAAAAAATCATCAAGCGAGTTATAAAAAACTTCGACCATCCCACGCCATTATACTGTGTAAAAATCGTGAAGGTTTGCGAAATCTGTATAAGTTGATTTCCAAATCCCATACGGAAACATTCTTTAAACGTCCGATAATCACAAAAAGCATGCTAAATGAGCATCGTGAAGGCCTTGTATTAGGTTCGGCATGCGAAGCGGGTGAACTATACCCACTTGTACTTGAAGGACGGTCAGATGAGGCGATAAAGCGGATTATCGATTATTATGATTACCTTGAGATTCAACCTACCGGCAATAACGCCTTTATGGTTGAAAATGGAAAAGTCAATGATTTTAAGGAAATTGAGGAAGTGAATCGACGTATTTGTGAATTGGGGGAAGAATATAACAAGCTAGTCGTTGCTACATGCGATGTTCATTTTCTAAATCCGGAAGATGAAGTGTACCGGCGTATTCTTATGGCAGGCAAAGGATTCAAAGATGCCGACCATCAACCGCCACTTTACTTTAGGACAACCAATGAGATGTTAAATGAGTTTGATTACTTAGGAGAAGAAAAGGCCTTTGAGGTTGTAGTAACAAATACAAACCTTATTGCGGATTCTTTAGAATATATTGAGCCGGTTGAACGTGATAAATATCCACCGGTTATCGAAGGTTCAGAAAAAGAGCTTGAAGATATGTGTTATATGAAGGCAAAATCTATTTATGGTGATCCTTTACCTGAGATTGTCCAAGAACGCTTGGATCGTGAGTTGAACTCAATTATCAGCAATGGTTTTGCTGTTATGTATATCATCGCACAAAAATTGGTGAAAAAATCCAACGATGATGGATATCTCGTGGGATCAAGAGGGTCTGTCGGCTCCTCTTTTGTTGCAACAATGTCAGGTATTACGGAAGTTAACCCTCTGTCTCCCCATTACGTTTGTGAAGCATGTCAGTACAGTGATTTTGATTCGCCGGAAGTAAAAAAATATGCCGGTAGTTCTGGTGTAGATATGCCGGATAAAATATGCCCCAACTGTGGTGAGAAACTATTAAAAGAAGGCCATGATATTCCTTTTGAAACCTTCTTAGGCTTTAAAGGCAACAAAGAGCCGGATATAGACTTGAACTTCTCCGGAGAATATCAGGCAAAAGCACATAAATATACCGAAGTCTTATTCGGCGAAGGACACGTTTTTAAAGCAGGAACGATAGGAACATTGGCAGACAAAACAGCCTATGGCTTTGTTAAAAACTATTTTGATGAACGTGAGATTCAAGTGAAGGAAGCTGAGATTAATCGAATTATTCAAGGTTGTGTCGGCGTTCGAAGGACAACAGGACAACATCCTGGTGGAATTATCGTTGTGCCGAAAGATCAAGAAATATATACCTTTACCCCTATACAGAAACCAGCCAATGATCAAACCTCAACCGTCATAACAACCCATTTTGATTATCATTCCATTGACCATAATCTGCTAAAGTTAGATATTCTTGGACATGATGATCCGACCATGATTCGATTTTTAGAAGATATGACAGGTCTTGATGCAACAAAAATTCCGCTCGATGAGCCCAAAGTTATGTCCTTATTCAGGTCAGGCAAAGAATTGGGAGTTAAGGCAGAAGATATTGGTGGAATTACTTTGGGGTCATTAGGAATACCTGAGTTTGGAACAGATTTTGTTATGCAAATGTTGATTGAAACAAAGCCATCAACTTTTTCTGATTTGATACGAATATCCGGATTGTCCCACGGAACAGATGTGTGGACAAATAATGCACAGCAGCTTGTACAGGAAGGAAAAGCGATTATTTCAACTGTAATTTCAACCCGTGATGATATTATGACCTATTTGATTAATCAAGGATTAGATAAAGAATTATCCTTTACAATTATGGAAAGTGTACGAAAAGGAAAAGGGCTTCGCGATGAATGGGAAGCAGAAATGCGAAAGTATGATGTGCCTGACTGGTATATTTGGTCGTGTAAACAAATTAAGTACATGTTTCCTAAAGCCCATGCAGCTGCTTATGTCATGATGGCCTATCGCATTGCATATTTTAAAGTCTATCATCCACTAGAATATTACACAGCCTTTTTTAGTATTCGTGCATCAAATTTTGATTATGGACTCATGTGTAAAGGAAAAAATGCACTGGATGCGCATATTCAGGATTTTAAGAATCGTTTTAATGAGTTAAGCAAAAAAGAAAAAGATATGATCAAAGATATGCGTATTGTTCAAGAGATGTATGCAAGAGGATTTGAGTTTTTACCCATTGATCTTTTTCAAGTGGAAGCAAAGCGCTTTCGAATTATTGATGGAAAAATCATGCCATCGTTAGCTTCAATAAATGGGATGGGAGAAAAAGCCGCTGAAGGTATTGTCGCTGGGCGAGAAGGTGGAGAATTCATATCCATTGAAGATTTTCGATTGCGCACGAAAACAGGAAAATCATTAATTGAATTATTAAAGAGTGAAGAAATATTAAAAGGACTTCCGGAAACCAACCAAATGAGTTTGTTTTAAAAGAAAGGCGTAGGAAATATTATGAAAACTATAGATATTTTTACTGATGGTGCATGCCGTGGAAATCCAGATGGTCCGGGAGGATATGGAGCAGTGCTTAAATATAAAGATGCTGACGGGACAGAGCATATTAAAGAGTTAAGTGATGGATATTTAAATACAACGAATAACCGAATGGAACTGATGGGTGTATTAGTTGCAATAAAAGCACTGAAATCTCCATGTAACATTCGCGTACACACGGATTCTCAGTATATTGTTAAGGCGTTCACTGAGGGATGGTTAGATAACTGGATTAAAAACAATTGGCGAAGAGGAAAGAAAAAAGAAGCTGTAAAAAATCAAGATTTGTGGCAAGAACTGGTTGAAGTTATTAAACCACATCAAGTTGAGTTTATATGGGTTAAAGGTCATGATGGACATGTTGAAAATGAGCGGTGTGATGAATTGGCTACTTTAGCGGCAGATAGTAACCCCAAGAAAACTGATCAAGCAAAATAAAGGAATATCCATGAAAAAAAAGGAAATTTGTTGTTTTTGTTGTATATATAGAAGTATGTATTAACGGTTTTTGTGAATGGACATCTCAGTTAGGAGGTTGTTATGAATTTACGAGAATTACAAGAAGAACGCGAATTTGAAATATTAAGTCCATATTCTTCATTTAGTCGAAACAGTCGAGGACGTGAAGTTGAAGAGACCCCATGTGATATTCGAACGGATTACCAACGTGATCGAGATCGTATACTACACTCAAAATCATTTCGACGATTAAAGCATAAAACACAGGTTTTTATTGCCCCGGAAGGCGATCATTATCGCACACGATTAACCCATACCTTAGAAGTGTCCCAAATTGCGCGAACAATTGCACGGGCCTTACGCTTAAATGAAGACTTAACAGAAGCAATCGCATTGGCTCATGATTTAGGTCACACACCCTTTGGCCATGCCGGAGAATATGCCTTGAATGGTGTTTCTGAGTTAGGTTTTAAACACTATCAACAAAGCATTCGTGTTGTTGAAATTCTTGAAAATAAAGGTAAGGGATTAAATCTGACGTGGGAAGTACGTGATGGAATTTTAAATCATCCGACAAAAGGAAGACCTTCAACATTAGAAGGTGCTATTGTTCGTTTATCCGATAAAATTGCTTACATTAATCATGATATTGATGATGCGATTCGAGGGCATATATTAAGCGAAAAAGATTTGCCGAAAGAATATACGGATGTTCTTGGATTGACATCCAAAGAACGTATTAGCATTATGGTGCATGATATTGTGACAAATAGTATGGACCAAGATGCCATTATAATGAGTGAACATATTATGACTGCCATGACCGGTATGCGACAATTTATGTTTGAAAATGTATATATTGATTCAAAAGCAAAAGAGCATGAAGAGAAAGCGCAGAATATGTTGACACAACTTTTCTTGTATTTTAAGGAACATACACATTTGTTGCCTCCTGAGTTTCTTGTGATGATTGATGACGGAGAACTAATTGAGCGTGTTGTAAGTGATTATATAGCAGGAATGACGGATCGTTATGCCATCCGAAAATTTATGGATTTATTTGTTCCGTCTTCCTGGAAAGAATTGTGATAAAATATTGAAGATAAGAACGGAGAATGAAAGGTTATGTTTTATCCGGATGAAATAATTGAAGAGGTACGATTACATAATGATGTTATTGATGTCATAGGTTCTTATGTGCACCTTCAAAAAAAAGGAAGTTCTCACTTTGGATTATGTCCTTTTCATAATGAAAAAACACCTTCATTTTCTGTAAGTAAAGATAAACAGATGTACTATTGCTTCGGATGTGGTGCGGGAGGCAATGTTTTTAGTTTTATTATGGCTTACGAAAACTATTCCTTTGTTGAATCAGTAAAATATTTAGCGGAACGGGCTCATATTGAATTGCCTGAGCCTGAAGTATCAGAAGAAGTCAAAAAAGCCATCAATTATAAACAACGTTTATATGATGCAAATCGGTTGGCCGCGAGATACTATTATACCTTGTTACGTAAAGACGTAGGAAAACGTGCATTAGCCTATTTTCAAGAAAGAAAATTAAGTGCAGATATTATGAAACAATTTGGGCTTGGTTATGCGACACAGTATCGTGATGATTTATATAAACATTTACAAAAACAAGGGTTTTTGGATCAAGAATTATTTGATTGTGGCTTGTTGCTAGAAGATAAGAAACACAAAGGGGAATATTATGATCGTTTTTTTAACCGTGTAATGTTTCCTATTTTTGATGTGCATGGTAAAGTAATAGCTTTCGGTGGCAGAGTTCTTGGCGAGGGACAACCTAAATATTTGAATTCACCGGAAACGAAGCTTTTTGATAAAAGTCGAAACCTATATGGACTAAATATTGCACGTAAGTCGAGAGCGTCTTTTATGATTGTTGTTGAAGGCTATATGGATGTGATCGCTTTACATCAAGCTGGTTTTGACAATGCAATTGCATCATTAGGGACAGCTTTTACAAGCGGTCATGGACAATTGATTAAACGGTATGTGGATGAAGTTGTCATTGCATTTGATAGTGATGGAGCAGGCGTTAGCGCAACACTTCGATCCATTCCTATTCTGAAATCAGCAGGGCTGATTGTTCGAGTTTTGAATATGGAGTCGTCAAAAGATCCGGATGAGTTTATACAAAAACAAGGTGTTGAAGCCTTTAAAAGCTTATTGCATAATGCAACAGCGAGTTTTATGTTTGAGATTAAACAATTAAGTAAACGTTTTGACCTTACTGATCCGGAATATCGAACGCGCTTTAGTGAAGAAGTAGCCAAAAAACTATTATCGATTGAAGGAAAGATTGAACGTGACAATTATTTAGAAGCCATTGTCTCCCAATATAATATGTCAAAAAGTGGATTATATGAACTTTTGGCCAAGCATGGTAATAATGTAGGGATTGCTCAACGGACACCACAAACGATGTCGAGAGATATGGGAGGCAATTCGCACAAAAAGCGAGAAGAAGGTACGGTACTTGCTCAAAAACAGCTTTTAGCCATTCTCGTATCAAATTATAAAATTTATAATGTTGTAAAAGACATTATTCAACCGGAGTATTTCACACATGATACGTTACAAAAAGTGGCCTATATTGTGTTTGATATATATAAAACAAAACAAGAGATTGAACCTGCAGATATTATGCGACGATTTACGCAAATTGAAGATCAGAAAATGATTGCAAATATTTTCAGTGAAGAGTTAAAAGTCGAAAATCAGCAGCAACTTGAAAAATTGTTGAATGACACTATAAGAAATATCAAAGGTGATTATCTGGAACAAAAACGCATGAATGTAAATGATCCGTCTGGATTAATGACATTAATTCAAGAAAAAAAGGCGTTACTTAATTTTTATCTTCACCTAGATGAAATCGATAGAAGGGATTGAAAATAATGGCAGCAGAAGAAAATGTAAAAAGTTTTGAAGCAAAAATCTTAGAATTGGTCACAATAGCTAAAACAAAGAAGAACGTTTTAGAATATAAAGAGATTGAGGCCAGATTTAAAGATGAAGAGTTGGAACCCGACAAAATTGAAGTGATTTATGAGGTTCTGGAAAAAAGTGGTATTGATGTATTAGGTGAGGTAGAAGATGACGAGGAAGAAGAAGAAAAAGAATTAGATTTATCCTTACCTGAAGGGATAAATATTGATGACCCCGTTCGTATGTATTTAAAAGAAATCGGGAAAGTTCCTTTGCTTACAGGTGAAGAAGAGATTGCCTTGGCAAAACGTATGGAAGCAGGCGATGAAATTGCAAAACAACGTCTAGCCGAAGCGAATTTGCGTCTTGTGGTAAGTATAGCAAAGCGTTATGTTGGTCGAGGTATGTTGTTTTTAGATTTAATTCAAGAAGGAAATTTAGGTCTCATTAAAGCCGTTGAAAAATTTGATTATAATAAAGGGTTTAAATTTAGTACCTATGCTACATGGTGGATTCGACAAGCGATTACTCGTGCCATAGCTGACCAAGCAAGAACGATACGTATTCCGGTTCATATGGTTGAGACAATTAATAAACTTATTCGTGTATCACGTCAACTTTTACAGGAGCTTGGACGAGATCCTGTACCGGAAGAAATTGCTGAAGAGCTTGATATGCCCGTTGATAAGGTCAGAGAGATTTTGAAGATTTCACAAGAACCGGTTTCATTAGAGACACCCATTGGAGAAGAAGAAGACTCGCATTTAGGTGACTTTATACAAGATGATAATGTTCCTGTTCCTGCGGAAGCCGCCGCATTTACATTACTTAAAGAACAGCTTGTTGAAGTTTTAGATACACTAACAGAACGTGAACAAAAAGTTTTGCGTCTACGTTTTGGTCTTGATGACGGACGCGCGAGAACACTTGAAGAGGTGGGCAAGGAATTTAATGTTACCCGTGAGCGTATCCGACAAATTGAAGCCAAGGCGCTACGAAAGCTTAGACATCCTAGCCGAAGTCGTAAATTGAAAGATTATCTAGAATAAGTATGCATAAAACCATGAATGATGACTATTATTCATGGTTTTATTGAAAGTGGGGAATAACATGGAGATTTCAAAACGTTTAGAATGGATTGCGTCATATGTTCAACCGGGCGACCGTGTTGCTGATGTTGGAACAGATCATGGCTATATTCCGATTTATTTGGCCAAAAACAATATATCACCTAAAGTCATTGCCATGGACATAAATTTTGGACCTTTAGAAAAAGCCAAAAATAATATCACAGCATACCATCAAGAAGATAAAGTTGAAGTAAGACTCAGTAATGGACTTATGACTTTAGATGAAGATGAAGTTGATTGTGTAATCATATGCGGAATGGGCGGACGTTTAATTGATCAAATATTAAGAGAATCAAAAGAAAAATTACACACATATAAACGTTGGATTATATCACCGCATAAAGATATTGAAATTGTGCGCAAGACACTTTTAGAACTTGGAGTTGCCATTATTGATGAAGATATGATCTATGAAGATGGTCACTACTATACTCTGATTTCCGCTATAACAGACACAAAAGATGTGGCTTATTTACCCTATTCACCAAATGAAAATCCACTTTATTTTGTTTACGGAAAGTGCTTAGTGACAAAGAAACATCCACTGCTAATGGAACAACTTGAGATGAAAAATACGAGAGACACACAATTGATTTTTATTTTAAAAGAAAAAGGTATTATTAATCGAATTGCTGAATTAGAGCATGATATTGCTATTCGAAAAAAGGTGATTAAATGGATGCAATAAAAGTAAAGGATATTATGGAGACTATTGAAAAAGTAGCTCCGCGCGCATTAGCGGAAGCGTATGATAATGTTGGATTACTTGTTGGTGATTCACGCCAGCAAGTAAGAAAGGTTATCGTAGGTCTTGAAGTTACGGATTCGTTAATTGAAGAAGCAATAAGCAAAGGGTGTGAACTTATTGTTGTTCATCATCCACTCATTTTTTTACCCCTCAAAAGCATTACGCAAGATGATAGCATAAGTAGAAAAGTTATTCGATTGATTAAAGAAAATATAAGTTTATATGTAGCACATACAAATCTTGATAAGGCAGATGGAGGGTTGAATGATTATTTATGTAAAATACTTGGTCTAAAACCCAACAAAAAATTGAACTCGGAAGAAAAGGACCTTATTCGAATTTGTGATATAGAGCCACAATCATTTAGTCAATTAATTATTCAAATACGCGATCGTTTAAATTTGAAAAACATACGATATGTAGGAAGCATAGATGCTTCAATTGAACGTATTGGAGTGTGTTCTGGAAGTGGCATGAGTTTATTTGATACGGCTATTGAAAAAGGAATCGATGCATATATTACTGGAGATGTAAAATATCATGATGCAGTAAAAGCGATGGATTGCGGAATACCGGTCATTGATGCAGGGCATTTTGGAACAGAGATTATTTGTCGGCAATTATTTGAGAACATTCTCACACAAGCATTTAAGAAAAATATAAAAGTCTATCAACATGAAGACTTTTTTGATCCTATTCGCATGGTATAGGACACAAGAATATATTAAATCGGAGGTATATGCGTTGGTTGTAAAAATAATACTTAAACATAATAATATGACAATTGAAGTTGAAAAAGGAACACCTTTAAAGGAAGTTGCAAAAAGGGTACAAGATGATTTTGAAGCACCCATCACACTTGCAATTGTTAACGGCAAACTAAAAGAAATATATAAGCGGGTTAAATCAGATTGTGAAGTGGAATTTCTAGATTTAACGGATAAAGACGGATATCGTACATATCAACGTTCGTTGACCCTTTTATTCATTAAGTCCTTAAGGGATGTTTATCAAGGCTATGGAATGAATAATGTGGATGTACGTGTTCAGTTTACGATTAATCGAGGTTTATATTGTGAAGTCTTGAATAATCAAGAAAAACCTTTGAATGACTCAATTATACAAGCAATTGAAAATCGCATGAAAGAATATGTAAATCAAGATGCGATTATATATAAAAGTACAGTAACAACGAGTAAGGCTATTAAAATATTTAAAAAACAGGGAATGAAGGATAAAGTTTGTTTATTAAAATACAGGAGTGTTTCAAATACCAATATATATGAACTTGATGGATTTTACGATTATTATTATGGATACATGGTTCCTTCCTATGGAAGCATTGGTATGTTTAAACTGCATGCACATGATGAAGGAGTAATGGTTCAATATGTTTCAAAAGCAGAACCTAAAAAAGTTGCACAGTTTAAACCGGCTTTGCTCTTATTTGATACACAAAAAGAAACATCACGTTGGGCGGAATTAATGAATGTGACAACGATTGGTGAATTAAATGAGCTTATTGCTGCAGGTGATATGAATGATTTATTATTAGTTGCAGAAGCCTTAATGGAAAAACGAATAGCTTCGATTGCCGATGATATCGTGAATAATCAACAAAAAAAACGTTTTATTTTCATTGCTGGACCTTCATCATCAGGCAAGACAACCTTTGCGCATCGCTTGGGAATACAACTCCGAGCATATGGCATGAATCCCAAGACCATTTCATTAGATAATTATTTTGTAAACAGGGAAAAAACACCACTCGATGAATTTGGTAATTTTAATTATGAAACGATTGATGCCATCGATCGCCAATTATTTAATCAAAATATGTTACAATTACTTGATAATAAAGCCGTGGATATTCCCTATTATAATTTTATATCCGGAAAACGTGAATATCGTGAAAATCCCATTCAGTTGGGAGAAAATGGAATTTTAGTTGTTGAAGGCATTCATGGACTCAACGATATGTTATCATATGACTTGCCGGATGAGAATAAATATAAGATTTATATTAGTGCAATGACACAATTGAATTTGGATTACCATAATCGAATTCCAACGACGGATGGTCGATTGATCCGACGTATAGTAAGAGATTACCAATATCGTGGTGTCTCAGCACGGCAAACGATAAAAATGTGGGGATCTGTAAGAAGGGGCGAAGAACAATATATTTTCCCATTTCAAGAGAAGGCAGATGTAATGTTTAATTCAGCATTAATCTATGAAATTGCTGTTTTAAAACAATATGCCGATCCTTTGTTATATAGTATCCCAGACACTTGTCCTGAACATATTGAAGCAAAACGTCTTATCAAGTTTTTAGATTATATTCTAGGCGTTACGAGTGAACATATTCCGCAAAATTCATTATTGCGTGAATTCATAGGTGGAAGTTGCTTTAGAACCTGACATTACTTGGAGGTATAAAATGAAGCCGGAAAAAATTAAAAAAATTTCAGATATTCTATTTGTTTTTAGCATCGTATTTGCAGCAGGAGTGATTTTTAAGAATTGGTATGATCAGCGGGGCTTGCCGGAAGGAGTCTGTCCGATTGAGAATAATTCGACGTGGATGATGTTGGCAATAACTTTATTGGTGATTAGTTTTATCATAACTTCAATCATCGATTATCGCATAAAAAAGCAAAATAGGAAGGAGAAAAACACTTGAGAGAACGGATTAAGCGTTTAATGGATAATATGGGCAAAGTCATTGTTGGCAAAGATGATGTTATTGAATTGATTACCTTGGCTTTTATGTGTAATGGTCATGTGTTGATTGAGGATGTTCCGGGAACTGGCAAGACAACATTAGCGCTCGCCTTGGCTAAATCGATTGGTGGACAATTTAATCGAATATCATGTACGCCGGATGTTATGCCGTCAGATATTACGGGATTTACTATGTATAATCCAAAACATGAACGGTTTGAATATCATGAAGGTGCCATTATGGCCAATATATTTTTGGCGGATGAGATTAATCGTACACCGCCTAAGACACAATCAGGACTTTTAGAAGCCATGGAAGAGCATCATGTAACGGTTGACGGAAAGCATTATGATTTACCGGATCCCTTTATGGTTATTGCTACACAAAATCCGGTTGAGTATTTAGGAACCTACCCTTTACCGGAAGCACAAATGGACCGGTTTATTATAAAAATGCATATCGGATATCCGGATTTAGAAGAAGAACTACTCATTATGGAACGATTCAAGGATGACCATCCCCTTAAGGAGTTGCAACCGGTAATTTCGTTAGAAGAAGTCCATGAAATCCAGCAAGCCATTTTGTCCGTTACAATGGATCCAAGTATTCAGAGATATATATTAAGTCTTGTCAGAGAAACGAGAGAATCTAAGCAAACATTGTTAGGTGTTAGCCCCCGTGGAAGCTTATTTTTGAGTCGAATGGCTAAAGCAAAAGCCTATTTCTGCGGACGAGATTATGTGATTCCGGACGATGTTAAAAACTTATTCGTACCGGTTTGTGCCCATCGAATGATGATCAAACCGGAAATGAAATATGAAAACCAATCAAGTGAAGATATACTTGAACAAATATTAAATAAAGTTGATGTTCCGGCAGGTGAGTTTATTGCTTAAAACATGGGGAATATATTTTGTTGTATTAATCTATAGTATCGTCTTTAACCGGGTTTATCCCGGTTATATTTCCAGCGTTTTATTTTATAGTCTTTTGATGCTTCCTATCATAAGTCTTGTTCATCTTGGGTTTACCTATACCGTTTTTCGCTTAACGCATGACGTAGACCAACGTTTTGTATCAAAAGGTGATACAGTAACCTATCGATTGAGTCTGCATAATGCAACGCCTTTCATATTAGCGCCGATGACCATACATTATTTATCTTCAAAGGAGCTGTTTCATCTTGAAGAAGATAACAAAAACGCGTGGTTGGTTTTATATCCTAAATCTCAACGTGATCTTCATAAGAATTTAACCTGCTTTTATCGAGGGAACTATTCTGTAGGAGTTGATTACATAAAGATGCAGGATTTTTTTGGATTTTTTGGGATTCATTATAAAGACATAGAGCAACACAAGATTCTTGTCTACCCGAATTTACATGAGTTCAAATCCGATGTCATGCGACAAGTTATGAGCGAGACGGCAGAAACAATTGTGGGCCATGATTTTGGAAGTTCAACAGTCTTTACAGATGTAAGAAAATATCAACCCGGAGATTCCCTAAATAAGATTCATTGGAAATTAAGCGCTAAGAAGAATACATGGATTTCAAAAGAATATATGGGTCACGTAACAAATACGACATATCTTTTTTTAGATACTTATGATTTAGACTTGTCAATAGACCACCGCATTATTTATGAAGATTATATGGTGGAAGGTTGTATTTCTTTAGTTCATTATTTGCTAAGTGATCGAGTAGAATTGAAACTTTATTATGACTATCATGGTATTCAAAATATTAACGGGAAAGAAAGGTCTGCCTTTAATATGTTTTATGATGCCTTTGCACACATGACGTTCTATCATGAGAACAATTATACTAAGATGATTAATAAAGTATTGCTTCTTGAAAAGGAATCGAGCCATTTGATTTTTGCAACACAACAGATTCAACCGGAGTTTGTTGACTTGCTGGTTCAATTAAAGTCCCGTAATTTTGAAATAACAGTAGTACTGGTTCATGCATCAAGCATTCAGCTAAATGATTTAAAAAAAGCAACGGATGAAGGACTGATGCTTGTTCTTAATACATCCAATATACCTATCTACTATTTAAGAATGGATGATGGAGCTGTAAGACTGGAGGTGTCCTAGTGAGTATACTTTTTATAATTGTTTTTGGTATTATTGGAGTTATTTCAGGAGCCTTTGGCTATTATATGGGTGAAATCGAGCTGTTTTTTATTGTTTTTTGGATTTTTATTCTGTATAGTATTATAAACAAATATAAGAAATGGGTTATTTTGTTTATGGTAGCTCTAATGAGTATTGGAGTGGGGGTGGCAATATATTATTATCGCAATGAGAATCTTGATGTAGTCATAAAGCCCATTCAAGATTTTATTAATACCTATTATTATTCGGTGATACTTGACGGTTATTACATAAGTCATGGATACCAAGCCGTGCTGATTGCTTTTATAAGCCTACTCCTATTTTACGTTTATCATTTTTTTTATCGACGAAAAAAATTGCAATGGATGCCAATAATTGTTGGCTTTATCTTTGCTATTACAGCTTTTTTATCAGACACACTAACAACACCTAAAGACCATAGGGCCTTTTTGTTTTTTTTAATGAGCAGTGTGATATATTACTTTGCAGTATATTCCTCTAGGAATGATAAAGATATAGGTCGAAGACAGCGGTATACATTTTATGGAATGGGAATTATCTTTGCTCTCGGAATCGTTGGGTTTGGTATGTTCTTTAATCATTATCGGCCGAATCCTTTTGAAAAAAAGATACAATCAACCACAGTCAGCTCAAATATGTTAGAAGATAACAATGAATCACGAGAATATGAAAGATCAGTTGTTCAAGATATTGCGGATGGATCATATCAAGTACAGTCTTCTTTTGAACATGAAGGTATAGCCGTTTTTTCTGTTGATGCGGATACATTAAAGTACTATGTTACCGACGTCTATGATATTTATGAAGAAGGGGTTTGGCTTCAGTCAAGGGATGAATGGTTAACACCGTCAATAGAATATGATGAATCTCTGTATGAAAGAGAAACTGTTGAGATAATATATGAAAATATTATAACGAATCGACTCTTATTGAGTCCCCATTGGGATGCGATTAATATTTCGGAGGAGATGCAATCTTTAGCCGCTGAAAACGGAATTTTAGAAAGAGGATTTAACTATACCATTGATGCGGTTATTCCACGGTATAGAACAAGTGCATGGCAAGAAGCAATTGAACAAATGAGTAACGGCGAATCGATTGAGGGCTTTATGCAGATTTCCGAGGAATTTGACCGTCTTCAAGAACTTGCCCAAGAGGTTACGGAAGGAGCAAGCACGGATTATGAAAAAGGCCGACGTATTGAAGCATATCTATCATCAGAATATTTATATAATGAAACACCGGAATATGGTTCCACCGATGATATGATTCATGCCTTTTTATTTGAAACTCAAGAAGGTTTTTGCCAACAGTTTGCATCTTCAATGGTGATGATGATGCGAAGTGTAGGAATTCCGTCTAGATTTGTGGTCGGTTACGTTTTAAATATTGAAGCCTATGATGATATACCCGATTCATTGATGTATGCATATGGTGAAGTTCCGGAAGAAAAAATCATTTATGATCATAATGCCCATGCTTGGGTCGAAAGTTACTTCCAGGAGTAGGTTGGGTCCAGTTTGAACCAACAGCGGGACAGAGTTTTTACACATTTTTTGATACTCAAGCATTAGAAAGTCAAGAAAAAGAGGACATAACTTCAGTAAATGCGACCGTTATAAACCGTGACAATCTTTTGTTTTTGGTACTATCAGCAGTTGGAATTTTAATTATCTTAAGTTTAATCGCCATGCTATTTAAACGTCGACACAGTAATCGTAAGAATTATCTTAAGCGTATATATTTGGATTATCACATTCTTTTGTTATACTTAAATGGATGTACAATGGAAAAGCAACAAGGCGAAACAATACGTGAATATGCTAAACGAATTCAAGAGGAAATTCCCTTCTCCCAAGTTGGATTCAAAGATTTTCTTGAAACCTTAGAGAAAGCATTCTATAATAGGAATGTACCAGAGATAGAACAAATACAAACATTGGAAAAATATATTACACAGGTAAAAAAAGTTGCAAAACGACGAATGCATCTTTTGAGTTATCAAAAAAACCGTATTGTTGAAATAATGACATATTTTAGATAGGAAGATAGAATGGATAATAAATTAATTTTATTTGATGTGGATGATACAATTATTGATCATGGATCACCTAAATCAAAGATACCTAAAGAAACTCGTTTCGCAATTAAGGCATTAAAAGAAAAGGGCTATTGTGTAGGACTAGCAACTGGCCGAAGTTTCCCTCATATTGCTTATGTTATGAAGACTCTTAAGTTAGAAACAGCGGTAAGCTTTGGGGGCCATTTAGTTACATATCAAGGAAAGGACATTTTTAAGCAAGCCATCGATCGGGAAGAATCGAGTCGTTTAATTAAAAAAATGATGCACACCCCATTCCCCATGATTGCTATTGATGAAAAAAACATTTACATTAAAGATTTATTTGGTCGTGTTCAAAAAGAATTGTTTCGCAATGAGAATATTCTTGAAGGTGAGGAACCGGTTGTTGGAATAACACCGATAAAAAAATTAGATACAATTCCAAGGGACTATTTAAGCATGATGATTTTTCGTCAATATGGCCTAAAGCAATTGGATTTTAAAAAACTTGATTTTAATGCGTGGGGCAAAAAAGGATATGAAGTATACTCAAAAGGCATATCGAAACTATCAGGAATACAGTTTTTAGCCAATTATCTTGACATACCAATGCATCAAGTGTATGTATTCGGAGATAGTTACAATGACTTGCATATGCTAGAACATATTAAGAATTCTGTAGCAGTAGGCAACGGCGTTAAGGAAGCAAAAGCAGTGGCATCATATGTATCTCCTCCGATTAATGAAGGTGGTATTTTGACAGCGTGTTATCACTTAGGACTTTTGGAGGAACAACAATGACAAAAATTTTACTGTTTTTTAAAGGGCTCTTTATGGGAGCGGCGGATATTATACCCGGGGTTTCCGGAGGAAGTATTGCCTTAATTACCGGCATTTATGAAGAGTTTTTAGATGCTATTCATTCGGTTAATATGGATGTATTAAAAGATATTTTTGCAGGAAGGATCCTTCAAGGCATCCGCCGCATTCATTGGAATTTTATTCTGCCATTATTTTTAGGTATCTTAACTGCGATCTTTACGATGGCTAAACTGATGCATTATGTATTAGAGACATATGAACTATATACATGGAGTCTCTTTTTTGGATTGATTCTTGCAAGTGCATTTGTTATTGGAAAACAATGGGAAATGAAAAAAACCCGTTTAATAACTTTTATCGTTGGAGGAATCTCATCCTTTTTTATCGTTGGACTAGTTCCGATAGAGACACCGGAAGATTTATGGTTTATCTTTTTTGTAGGTGTTATTGCAATCAGTGCCATGATTTTACCTGGAATATCTGGAGCTTTTTTGTTATTAATCATGGGAAAATACCACTATATTACCAGTATACTTAAAGATCCTTTTCATTTGAATAGTATTCTGATTTTAATGGTGTTTGGACTTGGATGTCTTGTTGGGATTATGGGATTTTCCAGAATTTTACGGAGAATTCTTCATCGATGGCATAAAGGGACACTTGCTTTTTTGACAGGGATGATGTTGGGAAGTCTTCGAAGAATATGGCCGTATAAGGTGATTATAGAACAAGAGTTTATTGGAGACAAGGCAATTATTCTCAAAGAAGCAGCTGTATTACCGTGGAAAATTGAAGGGAACTATATTCTAAGCTTTGTTTTTATTCTTCTTGGAATAGTATTTATACTTATTCTGGATAAGTTCTCAAAGAATAAACTGGGTTAGCAGTTGAAAAAAGCTGTCTTCGGGTGTATAATAAACATATAAAAGATACCTGAGATGTTCGATACTCTCGATATTTTGAACCTACATATTGAATACGGGAATCTTATATTTTATCATGGATGTCATGCCTTAAATGGACGGCAAAAGTGGTAGTGCGGATACCCACCTAGCCATGCTAGGGATCAAAATTCGAGAAACGGCATTTTGGGTTGTTAATGATGAATAAAGAAAAAGAGGCTTGGTTATCAAGCCTCTTTGTTTTTGCTTTCTATTTACATAGTTGTTGAATATCATCAAAAAATCTCGGATAAGAGATATCAATACATTGGCTTCCATGAAGTGTTGAAGAGCCATAAGCAGCGAGAGCAGCAATCGATAAACTCATTGCAATTCGATGATCATGATAGCTCTTTAACGAAGCTCCAGAAAGTTGATGTCTACCTTCAATAATCATTCCATCGTCTGTTGCTTCAATAGAAGCGTGCATTTTTTTTAGTTCAGTAACCATTGTGTCAATACGATTACTTTCTTTGACTTTGAGTTCTTCGGCATCTTTAATAATCGTCGTCCCTTCAGCAAAACATGCTGCAACAGCAATGGCAGGAATTTCATCAATAAGGGTGGGGATAATATCTCCACCAATTGTTGTTGCCGTCAAGCGACTTGATCGAATACGAATGTCTGCGCGTTTTTCCTCATTAATTGTACGTTCATTAATATATTCGATAGAGCCATTCATATCTTTTAACACACGGATAATACCGTCTCGTGTTGGATTAATGCCTACATTTGTTAATAGAATATCGCTATTAGGTATAATTAATCCGGCAACGAGAAAGTATGCTGCAGAGCTAATATCTCCAGGAATATCGATAGTTGTTGCTTCTAATATTGGATTTGGTTGGATGGTAACTTGCGCGTTTTCCGAATGTAAATCTGCACCTAAGGATTTTAGCATAAGCTCACTATGATTCCTAGATAGACAGGGCTCAATAATCGTTGAGGGGCTATTCGCATAGAGTGTAGCTAAAAGAATGCAAGATTTAACTTGAGCACTTGCGACTTTTGAACGATAGGTAATGCCCTTTAGTTGACTAGGTTCAATCAGCAATGGAGCCAATCCGTTTTCGTTTTTGGACCTTATGCTTGCGCCCATGGCTTGTAGTGGATCAATAACGCGATTCATGGGCCGTGTCAGAATAGAAGCATCTCCGGTTAAGGTGCTTGAAAAGTTTTGGCCGGCAAGAATACCAGAAAGTAATCGCATCGTTGTTCCGCTATTACCTACATCAAGAATAGTTGTGGGAGGCACAAGCCCATGTAGTCCCAAACCATCTAGGGTAAACGTTGTCTCGTCTATAAAATTTATCTGCACACCCATTTGTTGAAATATGTGTGCCGTTGATAGACAATCGGCTCCGTTGAGAAATCCGGTAACCTGTGTTGTCCCTTTAGCTAAAGCACCAAACATAATAGAACGGTGAGAGATAGATTTGTCTCCCGGAACATTTACGGTACCGCTTAATTTAGATACTGGATTAAGTTGCATAAGATTCACCTTAACTTTCTATTATTTTATAATTGGCATTTTCAATAACATGAATGGCCTCATTTAAACTGGCCTCATTATAGAAGAGGATTTCGAGCACACCTCCGAAATCTTCCCGATTGTTATTAATACCTATATTTTTTATGCTTATTTCTTTTTTACTCAGGCGTGTCGCAATATCTGCGATGACTCCGGCTTCATCATTAATATCAACAAAAAGGGCGAGGGATTTATCAATACTGCCTCGAGCCTTGTTTTGGAAGGTATTTCGAAATCGTTTAGATTGATCAAAAAAATCATAGATATACCCATTGTTTTCAGCCGTCACTTGTTCACGAATGTTTGTAAGCTGATCCATATAATAATCTAAAATCTGTGTAATGGCATCTTGGTTGGCAATGCATATCTGTTGCCACATCTCCGGTGAGGAGGAAGCGATTCGTGTAAAGTCTTTAAAACCTCCAGCTGCTAATGTATACATTTCTTTTTCAGGTGTGTCAAGAGCCTCCACCATATTCACAAGAGACGAAGCTAATATATGGGGTACATGACTAATCGCAGCGACAATAAAGTCGTGTCGTTTTGGGTCAAGTATCGTTGGTATGGCATGTATAGATTTTACAAGTTGAGCCATTTGTTCGATATATTGCGGTGGTGTAGAAGGTTGGGGGGTTAATACATAATATGCATTTTCGAATAATTCTG
>CAZLXW010000070.1:0-19566 GCA_964563505.1 uncultured Eubacteriales bacterium
CTCTTGAGCAACTTATTCCTTTCCAAAAAGCAGACTTTAAAGGTATGTATGAAGCCTTACAAGATCGTCCGATGACTGTTCGTCTTCTTGACCCACCATTACATGAGTTCTTACCTCATGAAGATGAAGATATTGCTGAATTAGCAAAAGACATGGGACTTACATTTGATGAATTAAAAGCAACGGTGGATAGTCTACATGAATTTAACCCAATGCTTGGACATCGTGGGTGTCGTCTAGCAGTTACTTATCCGGAAATCGCTGAAATGCAAGCTCGTGCAATCATCGAAGCTGCAGTTGAAGTGAAAAAGGAAAAAGGTATCAATGTAATTCCTGAGATCATGATTCCTTTAGCTGGTGAAGTTAAAGAATTAGCATATGTTAAGGAAGTTGTTCTTAATGTAGTGAAGAAAGTTATCGAAGAATCCGGTATTGAGCTTGAGTACAAGATTGGTACAATGATCGAGATTCCTAGAGCCGCTCTTACAGCTGACTTAATTGCTGAAGAAGCAGAGTTCTTCTCATTTGGTACAAATGACTTGACTCAAATGACGTTTGGATTTTCTCGTGATGATGCGGGTAGCTTCTTAGATGACTACTACAAAAAAGGAATTCTTGAATCAGATCCATTTGCTCGTTTAGACCAAGTTGGTGTTGGACAACTCGTTGAAATGGCTGTTGAAAAAGGACGTAAAACTCGCCCTGATATCAAGTTAGGTATTTGTGGAGAGCATGGTGGTGACCCATCTTCTATTGACTTCTGTCACAGAGTCGGTCTTGACTATGTATCTTGTTCACCATTCCGTGTGCCGATTGCGCGTCTTGCAGCAGCACATTCAGCAATCTTGAACAGATAATAATTTATAAATATCAAGGTATATACCATGAAAATGGTATGTACCTTTTTTTCATTTTATGATACAATCTATTCTGTATATGAAAGGGGTTATCATTTATGGATTTAGCGACAATTGTAACACCAATTGCAGGAAGTATTATAGGTTATACAACAAATTGGCTAGCGATTAAAATGCTATTTAAGCCACATCAGGCAGCCTATATAGGTAAATTTAGGATACCATTTACACCCGGAGTTATTCCGAGAGAACAAAAACGTATTGCAAAAAGTTTAGGACAAGCAGTTGGAAATAATTTGCTTACAGAAGAAGTGATTTTAAAAGAACTGACCAATAAGCAAGTCATTGAACAATTGCAAACATATATTATAGGAGATTTATTATCTAGACCCATATCCATTGATGCCATTATGCATCAAATCTATCCAAGTAAAGAAGCACAAGAAGCTCTGTATGAAAAAATTGCAGAGATAATACAAGAGAAATTATCAAAAGAATTTTCGGATAATCAAACGATTAAGAATCAAATTTTTGCAATGATTGCCCGTAAAATTCCTTATTCAAAAAAAATAAATGAAATCATTGGTGAAAAAGCAGTCAGTCAAGTAAATACAATTATTGTATCTCATAAAGAAGATATTGCGAATTATCTAATGGGTGCACTTGAAGAAGAGGATGTAAAATCTCAAATTATTCAAGTAATTGATCAGATTCTATCTGAAAAACTTGGTGGCTTAGCAGCCATGTTTGTACAACCGGAAGCTTTATACACAATGTTAGTGGACTATAGTCATACATATCTTGAAGAAGAAGAAAATCAAGAACAAATGGCTCAGTTTATCTGCCATAAAGTTGATGCATTTCTTGATAAAGAAGTGTCAGCGGTTCTTTCTTCAAAGGAATATATTCATCTTACGGAAAAAGCAGTAGTTATGATTGAAGATGAAATCGTTGAAATGGTAAGTAGCAATGCAATGTCAGAACATATTCAAGAATATTTAATAGCATTTGCAAAGATAGATATTCAATTAACGGACGAGATGAAAGACAGCTTTAGCAAGGGTGTTTGCCAAGCTTATAAAAACTTTGCACAAACGCATTTACCCGTCTTTATTCAGCAATTTAATATTACTCGGATTGTCGAGAGTGAAATTAATCACTTTAGTGTCGCAGATGTAGAACGTTTGATCTTTGGTATCGTTGATAAAGAATTAAAAGCAATAACCTGGTTTGGTGCACTGCTTGGGTTTATCATGGGATTGTTGACACTACTAGTATAACAAGTGACGTTTAAACGAGGTTAGAAAATGAAGCTATATAATGGACAGAAAAATCATACATATGAAGTGAATTATATTCAGGTTGATGCAAAGACAAAGAAACATCTCCAAAATATGGGAATCACCCAAGGTGTAAAAATAAAGATTATGGCGAAATTGGGGAATCACGCATATGTAATGCGGATTCGTGGATCGAGAGTGGCTTTAGGTGAAGCGATACTTCGTCAGATTGATGTAAATGAAGTGACGAAAGAAGACTTAGGAAAGAGAGGACCCAATAATGCATATTAAAGTAGCTTTAGTGGGAAATCCAAATTGTGGCAAGACAACACTATTTAATGCTTATACAGGAGCCAAGCATAAAGTTGGTAACTGGCCGGGAGTAACCGTTGAGAAAAAAGAAGGCTTGATTAAGCATGATGGGAAAAACATTACCTTAGTTGATTTGCCAGGAATCTATAGTATTTCTCCCTATTCGTTGGAAGAAATACTCACACGTGAATATATTTTAAATTTTAATCCGGATGCCATTATTAATATTGTGGATGCATCGAACTTAGAACGAAATCTGTATTTGACCCTTCAATTAATTGAACTAGGACGTCCGGTAATCATTGCTTTAAATATGATTGATGTTCTAGAAGAACGTGGTGTATCTGTAGATATTGAAGCCTTATCTAAAGCTCTTAATGTTCCGGTGATTCCAGTTGTAGCTGTTTCCCGAAAAGGACTTACAAAGTTGTTACATCAGGTTATTCGTAGTAGTAAACATAAAGAAGACTATAAACCGATTCGTATTGACTATGGAGAAACAATTGAAAATAAAATTCAAGAAGTTGCATCAAAAATACATCTAAGAACCCCGGTAAATGCTTTTCTTTTACGCTGGCTAAGCATTAAAGTACTCGAAAATGATCATGAAATATTAAGTAAATTGCGGGATGAATCTATTGAAGAATTGCCTATTGATCATCAACGTCATTTTATTGAAAACCATATCCCTGGACAGGAAGAAACCTATGAAGAAGAAATAGGGAAAAGGAAATATGAATATATTGAAAGCTTTATTGAAGATGTCTTGATGGCTAAAGAAAACAAGCCCCGTGAGATTCTATCAGATAAAATAGATGCCCTTGTAACCCATCCAATCTTAGGCATTCCGATTTTTCTTGTGATGATGCTTTTGGTATTTACCTTTACATTTACCGTAGGTAATTATTTTGCAGATTTATTTGAATCAGGAATCGGATGGTTTGGTGGTTGGCTAACACGCTTAATGATTGAGTGGAATGTTGCAGATTGGCTAATTTCACTCATTGTTGATGGTGTTATTAGTGGTGTTGGTGGTATCTTAATATTCTTGCCAAACATTGCTGCCCTCTTTATTGCAATGAGTTTATTAGAAGATACCGGATATATGGCCCGTGTTGCACTCATCATGGATAAAAACATGAGCCGAATCGGACTCAATGGAAAGGCGGTTATTCCCCTTATTCTAGGTTTTGGATGCACGGTTCCAGCAATCATGACAACCCGAAGTCTTAATAATGAAAAAGATCGTTTGATTACAATCTTAATAACACCATTCATGTCATGTAGTGCTAGATTTCCCATCTATGTATTATTTTCACGTGCCTTTTTCCCCGGCCGTGAAATTCTTATTGCATTTTCCCTGTATTTTTTAGGTATTGTTGTTTCAATTATCATGGCCTTAGTTTTTAGGAAATTCATGGGTAAAAGTGAAAATTCGGGACTTATTCTTGAACTTCCAAGTTACAAGCGACCGTCATTAAAAACAACCGGTATTTTTGTTTGGGAAAAGGTGCGTGAGTACTTAGAACGTGCGGGGACAATTATTTTTGTGGCCTCAGTGGTTTTGTGGTTTGTTCTTGAGTTTAATTTCTCTGGAAAAGTGGCAATGACCGAAAGTCTGGGTGCTGATTTGGGTCGTTTAATAGCCCCAATTTTTACTCCCCTTGGTTTTGGAGATTGGCAGGCTGCGTTAGCTTTGATTGCAGGTGTATTAGGTAAAGAAATTGTTGTTAGTAGTATGAGTGTAATTTATGGTGTGGGTGAAGTCGGGCTTTATTCGGCCTTAAATACAATTGGTTTTACGGCAGCAAGTGCATATGCCTTTATGGTCTTTTCCTTATTATATACCCCTTGCGTAGCAACACTTGGTGTCATTAAAAGTGAAACAAGGTCCTGGAAGTGGATGTGGTTTTCTTTTGGATATCAACTTCTTGTTGCCTACGCGGTGAGTTTGTTCTTCTTCCAAATATTAAAATAGTTCTATTTATGTTGAAATTATATTGTTTTTAAGCTACAATAGTTTACACACCATATTAAGGAGAAAAAAAATGATTAAAACAATCTTTTTCTTTATGTATTTTGGTCTTAGTCTTTTATTAAGTATGATTAGTGCAATTCCTTATTTGATTTTTGGTTGGTTTGGACATAAGGAATCCCAGAAATCAGTTGTTGAATGGCTAACACGTACATGGGCCAAATCAATTATTTTCTCTACCGGAAATCGTATTCAGGTAGAACATGCAGATAAGGTACCAAAGGGTCCGGTGCTTTTCGTGGCGAATCATCAAAGTTATTTTGATATTCCTGTATTAATGGCCCATCTTCCTTATTTTGCAGCCTTTATAGCCAAGGTTGAATTGGAAAAAATACCTATGCTATCTTGGTGGATGAAAAAGATGGGATGCCTTTTTATGGATCGTAAAAACATGCGACAATCTTTAAATATTATTCTTCAAGGAATTGAGATGTTAAAAGAGGGAAAGAGCTTGGTTATTTTTCCGGAAGGAACAAGGAGTCATTTAGGTGAAATTGATGCATTTAAGCCCGGCTCTTTAAAATTAGCTGTCAAAGCGGGCGTTCCTATTGTCCCGGTTGCGATAGTCGATACATATAAGGTCTATGAAGAACATAAACGTATTCGAAAAGCAGATGTAAGTGTCGTTTTTCATGACCCAATTGATGTGACGGTATTAAGTCGCGAAGAAGTGAACGATTTACACAATAATGTTCACGCAACAATAAAAAAAACATTGGAAAGGTGATGATGATATGCAACCAAAATTCACAGGAGCAGAAGTTCTGCAATTAGCCATCAGTATGGAAGAAGAAGGGCTTAAGTTTTATGAAAAGTACGCTACAATGGCTGATTTAGAACTTAAAGAAGTATTATTGGGGATGGCAGCAGACGAAAAAGAACATGCGAGAATATTTAAAAGCATGTATAACGATTTACAGGTCGACGTATCTCAGGAGAACTATTTGTTTTCAGATGAGGTTCAAGAGTTTTTTGCGAGTTATGCAAAAAATGAAGGATTCAATCGTAGCCAAGCACCGATAGATTCAGTGCGTGATGCACTGAAAATAGGCGCAGAAACAGAGCGCATAACCATTAACTATTACACAAATTTATTGGAATATGCAAATGATAAGGTTAAAGAAGTTTTAGAACGTATAATCAAAGAAGAAGAAAAGCATTTAGCACGTTTAGAAGCACTTATATAAGTAAAGTAAAAAGCGCTGTGAGTTCAAGTTCCAGCGCTTTTTTTACTGTTTTTTTTATTTAAGGGGTTCGATTCTATCAAATCCGGTATATGGTCGTAACGCTTCTGGAATAACTACAGACCCGTCAGCTTGCTGATGCTGTTCAAGTAAAGCAGGCAAGATTCGAGATGTTGCTAGTCCCGAAGCATTTAAGGTATGCATGAAAGCTGCTTTTTTTTCATTGCTTAATCGATATTTCATATTTCCGCGACGTGCTTGATAATCACCTGCATTAGAAGCAGAACTCACTTCTTTATAGACGTGCATGCTATCAATCCAAACTTCGATATCATAAGTCTTACGCATGGAAGCACTACAATCTCCTGCGGCCAATTTAGATAACTGATAGTGAAGACCAAGTCCTTGAACAAGTGCCTCTGCTTTTTTTATCAGCTCTTCTAGAGCGGCATCGGATTGGTCTGGTGTTGTATATTGGAACATTTCTACCTTATTGAATTGATGGCCACGAATCATTCCGCGTTCTTCGGAACGGTAGGAGCCAGCTTCTTTTCGGTAACAGGGGGTATATGCAAAATACTTTTTGGGTAATTCGTCTTCAGTTAATGTTTCGTTTCGGTGAAAATTAATGAGGGCTGTTTCAGCCGTTGGTAATAAGAATTGCATATAGCCTTTTTCTTGCTCAAGCTTAAAGACATCATCTTCGAACTTAGGAAATTGACCTGCCGTATATCCGGATTCATAGGAAAGGATATGTGGTGGCAACATAAAAGTATAGCCGTCTTTAAGGTGTGTGCTAATAAAATAATTAAGTAAAGCCCACTCTAAAAGGGCGCCTTTATCTTTGTAAATCCAAAATCCGTTACCGGCGAGTTTGGCTCCTCGTTCATAATCAATAATGCCTAAACTTTCAGCGAGTTCAACATGATTTTTAGGCTCGAAGTCATGCTGTGGCTTTGATCCCCATGTGTGAATCACTTGGTTATTTTCTTTGCCACCCGGAACAACATCATCTGCCGGTAGGTTAGGAAGGCTCACGACAAAAGTTTGTATTTTTTCATCAACATCACGAAGGCTTTCATCTAAAGAAGCAATCTCATCCTTTAATAAAGACATTTTTTCAATAATAGGAGTAACGTCTTCACCGGCTTTTTTTCGTTCTGGAATTTCTTTAGAAACTTTATTTCGTTCAGCCTTTAATAGTTCAACTTTTTGAATGATGGATTTTCGTTTTTCATCCCATGCATTAAAATCTGCAAAATCAACAGAATATTCTCTTTTTTTCAGTCCTTCAATAACCAAGGCTTGGTTATTACGAATTAGGTTCATATCTAACATGTTGTTCATCCTTTCAATTTACATTTCTTTTAGTTTATTGGATAGGTAGTGAAAAGTCAAGTTGATTCTATAGTTTTGCTATGTTATAATTAGCAACTGGATAGTATATAATTTTCGAGATATTTCTGTTGATACAGAAGATCTTGTTTGGAAGGAAATGAATGATGAAACAAGAAAATATACGAAATTTTAGCATCATCGCACATATTGATCATGGAAAATCTACCTTGGCGGACCGACTCATACAAATGACCGGTTTATTAACGGAACGTGAAATGAGTGAGCAAGTGCTAGATACCATGGAATTAGAACGAGAACGTGGTATTACCATTAAAGCACAGGCAGTGCGATTAGTCTATACCGCAAATGATGGCGAAGAATATGTGTTTAATTTAATTGATACACCGGGACATGTGGATTTCAACTATGAAGTATCACGTGCCTTAGCCGCTTGCGAAGGAGCTATTTTAGTTGTTGATGCAGCACAGGGGATTGAAGCCCAAACTATGGCGAATGTATATTTGGCATTAGAAAATGATTTGGAAATTATGCCCGTCATTAACAAAATCGATTTACCCAGTGCTAATCCAAAGCGTGTTATTGAAGAAATTGAAGATATTATTGGATTAGAGGCTATTGATGCCCCTCAGATTTCAGCAAAAGACGGTCTTAATGTTGAAGCTGTTTTAGAGGCCATTGTGGACAAAATTCCTGCGCCTCAAGGAGATTCGTCAGCGCCACTTAAAGCTTTGATTTTTGACTCGGTATATGACCCTTATAAAGGTGTTATTGTCTTTTGTCGAGTCATGGAAGGAACAATACGCAAAGGTTCCAAGATTAAAATGATGGCAACAAAGAAGGAATTTGAAGTTATTGAAGTGGGATATTTTGCTCCGGGAAGTTTTATCCCGGCAGAAGCATTAGAAGCAGGTTTTGTTGGCTATATTACAGCAAGCATTAAAAATGTTTCAGATACACAAGTCGGTGATACAATAACGGAAGTTGCTAATGAAACGAAACATGCACTTCCAGGGTATAAAAAAGTAAATCCAATGGTTTATTGTGGAATTTATCCGGCCGATGGTTCAAAATACCAAGATCTTCGAGATGCACTAGATAAGTTGAAATTAAACGACGCTGCCCTACAATATGAGGCAGAAACATCTGTTGCATTAGGATTTGGTTTTCGTTGCGGTTTTCTTGGACTCTTACATTTAGAGATTATTCAAGAACGTATCGAACGTGAATATAACTTAGATATTGTTACGACAGCACCAAGTGTTATCTATAAAGTCAAAAAAACAAATGGTGAAGAGATTTCTTTGGCCAATCCGATTGACTTACCGGAACCATCTGAAATTCAGCATATGGAAGAACCCATGGTTAAAGCTGAAATCATGGTGCCGAAAGAATATGTTGGAACCATTATGGACTTGTGCCAAGATCGCCGTGGAACATATATACATATGGATTATATTGAAGAGTCGAGAGCCTTGTTGACCTATGAACTTCCATTAAATGAAATTATCTATGATTTTTTTGATGCCCTTAAATCAAGGACAAAAGGATATGCATCCTTCGATTATCACCTTATTGGCTATGTGGAATCTGACCTTGTACGACTTGATGTACTCATCAATAAAGAAATTGTTGATGCCTTAAGCTTTATCGTGCATCGTGAAAAAGCCTATGAACGTGGACGCAAAATTGTGGAAAAATTAAAAAATGAAATACCGAGACATATGTTTGAAGTTCCCATTCAAGCATCCATTGGTAACAAAGTTATTGCACGTGAAACTGTTCGTGCTATGCGCAAGGATGTCCTTGCGAAATGTTACGGTGGAGATATTAGTCGTAAACGTAAGTTGTTAGAGAAACAAAAAGAAGGTAAAAAACGCATGCGCCAAGTCGGTAGTGTTGAGGTGCCTCAAAAAGCCTTTATGAGTATCCTTAAACTTGACGAGTAAGGAGACGTTTATGAATCCCTATAGTTTATATATTCACATTCCATTTTGTGCACAAAAATGTGCTTATTGTGATTTCTTATCTTTTGCAACAGATACAACAACAAAACAAGACTACGTAGAAAGCCTGTGTTATGAAATACAGGCTTATTCTGTAGGTCTAAAAGCACCGATTCATACGATTTTTATTGGAGGTGGAACACCATCTGTTTTAGCGGTAGACCAACTTCAACAACTCTTTGAAACCATCCATCAATATGTTACCTTGCAAAAAGATGCTGAGATTAGTATTGAAGTTAATCCGGGTACGGTAACGGAAGAACTGGCTAATTGGATGCAACAATCTCCCATTAACCGAGTAAGTATCGGTTTACAGTCGACTTACAACAGGCATTTAAAGGCATTAGGTCGTATTCATACATATGAAGACTTTCTTGAAACATATGCACGCTTAAGAAAAGCCGGCATTCAGAATATCAACATTGATTTAATGTTTGGTTTATCGAATCAAACTATTGAGGAATGGAGAAGGACCTTGTTTGATGTAGGAAAACTTGAACCGGAACATATTTCCGCATATAGTTTAATCATTGAAGAGGACACCCCTTTTTATCAGCAATATGCGAAGGGGCTATTTAATCTGCCTTCAGAGGAAATCGAACGTGACATGTATCATCTGACCAAGCAAGTCATGGAAGAAAAAGGCTATCATCGTTATGAAATATCAAACTTTGCAAAAGACGGATTTGAATGTCAACATAATTTGACCTATTGGACGGATAAGAATTATATTGGAATCGGACTCGGAGCGGCATCATATATTAACGGAACTCGTTATAGCAATACAAGTGACATGGAAAAATACATTGAACGTTCGAGTCATATTGACGAAATTCGATGTCTTACGGATCCACCTTCAAAAAAACGTCGAATGGAAGAACGTATTTTTTTAGGCTTGCGCTTAGATCAAGGCATTCATTTAGAAACATTTAATAAAAACTTTGATTATCCATTTAAAGATCAATGGAAAGAAGTTTTAGAGAAAATGATTGGTGAGGGACTGCTTACTATTGATGAGGGTTATCTTAAGTTAACAGAGCGCGGAATCGATGTGAGTAATTATGTTTTCACTGCTTTTTTATAAGGTTTTAATATTTTTTGGCGGAAAAAGGGTTGACAAATCTACGTTAAAATAATATTATAGATACATGGTTAGCACTCCTTATAGGTGAGTGCTAACAAAATGGAAGGTGGTGAAACGGTGGAATTAAACGAACGTAAGTTACAGATTCTCAAAGCAATCATTAATGATTATTTTGAGACAGCTGAACCGGTTGGATCAAGAACCTTATCACGGCATTATGACTTAGGAATCAGCCCAGCAACAATACGTAACGAGATGTCCGATTTAGAAGAACTTGGTTTCATCATGCAGCCACATACATCTTCAGGTCGTATTCCTTCAGACAAAGGATATCGCTTTTATGTTGATATGATGTTACAACTTCAAAAAGCTGAATTTACAAAGCTTGTATATTTAGAGGAATTGAAAAAGAGTACATCACGTATTGAAGATATGCTCAAAACAATTGGTGAATATTTAGCAAAAGAAACCCACTACACCAGTATCGTCAGTTCCCCTTCATATAAGAAAAGTAAAATCAAAAATATTCAACTGGTTGAAGTGGAAAAACATACGATCTTAGCTGTTATTGTAACGGATGGCAATGCGATTAAAGATTATATGATTCACCTAGAACATGAAATTAATCAAGAACTGTTAAACCATTTAGCACTACGGTTAAATGGACATTTAATAGGATTAACATTAGAAGATATCGGGTTAGATATTATTCATACGATTAAAGATCATGCTCAAAACGGAGAAGAAGTCATAAGTAAAGTTATTGATGTTGTCTTTAGAACCATACGTGAAGTGGATGATTCAGATATTAATACCTATGGGACCATGAATATTTTACAATATCCGGAGTTCAATGACATTAGTAAGGCCTCTATGTTACTTCAAACACTAGAAACAAAAGATGTTCTCAAAGATATCATTAATACAACCATTGAAAGCGACGATGGACATGTAAAAATTGTAATTGGCGAGGAAAACCAACTTGATGGACTTAAAGATTGTAGTTTGATTACGACATCCTATCATATCGGAGGAAAAAAAGTCGGAGCAATTGGAATTATCGGTCCAAAACGTATGGACTATGACCGTACCGTACAGAATTTAAGATGTTTAATTAAAAATGTCGATGATTTACTAAATAAGTTATAGAAAGGGAAGATTATTCCTTATGAAAAAAAAAGAAGAAGTGAACGAAGAATTCAACAAGGACGAAACACAACTGAATAATGACGACATTGAAATCGAAGAAGTTGACGACGTTGAACTCGTCGAAGATGAAGCGGAAAGTGTTGATGAAAATGAACTTGTAAAGCGTGCCTTTATTGAAGCTGAAAAACAAATGAAGGAAAATGCGGATAAGTATCAGCGTGCAATGGCAGAGTTTGATAATTTTAGAAAACGCACAATCAAAGAAAAAGCAACCATGTATGATAATGGTGTAAAAGAAGTTTTAGAAAAATTGCTGCCGGCGATTGATAATTTTGAAAGAGCCCTAGAGCATATAACAGAAGCTGAAAAAGACCTTAGTATAACAAAAGGTGTTGAAATGATTTATAAACAGTTGACGGATACAATGACGGAACTCGGTGTGAAAGAAATCGATGCATTACATGAAGAATTTGATCCGAATTTACATCATGCAGTCACTCATGAAGAAAATGATGCATATGATGATAATTTGGTTGCTGAAGTTTTCCAAAAAGGGTATATGTATAAAGATACTGTTTTAAGATATAGTATGGTAAAAGTCGTAAATTAATAAAAACGTATAGGAGGAAATAAACATGGCTAAAATTATAGGAATTGACTTAGGAACAACCAACTCATGTGTATCTGTAATGGAAGGTGGAAAACCCATCGTTATAGAAAACTCAGAAGGTGCAAGAACAACACCATCCGTAGTAGCATTTACAAAAAGTGGTGAGCGTTTAGTCGGAGAACCGGCAAAGCGTCAAGCGATTACAAATCCGGACAAAACGATTGCTTCAATCAAACGTCACATGGGTACAGATCATAAAATAACGATTGAGGATAAAAATTACTCTCCCCAAGAAATCTCTGCTATGGTCTTACAAAAATTAAAAGCAGATGCAGAAAGCTATCTTGGTGAAACTGTTGATGCTGCAGTAATTACAGTACCGGCTTACTTCACAGACTCACAACGTCAAGCAACTAAAGACGCCGGTAAGATTGCAGGATTAGAAGTTAAACGTATCATTAATGAGCCAACAGCAGCCGCATTAGCATATGGATTAGATAATGAACATGAACAAAAAATTATGGTATTCGACCTTGGTGGTGGTACGTTTGACGTTTCAATTATTGAAATCGGTGATGGTGTCCTTGAAGTATTAGCAACCAATGGTAATAACCACTTAGGTGGAGATGACTTCGACCAACGTGTGATTGATTTCTTGGTTAAAGAATTCAAAAATGCGGAAGGTGTTGACTTATCCGCTGATAAAATGGCAATGCAACGGTTAAAAGAAGCTGCAGAAAAAGCGAAAAAAGAATTATCAAGCTCAACAACATCAAATATTAACTTACCATTTATTACAGCAACACAAGATGGACCAAAGCACTTGGATGTAACGCTTACACGTGCTAAATTTGATGAATTAACACATGATTTAGTTCAATCAACAATGGGACCGGTTAATCAAGCATTAAAAGATGCAGATTTAGAAGCAACTGAACTTGATAAAATATTATTAGTCGGTGGATCAACACGTATCCCAGCTGTTCAGACAGCAGTTAATAAAATAACTGGAAAAGATCCGTTTAAAGGAATCAATCCAGATGAATGTGTTGCTGTCGGTGCTGCAATTCAAGGTGGTAAGTTGGCTGGTGATGCAGGTGCAGGTGATATCTTATTACTCGACGTAACACCGTTATCTCTTGGACTTGAAACACTTGGTGGTGTCGCAACAAAATTAATCGAAAGAAATACAACGATTCCAACAAAGAAGAGCCAAATCTTCTCAACAGCAGAAGACAATCAATCTGCGGTTGACATTCATGTTGTTCAAGGTGAGCGTGAGTTTGCACGAGACAATAAGACCCTCGGACGTTTCCGTTTAGATGGAATTCCGGCAGCACGTCGTGGTGTGCCTCAAATCGAAGTAACCTTTGACATTGATGCCAATGGTATTGTAACGGTTCGTGCGAAAGACCTCGGAACCGGAAAAGAACAACACATCACAATTACTGCAAGTACAAACTTGTCGGATGATGAGATTGACCGTGCAGTTGAAGAAGCAAAAGCATTCGAAGCTGAAGATAAGAAGCGAAAAGAAGGTATCGATGCCCGTAATGAAGCGGATTCACTTGTTTTCCAAACGGAAAAAACAATTGAAGAGCTTGGCGATAAATTAGAAGATGCAGACAAAGAACGTCTTCAAAGTGAAGTAAGTAAAATGAAAGATCTTCTAAAAGAAACAGAAGAAAAAACATTAGAAGAAGCAGATGTTGAAAAACTGAATGCAGCAAAAGAAAGTTTAACACATGTATTAAACGAAGTTTCACAAAAAATATATGCAGCAAGTGGCGCACAAGCAGGACCAGAAGGTGTTGACCCTAATCAAGCGGCAGGTGGCCAAGCAGGTGCAACAAGTGACGAAGATGATGATGTAGTTGACGTTGACTTCACAGAAGAGTAATATATAAGACGTAATCTATGAATAAGAAGACATAACATATTGAGGAAAGGGGCCGATTGGACTCCTTTCCTTGTACCATGAATAGGTCTTCGCAATAAAAGAAATAGGCGGTGAATTATGGCTGAACAACGTGATTATTATGAAGTCCTTGGTGTATCAAAAGATGCAACAGATTCAGATATAAAAAAGGCATATCGAAAAGTAGCAAAGAAATACCATCCAGACATTAATCCGGAGGATGAGTCTGCAGCGCATAAATTTAGAGAAGCAACCGAAGCATATGAAGTTCTTAGTGACGCCGGTAAACGTCAACAATATGACCAGTTTGGACATGCGGCATTTAGTCAAGGTGGTCCGGGACATGGTGGATTTTCCGGTGGGTTTGATTTTGGTGACATGGGTGATATGTTTGGTGATATTTTCGGTGACTTTTTTGGTGGCGGTGGCGGACGCCGTTCGTCAAGTAACGGCCCGAGAAAAGGTGCATCCTTACGTGCTTCTATAGAATTGGATTTTGAAGAAGCGGTATTTGGATCCGAGAAAGAATTGAATATTACGGTTTCCGATGAGTGTGAAGTGTGTCATGGTAGTGGGGCCAAAGAAGGTACACATGCAGAGACATGTTCCCAGTGTGGTGGCGCAGGACAAGTACGCTATAATCAGCAAACGATTTTAGGTACAGTCTCGAGTGTACGAACATGTCCGACATGTCAAGGAACAGGAAAGATTATCAAAGAAAAATGTGAAGCCTGTGCAGGTGCAGGATATGTGAAAAAACGCAAAAAAATATCTGTAAGTATACCGGCAGGTATAGATAACGGACAAACTATTCGCCTTAAGGGTAAAGGTGAACCCGGTGAAAATGGCGGACCACGAGGCGATATTTTGCTTACGATTTATATACGTCCACATGCAATGTTTGAACGTCATGGAACCGATATTTACTATAAAATGAAAATCTCATTTTCACAAGCAGCTTTAGGTGCTGAGATTGAAGTGCCGACATTAGATAATAAGGTGAAATACAATATTGATCCGGGAACCCAGACGGGTACACGATTTAGACTTCGTGGAAAAGGTGTTCCATACCTCAATCACAGCAAAACACGTGGGGATCAATACGTGGATGTTATTGTCGAAACACCGACAAAACTTAACCAACGTCAAAGAGAAGCCTTTGAAGAATTAGCAGAAGCTTTTGGCGAAGAAACAACATCAAACAAGAAAAAAAAAGGGATTTTTGACAAAATGAAAGACGCATTTGAGTAAAATGCGTCTTTGCCTTAGACGAAAGGGCTATTATGAAATATATAGAAATAGAAACGAGTGTTTCTCGTGATGATGTGGATATTTTTTGTGCCCAATTATATGATTTTCCTATTCAGGGTGTAGAGATTATTGACAAATATATATCTGAAAACGAACAAAAACAAATGTATGTGGATGCCTTAGAATTTGATAATATAATGGAAGCACAAGTGGGTGTTCGATTTTACTTATCGGAAGAAGATGATATAAAAAAAATCATGGGTACGATACAAAATCTTTTTCCCGGATATGTTTTTATGCAAAAAATATCTAATGACGAAGATTGGGCCCACAATTGGAAACAGTATTATAAGCCCTTTGAAATCAGTAAGCGAATGGTTGTAAAGCCTATATGGGAAGATATTAATGATTGGCCGGACTACCGAAATACCGAAATTATTATTGATATTGACCCGGGTATGGCATTTGGTTCAGGAACCCATGAGACAACCTCCTTGTGCATGAAAGCCATTGAAAAATACACAAAACAAGAGGATAGTTTTGTTGACATTGGATGCGGTAGCGGTATACTAGGAATTGTTGCGGCAAAACTGGGTGCAGGTAAAGGGATATTAATTGATATTGATGCCAGTGCATGTAAAATTGCAAGAGAAAATGTTCTGTCAAATCGCGTTGAGGATCAATTAGAGGTGATTCAAGGCGACTTGTTAGAACACATTTCTGACAAAGTTGACTTTGCCGTTGCTAATATTTTTGCTGAGATTATTATTTTGGTCACGAATGACGTCCATAAAATACTCAAAAATCAAGGAATTTTTATTGCTTCAGGGATTATTAAAGAAAAAGAAGACCTTGTCGTATCTTATTTAACAAAACATGGATTTGATATTCTTGACATCACACGCGATGGTGGTTGGATTGCAATCGCTTCAAGATCACGTGACGATTCAGGAGAAGAGGTGTAAAATGTATCATTTTTTTGTTGATCCGTCGGCGATAACCAAAGAGAACATAGAAATAACCGGTCAAGATGTAAATCATATTATGAATGTGCTTAGATTAAAGGCCGGAGAGCCATTAATAATCAGTGATGGTAAAGGTCTAGAGTACCGGTGTGTAATCCAAGCATTGACGAACGAGGTAATTCAGTGTAAAATACAATCAGTAGATGAATCAATCAGTGAGTTACCGATTCAAGTAACTCTTTATCAAGGCGCACCTAAACAAGATAAAATGGAACAAGTTACTCAAAAATGTATTGAACTCGGTGTTCATGAAATTGTATCTGTTCAAATGCGACGTTCTATTGTGAAATATGAACCCTCAAAAGCCCTTAAAAAAGTTCAACGTTGGAATGGCATTGCAGAATCGGCAGCCAAACAAAGTAAGCGGGGAATAATACCCAAGGTTAGAGGTGTGCTTAAATGGCGTGAGCTATTGACAGAGTTAAAAGACTATGATAAGGTCATTATTCCTTATGAAAATACACGAGGTATGATGGGAACAAAAGATGTCTTTCAACAATTACATCATGTAAAAAAGATTGCAGTTATTATCGGACCTGAAGGAGGTTTTGATCCTGAAGAAATCGAGCAATTGTTATCTTATGATGGAGAACTGATTAGTTTGGGAAATCGAATACTAAGAACGGAAACAGCCGGCATGGTTTTTATGGCAATGCTGATGTATGAAATAGAGGAGGCCTAGTTATGGCAGTAAATGTTATGATCGTCGATGATGCGGTTTTTATGCGAACGGTACTAAAGAAAATGCTGACAGAAGAAGGATATGAAGTTATAGCTGAAGCAAGTAATGGCAAGGAAGCAATAACAAAAGCAAAAGAATTCAAACCAGATATCATTACTTTAGATATTACAATGCCTGAAATGGACGGTGTTACAGCAATTCCCGGAATCGTTGAATCAAGCCCTGATAGTAAGATTATTATGTGTTCAGCTATGGGACAACAACCTATGGTTGTGGATGCAATCAAAAAAGGCGCGAAAGATTTTATTGTAAAACCATTTCAGAAAGCCCGAGTTTTACAAGCGATTGAAAATGTTTTAGATAAATAAAACGTATCATAGGGATGTAGGTGGGTGACTGCCTACTTTTTTTATGGAAGGAAGAATATGATGAACCTATATTTTGACCATGCGGCAACAACACAGATTTGTGATGAAGCACTCGATGCAATGAAACGCATGTTACTTACCGATTATGGAAATCCTTCAAGTCTTCATGGAAAAGGGTTGGATGCAGAAAAAGAAGTGAGTAAAGCAAGAGCATACTTAGCAAAGTTTCTTGGAATAAAAGAAAAATCATTAGTTTTTACATCCGGTGGAACAGAAAGTAACAATCTCTGTATACAAGGTGTAGCAAGAGCCTATCACCGTACCGGAAAGCATATCATCACAACAAAGATTGAACATGCTTCAGTGGGAACAACCTTTTCTTTTCTTGAAAACGAAGGATTTGAGGTAACACGATTACCTGTCGATCATAATGGACATATTTCTCTTGATGGTCTTCGCCGTGCGATACGACCGGATACAACATTGGTCTCAATTATGCATGTGAATAATGAAATCGGAACCATTCAAGATATTAAATCTATTGGTAAAGTCATTAAGGAGGCAAACCCCAATACATTGCTTCACGTAGATGGTGTTCAAGGTTTTGCTAAATTTAATATTCACTTGGAAGACTGTTTGGTTGACTTATACTCCGCAAGTGCACACAAAATTCATGGACCTAAAGGTGTCGGATTGGCCTATATCAAAGATTCAGTGAAAATAATACCCCTCCAATACGGTGGAAGTCAACAAAAGGGAATTCGTCCCGGAACCGAAAATGTTGCAGGAATTATTGGCATGTATGAGGCAGCAAAGCAAATGGTATTAGCCAATGAAGAACAGTATGAACATGTATTGGATTTAAAGGCATATTTTGTAAAAACATTTATTGAAGAATTACCGGATTGGTATGTTAACTCCCGTTATTCGAACGGAATATTTAAAGAAGAAATCGTAAGCCCATATATCGTAAATATTCGGTCTAAAAGTATAAAAGGTGAAGTCCTATTACATAGTTTAGAAGACGAAGGAATCGCAATCAGTACAGGTTCGGCATGTAGCTCCAAAAAACTCAACGTTTCCCATGTATTAAAGGCGATTGGATTATCCGACGAAGAAAGTGATAAATCCATTCGCATTAGTTTCTCGAACAGACAGACCAAAGAAGATATTGATTGTTTAATAGCAGCGCTGAAGAAGAATGATAAACTGTTCGGTCGCTTTGTGAAAAAATGATGGAGGAAATCATGAAAAAAGCATTTTTAATTAAGTATGGAGAAATTGCATTAAAAGGTAAAAATCGATTTATGTTTGAGAATATTCTCATGGACCAAATACGCCATCGAATCGAAGGACTAGGTGAGTTTAAGGTACAAAAAGAACAAGGTCGGTTTTTTGTTGAACCTCATTCAGATTACGATGAGGATGAAGTATTAGCAGCGATACAAGAAGTGTTTGGGATTGCCTATATCTGCCCGGTTGTTGTTATCCCTCGAGGTGAATTTGATGAAATCAAAAAAAGCGTGGTTGATTTTGTACAAGAACAATATGCTGAAAAAAACTTTACATTTAAAGTTGAAGCAAGACGAGCGGTTAAATCCTACCCGGTAACATCTATGGAAATTTGTCGAGATATAGGATCACACCTTTTAGATACCTATCCGGACCTGAAAGTCGATGTACATCATCCGCAAGTACGTATATGGATTGAAGTTCGTGACCGGACCTATATTTATTCGAAAGCAATCAAAGGTTTAGGCGGTATGCCTGTGGGATCTAATGGCCGGGCTATGCTCTTATTATCAGGGGGAATTGATAGCCCGGTAGCCGGATACATGATTGCAAAACGTGGTGTGGCCATCGATGCGGTTTATTTTCATTCACATCCTTATACTAGTGAGCGCGCAAAAGAAAAAGTTATTGATTTGGCACGGATTATTTCACGTAAAACAGGTCCTATTCGTTTACATATTGTTCCCTTTACAGAAATACAGCTGGCCATCTATGAGCAATGTCCTCATGAACAGTTAACGATTATTATGCGACGTGTTATGATGACCATTGCAGAAGCACATGCAAAGCATTTAAAAGCCTTAGCCCTTGTTACAGGAGAAAGCATTGGACAAGTTGCGTCTCAGACAATACACAGCTTGGTTGCTACTAATGCTATTTGTACCATGCCGGTATTTAGACCTTTAATTGGTTTTGATAAACAAGAAATTATCGATATCAGCGAAAAAATAGATGCTTATGAAACATCAATTTTACCCTATGAAGATTGTTGTACTGTATTTGTAGCAAAACATCCGGTGACAAAACCTAAATTAGAGGTAATAGAAAAATCAGAAAAGCATCTTGAGAATTTAGATGAAATGGTTAAAAAAGCCATTGAAAATACAGAAGTGATAAAAATTAAACCCGGGCAATAAAAAAAGGGGCTATGCCCCTA
>CAZLXW010000071.1:0-19411 GCA_964563505.1 uncultured Eubacteriales bacterium
ATTGCCTGCACCAGTTCCAAACCCTAAGGTGCTAACTAAAAAGAAAATACCATTTTTAATCAAGTTAACCCTTATATTGTCTGAACCTACTCCATTTGAAAAATTAAAATGAAGATTATTACTAATTACAGAAACTAAATACGATAAATAATTTGGGAAAACTAGAATTAACATTATCGAAAAGATTAATAGTGTGATTAAGCTGTTTCTAGTTTTTTTCTTTTTAAACGATAACGCAATGTAAAACATAGTACCTAATAATAGCCCTACAATATTTGCTCGAGAGGTTGTTAAAATTATTAAACTCAAAGAAGATGCAATCAATGCTCCATAAAAGAAACTAAATATTTTGCTTTTGCAATTATTCATACAAACGTATATAATGCCTATAGAGAATAGTAAAAACATTGCAAAATCATTAGGATTATTAAAGCTAGATACTGGCAATCCAAATCTTGCAAAGTAAGAGGCTCTTTCAACATTGAGAAAAATATAATTCTTACTTAAAATCTCATACCAACCAATTATATTATGGAGCAAAATAACAATAGATATCATTTGAAAAGCCTTCAATATATCGGTTGTTTTATTAAAATACTTACTTATAATTAATATCGAAAGTAAGCCTAAACTAATAAAATAAACACTTTTTAACCAACCCACATAATCAGCGACCCACGCAAGACTAAATATTGAATAAGAAAACCAAAAAAGCATGAATTTTATAGAATAGGAGTTAGCTCTTTTTTTGAATATTATAACTCCTTTATTTTTAATCAAAAAATTAATTATCAATATAATCGAAATACCTATCATTAGTCCTCTAAAAAGTGATAATTGAAAAATTCCTAAATCTATAGCTATTACTTCGGTTCCAATAAAAGATGCGATTATGGCTAAATAAATAAGTTTTCTAATCATATTAACTAATTACTCCATTTCATAAAAAATTTGAATACATCGCTACTAATTCTTTAGCAATTGCATCAGAGGAATACTGTTGCTTAGCTCTTGAAGCAATTAATTCTCTATCATAATACTCAATATTTTTATACATAAATATCATAGTATTTACCAAATCATTTAAATCATCTACAGAAACTAAAACACCATTTTTATCGTTTATAAAACTTTCTGGACCGCCACATTTTGTAGAAATAACTGGCAACCCCATAGCCATGGCCTCTATATATGCAACTCCAAACGTTTCCGTCTGAGATGCTAATACAAAACAATCGCTTTCTTCCATTTGTTTTGCAATACAGCTTCTATCGACTTGTCCCTTTAAAAAAATTCTATCCTCGCATTTATATTTTCTAATTAACTCAATTAATTTTGCTTTTTCTGGTCCCTCACCAAAAATATATAATTTTATTGACTTATTATCACCAAATGCTTTATAGAAAGCATCTATTAGATGATCCATTCTTTTGTTGCTAGTAAGATTCCCTACGGATATAAAACTAAAGGCTGATTTACTCATTCTGTTACTTTTTCGTTTATAACTAAACTTTTCTATATCTACTATATTAGGTATGACTTTTGATTGCATCCCAAAATGATATTCTATATTCTTTGAAAGGTGACCGCTAACAGTTATTAATTTATCTACTCTAGGATATGTGTAATTTCCTATTTTTTTCATATCTGCACTAATATTTTTCTGGTTCATTTCTGAAAAGTGCTCAGTTAATACTATAGGTACATTACAACCATTAAGTGCTTTTACAGTTGAATACCCTAAGTCAATAAAATGTGCATGAATAATATCTGGTTTTCCATGTATCCGTAATACTTTCTTGTATAGTTTTTTTAGTGCAATGGTACGCCCAATTCTTAATAGTCTTTTGGATAATGCTCCAATAGGTACGTTAATAGCTTCTATTATTACGCCCTCTTTTTCTAAGCTTTCAAACCACCATTTTCTTTTCCTTCTTACAGATCTCATATCTATAGCAGCATATACTACTTTGTGACCTAATTTAGTTAAAGCCTTAGCTTGGTCAAATTCAAATATTCCATTCCTTTTATAAGTATGACTAGGATAACCTCTAGAAACTATTAAAACATACATAACATATCTTCCTACTTTCTCTATTCACTAATAATATCAGCTATCCTTTTACTAGCAAATCCATCTCCATATGGATTACTTGCTTTACTCATTTTTTCATACTCATTTTGATCTTCTAATAACTGCTTAAATGTTTTATAAATAATCTCTTCATCAGTACCTACTAGTTTAAGAGTTCCTGCAGCTATTCCTTCTGGCCTTTCTGTTGTATCACGCATAACAAGAACAGGCTTTCCTAAACTCGGAGCCTCTTCTTGGATTCCACCACTGTCTGTTAATATTAAGTGAGATCTAGATAAGAAGTTGTGGAAATCTAAAACCTCAAGCGGCTCAATAATTCTAATCCTATCTGTGTCACCAAGAATCTCCTTAGCAGCCTCTCTAACAACAGGATTCATGTGAATTGGATATATTGCTTTTATGTCTTGATTCTCATCAATAATTCTTTTAATTGCTTTAAACATATTCCTCATAGGTTCGCCTAAGTTCTCTCTTCTATGCGCGGTAATCATAATTAATCTACTATCTGATGCCCATTCTAAATATTCATGACTGTAATCATCACGAACTGTTGTCTTAAGAGCATCAATCGCTGTATTTCCAGTTACATAAATTGATTCTGGATTCTTACCTTCTTTTAGAAGATTCTCTTTGGACATTTCTGTTGGCGCAAAGTTGTAATTTGACACTATACCCACAGCTTGTCTGTTAAATTCTTCTGGATATGGAGAATAGATATTATAAGTTCTAAGTCCAGCTTCCACGTGTCCTACAGGAATCTGCAAATAGAAGCAGGCTAACGCAGTTACAAACGTAGTAGATGTATCTCCATGAACAAGTACTACATCTGGTTTAACTTCTTCAAGAACCGACTTCATTTTTTCAAGGATATTTATGGTAACATCAAATAGTGTTTGCTTAGCCTTCATAATAGAAAGATCATAATCTGGTACTACATCAAATGCACTTAAAACCTGATCTAACATTTCCCTATGTTGACCCGTCACACAAACAACCGTATTAAGTTTCTCTCTTGTCTTTAGTTCTTTTACTAAAGGGCACATCTTTATCGCTTCGGGTCTAGTGCCAAAGACCACCATTACTTTTTTCATATCTACTCATCCTAACTTATAATTTATAAACGCCATCAAAATCACAGATATTTTTTGTATCAAGTATCAGTTTATCTTTAACTAAATTTAAATTATGTTTAATATGATCATGAGCTGTTATAATTACAATAATCTCTATCTCATTTAAGAAATCTTCGAAGTTCATGAACTGATGATCAACTATTCTCTCTTTAATGAAAGGATCATATACTTTAACACCAAAAGCCAAATGCTCGTCCATTCTTTCAAGAAGCTGCAATGTAGGACTTTCTCTTGTATCATCAACATTTTCCTTATATGCAAGTCCATAAATACCGATCTTCGATATATCCGTTATCTTATGCTCTCTCATAATATCTCTTATTCTACCTAATACATGAGTAGGCATAGAATCATTAATTTTTCTAGCAGTAAGTATCAAGTTAGTTAGATCAGGATAATCTCCTACTAAAAACCATGGGTCTACTGAAATACAATGACCTCCCACCCCTGGTCCTGGCTGAAGAATATTAACTCTTGGATGCTTATTAGCAATCCTTATAATTTCATAAACATCCATATTATCTGTTCTACAAATCTTAGCTAGTTCATTAGCAAAAGCTATATTAACATCTCTATAGGTATTTTCTACTACTTTAGACATTTCTGCTGATCTAATATCAGTAACTACAATCTCAGATTTGCAAAAACTCGAATATAATTCTTTTACTTTCTCTCCTATAACAGGATCATCAGCTCCAACAGTTCTAGAATTATATTCAAGCTCATAAATCATGTTTCCAGGTATAATCCTCTCAGGAGCATGTACTAAGTGAACATCTTTCCCCAGCTCAAAACCTCTTCTTTCTATCTCAGGTCTTACATATTTATCTATAGATCCTGGTGATATTGTAGACTCAATAATTAAAACTGCTCCTTTTTCACAAACATCAAGAATTGTGTTAACTGCTGAAATCACATATTTAGGATCTAATTTCTTACTTGAATTTATATAAGGTGTAGGAACCGCAATAATATAAGTATCAGTTTTCTGATATTTCGTCGTAAACTTAATACCTTTTTCTATAGCATCCTTAAAAAGTTCTTCTAATCCTGCTTCCTCAAAAGTCAACTTCCCTTTTGTAAGTGAGGATATTAATTTTTCGTTTAAATCTGTTCCAACTACTTCAACTCCACTCTTAGCAAACATTAAAGCTGTTGGTAAACCTATATATCCAAGCCCTATTACATTAATTTTAGATGTCATCTATAATCCTCCTAAATAATTTTTTCGATAGCTTTTATTAAATTTTTGTTATACTTATTCAAGTCCCAATCATTCCTAAATAATTGTGATTTTTCTTCTATGCTTTTTAAATAATTAGCATCTTCTTTGAGAAATGATAAAACTTTTATTAATTCTGTTTTAGAATCAAAAAGTATCGTTTTTCCTATATCATATTTTTCTACTATATCCCCTAAATAAGTATTTTTTGATGCGATAATGGGTGTAGAAGTAAATGCAGCCTCATACAACCTATTCGGTAGAGCTATCTGAACATTTTTTAATTCTGCATCATAAACAGAGTAAATACAATCAACGCGCTCATATAATTTTTTTATTTCTTCGTTATATTTATACTCGCCATAAACCTCGACATTCTCATAATTTTTAGCGTATTCTTTGATTCTTAGATAGTCTTTTCCTGCACCAGCAATAAGGACATTAATATTTGCTTCAATAGATGCATCAATTAGCATTTCCAATTGTTCAGGATATCGAATGGCTCCTATAAATCCAACAGTTAATTTTTTATTTGTTTTCCTGTGAAAACCATCAAACACAAGTGGATCAGGCGTATTAGGCATAAAAACAACTTTATCTTTAGAAATAAAACTTTGATAAAATTGATTGTAGAAAAATTCTGAAGTTACTATTAGCAATTCTATTGATTTACATAATGATTTTTCAGTTTTTTTAATAAGCTTGGACATCAATATCTTATAAGTTTTCCTGTGCTGATCAACCATTAATGTATGTAAATCACTAACTTCATAAACTAATTTTACATTTTTTTTTGTAATCTTTTTATATAATACAGCCGCAAAAAGAATATCTGTTTTAGATAAATAGAGAACATCTGGTTCTACCTTTTTTGCAATTGCAATAATTTCTCTTATTACACTTATAGTTGCTCCTAATCTTTTTATGGGACTTCCTTCGTTTGCCTTTCTGTTAATGACAGTAACTTTAGATTCCTTAGGCAACTCATTTATTTTTTTATTTCCTAAATTTCTATCCCAATAAATTACATGAACATCATAATTTATAAGTAAAGCCTTTACTCTTTTAATCATCCTAGGATTAGGTGTATGGGGAAAAACAACTAAAAATTTTTTTTTAATATTATTCATATACTCACATCCAATTTAGCTATTATACTTGTATTTTTTGATCTTGCTATACTAGCTTTCTTAATTCAATTTACTTCTTTTACCTGTAACTCAATACCTTTTTCAAAACTGATAGGCTTATATCCAAAGTCCTTAGTTGCTTCGTCATGTGAAAAATCTTTATTTTCATTCAATCTTAGTACTTGCTCAGCTTTAAGCTTAGGCTTACTCGATATATTTTCATATATCTTTAGCAGACTATAACTTAGCTTCATTGGTACATGGATTTTAAGAACTTTCTTGCCAAGTACTTTCCCTGTAACATCTACTACATCGTTATAAGTAAGTGGTTTTAATCCTGAAATATTATAAGCCTTCTTTATACTCTTTTTAGTTTCATACGCACTCACTATAGCCCAAGCAAGGTCTTTAACATAAACAGGTTGTTGCAAGTATGTTCCATTCCCTAGTATTGGTAATACAGGAACCTTTCTAAGATATTTAACTAGTCTCCACATATTTCTATCTTTCGGAGTTCCATAAATCATAGTAGGCCTAATTATTGTGTAATCAAGATTGCTTTCTTTTATTAAACGTTCGGCTTCAAGACGTATGCCCTTGCTATCTGGATTCAATTTAGTAAAAATCCCTGTGGTGCTAATAAAGATAGCTCTTTTGATATTCATTTCTTTACATGCATTAACGATATTGGGAGCATGTCCAAATCCAAGAGACGCAATATTTATTAAAGCCTCTTTATCTTTTAATGCTTTACAAATTGATTCAAAATCATCTAATTCACCAAACTTGTAAGGAACATTAAGTTGTTTTATCTTCTCTAGATTACTAGTTTCTCTAACGAAACACGTAACTTCATGTCCTCGCTTCACTAATTCTTCTAGTACATATTCACCAAGAAAGCCTGTGGCTCCAGTTAGTAAGATCATCTTCCCACCCTCTATTCATTATTTATAAGTTCTAAGTACCTTTCAGCAAGCTTATTCCTTGAATAGTTTTTCTCAACAAATTCAGGTCCTTTAGCTTTCATTTGGTTATATTTTTCTTTATCATTTATGAGCTCTTCAATTGCTGCAGCAATTTCATCTGGATTATCTGGTTGTACAACTAGTGCTGCTTTTGAATCCTCAAGTATTTGTGCCGCTTCACCTTCTAAGCTAGCTATGATAGGTACTCCGCAAGCCATAATTTCAAACATTTTTGAAGGAATAAATGTCTTGAATAATTCAATATTCTTTAATGGTATAAGGCACAAATCTGACAAATTGTAAAATTCAGGAATAGCTTCTTTCGGTTGTGCGTCAATAAACTGTACGTTGGTCAGTTCCTCTTCCCTCACAATTTCTTTAAGTTTATCCTTTTCAGCTCCCTCACCAACAAACACAAATTCAATGTTTTTATATGTTCTAAGTTTCTTTGCAACTTCCAGCACTGTGCTTAGGTTTTGAGATATACCATGTGCTCCTACATAAGAAATCACAAACTTATCTCGAAGATTATATTCTTTTATTAACTCTTGGCTCTTTTCTTTTGGATAGAAAAGAGCTTGATTAACACCATTTGTAATGACATGTACTTTGTCTCCACTAATACCACGGTTAATCACATTTTCTTTAAAAGATTGTGTAACCATAATCAATTTCTTGCTTTTTCTATAAAAGAATAATTCCATCTTCTCAAGTACTTTCGTTACGAAACCTTCTTTCATGACACCCAACTCTATCATTGCTGCGGGCCATAAATCTCTAATTTCAAGGACAAAATCTGCTTTCTTTCTCAAACTGTACCAATATCCTGAAAAAATAGAGAAGAAGGTTGGCGAGCTTGTTATAATTACATCTGGTTTATCAATCTTCTTCATAGAATAAAACACAGATGAAAACATAAACGAAATATGACCCAATGTTTTTTTAATAAACCCTTTATTTGGAGTAGCATATACATAGTTTCTATGCACATGAATTCCATGCATATTTTCTAACTTATATTTCACACCTTTATATTCATCAGGAATAATCCCAGTCGGATGATTAGGAAAGCATGTAACAACGTGAACTTCATTACCTAGTTCTACCCACCGTTTTGACATCTCATATAATCGAGCAGATGGTGCACCTATTTCTGGAGGGAAATAATGACATATAACTACTATTTTCATATTTTTTCTCCCAACTTTTTTAAATTTATAATAAATTCTTTATCTGTCTTAACCGTAAGTACATCATTAGATATTTTTACATTACACTTAATATCCTTAAGACAAATTAAATATCCAAAAAAATCCAATTCGTCACTTTTAGTGAAAACAATATGCTCATTTTCTTCTTTCAAATTAAAAGCACTAGAATACCAACTCTTTGATATAGATACATCTTTAGAAGAGATAGGGATGATATTTATGTTTATACTATCGTTCTTAATTCTTACAGTTTCACTGAGAGATACTTTTGTATCAGGATTTAGGTGAACATAACTCTTCACTTCTTCACTAGCTTTTGCTTCTACTTTATCAAGTACCAATACGACATTCTCATCTATTTCACCAATATGCCTGGTGTGTTTTGCTCCAAAGTATGTCTTATATGCTCCACTAATAAAACTCAATCCACTATAATTAAAGCTAAGTCTTTTTACATCGCTAATCCTATTTGCAACTCTAAAACTTCCCCAAAACTGTGACTGCTCTCTATCGCCAATCATAACTGTGTTATGGGCTTTAGTTTTTCTAAAATGATTTCTCCACTCTCCACCCTCATATTGATAGGTCCCTGAATTAACTAGGATTGGGATTCCTTCTATTGATAGTTCATAACTCAAAGCGTCGCAATGTCCATGAGCAGGTAAGTATGACGGACATATTTCACCACAATCAAATATCAATTTATATTGGGCATTTCTAAGAATGTAATATCCACTAGCATTAAATGAATCTATAAACTTAGGGGTTAGGTCAAATTCTTTTTTGCAAGTTTCTAGTAAGCAATCATAAGTTTTGCTAATCCCGTCTGTACTATCATTGAATGCAGGTGTTTTGCCGAATCCCTCTTCAAAACTATACATCACATCTATCATTTTATTAATGTATTCTCTTAATTTTGCATATACAGCTTCATTCTTTAAACACATAGTTATCTTAATCAAATCTTCTAGAATGATTTTATGGTACATAGGACTTAATTCAAAATGCATTCCATCTTCTAATATCTGTTCTTCTAGTTGTTTGAGTAGCTCTTTAATAAATTTATACTTGACTTGTTCTTCTCCAAAAAAAGTACTTCCTATTATTAGTGCTTTAATATTTTCAAAATAATGATTCCCTAAAACATCTTTCTCAAGATTCTTTTGCAAATAACTATATTGAGTATAAAGAGATTCAATTATCTGGTTTTTAAAACTACTGTCATTATTTATTTCTTCTATAAAGATTCCATATGTTGAAATCCAGTTGGTGATTCTTAGTGAAATCGTATATGGATGCCAACCATCTCCATGAGGACATGGATTATTGACAATCCAATTAACTATTAGCTCTTTGTATTTTTCATAATACTTAGATTTATTACCGTCATTGAAATATTGAATTCCTAGTTTGTACAAGTACTCGAAATAATGCAGATTATATCTCCAAAGATGTTGAAGTTCCTTGTCATTCCATGCAGTGTCTAATGAAACTTTGTGTTTGATATTTATAAAGTCAAATTCATTATCCAAGATTCCGTCTAAATCAAATCTACTTAAATACTTACTATCAAAATCCAAACTTGGGATTAAAAAATTCACTTTCTCTGTTACTTTGATTTCGCTTAGTGTGTTGATTCTTAATATCTTACGTTTATAAAGTTCTCTTTTTACTCTATTTCTCACTCTATATAAGCCTTGAGAAGGTTTGAGATACTTTATTGTATTCATAAAAAGTATTAACTTATTGTCCATTCAAAGCACCTCACCTAGTCCCTATTGTTTCACTGATTCTTTATCAGTTTTTTTCGTTCCAGTCCCACCTTCAACAACACCATCACTCCTAAGAACACTAAAAATCGTCCCAAAGAAGCATCTGACATCCATCAAGAAACCAATCTTCTCAGCGTACTCTCCATCAAGCCTTGCTTTCACATCAATCTCAAGCTCATCTCTACCATTAATCTGCGCCCATCCAGTCAAACCTACTGGCACATCATTAGCACCGTACTTATCTCTTTCTTCAATCAAATCATACTGATTCCAAAGAGCTGGACGAGGTCCAATGATACTCATTTCACCTTTAAAGATATTGATGATTTGAGGTAGCTCATCTAAGCTTGTCTTTCTTAAAAACTTACCAACCTTTGTGATCCACTGATCTGGATTCTCTAATAAATGAGTAGGCATATCTGATGGAGTATCAATCCTCATCGTCCTAAACTTCAATATATGAAAATGACTCTTATGAATCCCGACTCTTTTCTGTTTGAAAAGCACTGGACCTTTTGAGTCAACTTTGATTGCAATTATAAGTAATAAAAAAACAGGAGCTAAAATGATTAGTCCTAAACCCGAAAGTATGATATCTATTAATCTTTTAATCTTTAAGTAAACCATGATATTTCCCCCTGCTTCGGTTATGTATATTTAGGTGCTCTTCTCAGCACCTCTAATTTCCTAATTTATGTGTAAATCTATATCTTGTATCTACATCTAATCTATGTACTACATCTTGCATAAAATACGCTTTTGATTGAATGATTACCCATGTAATCATTCTGTAATATTCCTATCATTTTGATAAACTCTGTATGTGTTGCAATCAGTGACTTAGATAGTTGTTTATCCTTTCACCATACTCACGTCGAATATAATTATGCTGAAAGGATAAATATATGCAGCATATTGTATGTCTTAGGTTTATTGATACAAGATATTGATTTCAAGCCAAGGAACTTCCTCCCCAGGGGCTTCTTCTTCAGGTGGGTCTTCATCTTCATGCACACTACACTTTACTTCTCCATCTTCATATCGGATTATTCCACCAGCTGGACATACCTCATCAAAATCATCTATAATAAATTGATTAAATATACTATCCACATGATCAATATCCTTCTCAACCAGAAAAACAGAGTACATTCTTTCTAATGTTTTTCTATTAGCAACACAAACACTTTCCTTTGCCATGCTCGTAAATCCAATTATTCTTGGAACAGTTACTGTAGCAACAATTCCAAGTATTGCAATCACAACAACCAATTCTATTAAAGTAAAGCCACCAGATTTTTTATTCATTGTTTTCACCCTTATAAAACGCTACTCCTGCCAACCTTTAAATCAATAAGAATAAAGCACTTTATAATAAAATTGTATACCGCCTAATAATACATGATTATTACACTTCAAAACATAGCTTCGCCCTTTCACAGTTTTCACTGCTACCTATAACGTGCTATGATCTCTTACCTGCTATAATGGGCCGAAACACCAATATATCAATGTAAGATACTTATAGAAATAACTTATAAATATTCAAGTAAATTAAGTTGCGTCATATTCTTTGGTAGTGTAATTGAATTGTCAGTATCTTCGGGTTCAAGATAGACGAGAATTGATTCTTGATGCGCTCCCCAGTCCATCTTGTCTATATTATCAATAAATTCACATTCTATCAAGATATTTGTACGATTTATTTCATGTATGACTATGTCAATAACTTCGCGAATATCTTGATCCTCGATGAAGATATAGATTTTCTTGTATTTTCCATTGAGTTTATTCAATAATTTTTTCAGGGTTTGTTTTGAGGAATCAATCGCCTTATAATGTGCCTTGAGATAACTGACTGTTTTCTTAGCCTTTGCCATCATCCCCATCGGCGTCAACATATATAAAACTTGTTTTTGAGAAACTTGTGTCATCTTAATCACTCCTTCTCGAACCATCTTATTCATCAAGACGTTAATCGTTCCGAGAGATACCCCTAAATGCTTTGATAACTCCCGTTGTGTCACATTTTCATTATCTGCAATCTCTTGCATAATTATATATTCATGATCTGTATAGAGCGACTTCTTTTTACTCATAGTACTCTCCTTATAACCGTTCGCAAAATGAACACAAAATCTATACTACGCCTTTGAATTATGTTTGTCAAGTAGTTTTATATTAAAAACTTATCCATCCATGGGCTTGATCAATTGAATCCCTAGTTCAATCTCCCGTTCGTCACCAAAAATACACATACGCACTTTTGCTCGACCTTTTCGAGCATTTATATTAATAATCTTACCTTCCAGACCAAGTAGGGGGCCTTCAACTACTTGAATCTGTTCACCATGCTTCAATAGTGTTGAAAAACCGACTTCTTCTGCGTCTCCTAGAAGCGTACGAATTAAATGCAACTCTCCTTCAGGTATAGGTATTGGCTGATGCCCTTCATCGGATAATATCTTGACAACACCCTCAACGTTAATAATCTCAGAGACACCTTCAGGGGTTAATTGACCGCACATAAGGATATATCCTGGAAGTAGCAGTCGCTTCACTTCTTTCCACTCACCTCGTCGTCGCTCACGTAAGCAACGCTTGGGCACGTAAAACGAACACGACTCATAGTTATCAGAAAAGAGAAGCCGAAGCTTCTCTTTAATACGTTCTTCTTGTCCACCAAGGACAAAGATGGCATACCAATTCTTATTCATATGTATACCTACTTTCCTTACATCTCATTATTCCAATAGGCTTTAAAAAAAGCTCCAAACACCCCAATCATACCTCCAAGAACTAAGGAAACAGCCAAAATCAACATTTTCTTAGGTGCTATAGGACTTTCCGGCAAGCTAGCACTTTCATTAACAAGCACTCGTGACTGTATTACTTCTAGTAGACCGTCAGTCATTACTGTTTTATCTGATTCACGGCGATATATTAAAAGATTTTTTTTCTCTATATCAAGTTCTGCTAAGTATCGATCATTTTTTTCTTTAGATAATTGCAAATCATCCAATTGCTGTTGAAGACTTATAATCTTGCCTTGTAGCTCATCATAATGCGGATTAACAACTTCCTCTAGCATCATCTCTTCCGATAGATCTTCCAGCGTCATATTTCTCTCTACCGCTAATGCGACTGCATATACCGGATCACTTAACACTAATTTTTTTAATGTTATCGTCGGTTCAACTGTTTCGATTAGTGCATTCGTATTTTCTAATTCACGTTGCAAGCGTATCTCCGTTTCATCAAAAGATTGAGACTCCACAAAGTACTGTCGGTTAAAAAAGTCCACAGCCTTTTCTTTATATACTAGGTTTACTTCTTCAACAAAAAACATTGTTAACGTCTCAGCTAGAACCTTCGCGTTTTCAGGAGACTCCGCAGATACAACAAAGGAAAACACGCTAGATTCTTTTTCATTATTAATCTGAATTCGCTCTGATAAACGTTCAACTGATACATTAAGGTCTAATACTTGAATCGACTGTCTCAACACTCTCTCTGATTGAATCAGTGATAAATAATCCATTGTATTCGTAGATGGCAAAACATATTCTCCGTATTTCGTCGCAACAACTTCTGGTACGCTAATCGTTCCTTCTATTTTCGATTCATATACAGTATCTGCTATGACAAATGCATAAATGACTCCCAGTATTGTTACGATTACCGTAATGCCGACAATCATTTTCCAATGATTAATCAACACCATAATTAACTCTCTTAATGAAATTTCATCTTCATACGTGCGTTCTTCCATCTTGTTCTCCTTGTATTTTAATCTTCTCTTTTATATGTCGGTACAAATTCCTGCATTTTTATTTTAATCGAATTATCGTTCATTTCGGAAAGTTTTTGTTCGAATTCTCGAATTTTCGCGACGAGACTTTCATGATTAATCTCTAATGGCTTACCGATATGAATCTTATCGTGTCGCGTCTCAGTTATTCCTTCTTCATCCATGAGTAGTTCTTCATATAGCTTCTCACCGGGACGAAGTCCGGTAAATACGATGGGTATATCTTCATAAGGTTCATATCCGGATAGTCGAATGACATCTTCAGCTAGGTTAACAATCTTAACCGGTTCTCCCATATCCAGAATAAATATTTCACCACCATGAGCCATTGATCCAGCCTGTAAAACCAATTGACTGGCCTCCGGTATGGTCATGAAATATCGTGTAATCTCTTTATGGGTCACGGTCACCGGTCCACCTTCATTCACTTGTTGCTTAAAAATTGGTACCACACTTCCATTACTTCCTAGAACATTACCAAAGCGTACCGCAACAAACTCGGTCTTGCTTATTTTATCCATACTCTGTACAACCATTTCACATAATCGTTTGCTTGCGCCCATTATATTGGTCGGATTTACTGCTTTATCCGTAGAGATCATGACAAAGCGTTGTACTCCAACCTTATCTGAGGCTTGTACCATATTCAGGGTTCCTAAAACATTGTTTTTTATGGCAGCTTCAGGATTCGCTTCCATTAATGGCACATGTTTATGCGCAGCTGCATGAAAAACCACATCAGGTTTCATTTCTTGCATAATTGCCACTATACGATTTTGATCGCGTACTGAGGCTATTTTCACCGTTAATCGCAACTCAGGATGAAGCTTAATCAGCTCGTTTTGAAGCGCAAAAACTCCGTTTTCATAAATATCTAGTAACACTAATTCTTTTGGACCAAAAGAAGCAATCTGACGACTCAGTTCCGAACCTATGGATCCGCCACCACCGGTAACCATTACAACTTTTCCATTTAAATATTCAGCAATTGCCTCATTATCTAAATTAATCTCATCTCTCCCTAAGATATCCTTAATATCAATATCCCGGATACTCTGTATATTCACAGTTCCCCCGATAAGTTCATACATACCGGGTACGATACGAATCTTCACTTTTGTTTGCTTACACTCATTTACAATTTCTTTTATCACACTTCGTTTGGCAGAAGGAATCGCAATAATAATCTCATCAATCTTTTTCTTGCGAACAACACTTACAATATCTTCACGTTGACCGACAATAGGAACACCATTAATATGCGTTCCTTCCTTTAAACGATTATCATCAATAATCGCCACCGGTTTACTCCGAAGATTGCTATGGTTCTTAAGCTCTCTAATAATCATTGCACCGGCGTCTCCGCCTCCGATAATCATCACTCGTTTAACGATTTCACGCGATTCATTAGGATTTGATTTTATTTTCAATAATACCCTGGCTCCCATTCGTGACCCACCGATGAGAAGAATATCTAACATACCGACAATGATATAGACACTACGTGGTAAAGAAGCATGCATAAATGTAAGATAAGTTATGCTTAATGCATTCGCTACCCCTACAGCAAAGGTAATATTCATTACTTCACTCATGCTTGCATACTTATATAAGTTTTTATAAATCTTTAAATAGGTGAACACAATGAGTTTAATCAATGTGATTTCTAACCAATGTTCTCTATATATTTCATAATAGCTAACAAACTGCTCACTCTGAATTTGTCCATCAAAGCGTAACCACAATGCGAATATATAGGCCAGATTCAACATAATTATATCTGCAAAGTAAATGAATACAATTCTAACTTGTCGTTTAAATAATGCCATTATACTAGACTCCCTTTTATTTATCTCTCTTTTTATTTTGACTCTTCTTCCATCATATTCGGTAAAATCAACAATAGCCCAAAAAGCACAAATATAATGTAAGTAGCAAACACAACACTATCATTAACCAGTCCTACTACAAAATACGATAGAATAGGAATCATCAAAAAATCAAAGCGACTTTGAATAAATGTCTGTAAACTAATGCAAAGAAAAAATATTAGCCCTACAAACCCAAAATTCAACGCTATTGTTAAGAATAAATTATGTGGTTTATCAACAACAATTACATGATTGCCGAAAATTTGATGCTTATAGATTAAATCTCCTTGAGGATAAATAGCTGTATATGTATCTGCACCATACCCAAACACCGGTTTTTCAAAAACTAGCTGGATTGTGCGATTCCAAATATATCCACGATTACTCATTAATCGTTCATTTTTAAACCATTTAGTCGATTCTGCATTGAAATTATACTCATCTAACGGTAAAGTTCCTACTGAAAAGTGTCCGTTGTAATAGTAATTAAAACGAGACTCTGAAATCTTTTCTGTTTGAAGATTTTGGACCCATACGCGAACCAATTCTTCACTGTAATTATAAATCACTTGTTTAAAATAATTTTCGCTAGTAATTCTATATATCAACAATTGATTCGCTTTATCCTGAATTAGCTCGCCCTCACCTTCTGTTACAACATCTAATCCACCTTCAATGGGACTAATCTCTATATATTCACCATTATTCAGATTATATCGAAGCATAGGATGTTCATAGTCCACAGAAGCAAATTCTGTCGTAAAATAAGTATCTGGTTCAGCATCTAAACTTCTCAAAATTTTAGCATAATATGGTTGAAAGATTGCTAGTTGTGTAAATATTAAATATCCCATAATAAGAAGTGCTATGACACCAAAATATATCCCTTTATGAAGTGGAAACTTGATTAATAAATATATCCCCATAAATGCAATAGTCGTAACTACCGCAATCAATCCACCTGTCGATTGCGATCCATATAGCGTAATCATCTGTGGAATAATCATTAAACCAAATAGCGGCTTAATCAACCAACGTTTTACCATTACCACACTATAAATTGTAAGCGGAAAGGCTATTGCGATCAAAGATCCTACATAGTTCGGATTATAGAGTGTTGTATATACTCGACCTTCAGGAAGATTAAAATTCACACTAGAACGCAATTCTTCAAAACGCGTTCCCAGCATTACCCTCAAACCCATCTCCGTCTTAAAGAAATCTATCCCCATCCATTGAAACATTCCAATGACAGATACAACTGTTGAGCTAATAACAAAAGCATATATCAACATACGCATTTCGCTTTTATTCTTTACTGAAACCACAACACTATATGTTAATCCAATATAACACAACCATGTCAATGTCCCCTCATAACGATCAATCATTCCTGACCATGCTAATTGTTTCTGGTCAGACATCAAAAAAGCTATCCATATGCTAAGTATTAAACCACCGAATAATATAACACTTATCTTATTCTTTTTCAACCCTTCCCTTTGATACGTGTAAAAGTGATATACACAAGCTAAGACAACACAAATAATCGCACCAACCTGTAATAGTTGTACTTTAGCTGCTGAAAAAATATCAACGTGTTGTTCCTTGTTATACAGCCACTGTAAAGATTCCGGAACAGGCATGATTTTTAAAGTTACAATTAATGGCACAAAAAATATTATAATTATCAAAATAATCCAAATGCTTTTTCTTAGTCTTTCTAAATTTTTATTACTCATAATAACTCCATCTCTTATTCAATTCTGTACATCTTTTATATTGTATCAATTTTATAATAGAAAGTAAACTAAAAAAATAAAAGTCTCGAATGAATTTTCATTCGAGACTTTTAGCTTTATATGATACTTAAACTATAAAACTTATTTTTTAATAATTGCTACGTAATCTACATAAACACCAGAAGCAACATTAATTGCTAATTCATATCCGTCTTTAATATCACGTAACTTAACTTCTTTTACAGATCCAGAAGCATCAATAATAACAGCATTGCTTGTTAATCTGTATGTAGTTCCATTTGTTGCTGTGATACGTGCCGCACTAATATCTACACTAGAAGCAGTAACTCCTACAACGTTAGCAACATCAATGTCAGTAACAAGACTGTCATCGTCACGTACTTTAAGTGTAACAATACGGTCTGCCTTAGCAACAGTACCAGCTGTTAATGTCGCATATGTTTGCTCATCTACTGTATAAGTAGTTTTTCCGCCATCAACCCAAGCAGTTGCTCTAGTGATTTTTGTACCATTAGTTGTTCTAACACTTTCAACATAAGCAATAACTTCAGTAGTGTCTTCTTCAGCATTAGTTTCAGTAGTTGCAATATAAGAAACTTTTAAGTCACTTACATATGCTCTACCAGTAATAACAGTATCAAAGTCAGCATCGCCAACAGTTACAACTGTAATATCACCTTTAGCAAATGGTGCAGTTTCACCTTCTTTAATCATGAATACGACTGTACTTGAAGAAAGTCTATTCACTCCAATGAATTTATCTTTTGTAATATCAGTTCCGTTTGCACTAATGTCACCTAAGAAATTTAATTCTACAACACTTCCATCATCATCGTAAACAAACTCAACGATGCGACCAGCTGTAACATTTAAATCTTCACTTGCATCAGCACCCATTGTTGCATTTGTTGCAGGTGTAGTATCGAAATTAATCGTTGCTACATCATAAGCACCTGAAGTGTCAAGAGTAACAGTATCAACGTCTTCACCATCAATTTTGTCTAAAGATTCTAAAGTAAGTCTTTCAACAACTTTAGTTCCTTCTTCATTAACAAATTCAAACTCAGCAGAAATTCTGTTGAATGAAGAATCAAATCTTACGTCTGATAATAAGATACCTGCTACTGTATCCGTATTAGTTTCACCAAGATCACCAGTTACGTATACTAATTTTCCGAATCGATCAAAGAATATTGCTACATCTTCATCTGCATCTTCAAATTTTTCAGCCGCATCTTTGTCCATATTATCGAAATCTTCATCTTCGTTAAGATATTGAGCAACTCCATTGCCTACAGTTGTATCGGCATACTTGTACTCTTTTCCTTCAACATCAAAAGCTTCATCAAATACGTCAGTGATTTCACCAGTTACAGATTTGTTGTAAATTTCTACAACTTTTTCTTCTTGGCCATCTTGATCAGCCGCAAAGAATAATACATCGCCTTTTTCCATATCTTCTACAGAAGCGAACTTACCATCTTTGAATACTGCATAGCCATCAAAGTCAAACTCTTCACCGTCAAGAGCAGTTACAACGTCATCTTCAGTAAAGTCGACAACAGTCATGTCCATATCAGTGTATAAGTCATACTCAATAACTCGACCACGATCATTTAGAACAACTTTAGCTAATTCAAATTTTTCACCATCAAGACTTAAGTCTTGTGATTGCAATTTGAAAGTTTTGTCTAATCCTGAAAGCTTAACTTCTTTTCCATCATCTTTAAATTCAACTGCATCAATATAGTACTCACTAACAATTTCAGCAAAGATTACTTCATCATCAGAGTTTACCCACAAGTCAACTTCATTTAAGAATAAGTCATAGAAATCAGCACCTGTTCTTTCAAGAAGTTCAAATGTACCATTAGAAGCTGTAGTTGTGATTTCGTTGAGTTCCAAATCATAATCAGTTACACGAACACTATAATCGCCAGTAAGGTCACGAATATCAAGGTTGTCATTCAACAATGATTTTTCAACGCCGTTAGAAAATTCCAACTGTCCGTATTGAACCGTTCCGTCGTTATTATAACCTGTAGCGCCCCATTTTTGAACAGTCAAAGTGTTTACTAACATTTTAGCTGCATTACCACGAGTTGCATTTGTAGAACTTGAAACTGCTACGCCATTCATAAGTCCTAAAATATTCGCTTGCGTAATGTAGTTTGCTGGCCAGTTTCCATCTTTGTCAACAACCGGACCTAATCCGATAAGACGAGTAAGGATTGTAATCGCTTCAGCATTTGTTAAAGGATTACTTGGCTTGTAACTACCATCTGGATATCCTTTAAGGATTCCTCTGTCAACTGCTACATTAATGTAACCAGCTGCCCAATGCATAGCATCAACATCAGTAAAGATTGTGTTTGATTTTGACACTTCAGCCGCATCGTTAAGTCCTAATGAAAGAACTGCGATTTTAGCAAATTCTG
>CAZLXW010000072.1:0-19377 GCA_964563505.1 uncultured Eubacteriales bacterium
ATCAATGGAATATGCTTTTCTGATTTCCATTAAATTCTTTTGACAGTATGTGTATAAACAGTTCTTCTATTGCAGAAATACTTGCCGTTATACAAAGTAAATATATGAGCACTTCCGATTGAATAATTATAGGAAATAAAAATAACATAAGACCGGTAACTTTATTTCCAATCGTATGAAGGATTCCAAACGTTTTATACTTTATAAATACGATAATCATCGATAAAATTCGTATTATTACAATGCCAACAATCCAATATGTTATCGTAAGAGGCATATTAATAATAGGATATAAAATAATGATTAATACAGTTACCATAATCAAATCTGCTGCAGAGTCAAGTTTTTCTCCAAACTTACTCTGTGTGCCCAGTTTCCTTGCAACGTAACCATCAAGCATATCACTAATCCCACAGATAATATATATGACAAAAAATCCTACACTTAAGGGTCTTATAAGAAATAATGTAAGTATCAAGAATATTCTAGCTATCGAAATAACATTTGCTATCCACTTCATCGTATTACCCCACTAACAATTATATTTTATCCATCTGCATTCTAATATAATCTTCCCCTGCAAAATGTCCCATCTTGCCGCCTATTAGAGCATGACATTCCAATACTTTTCCCTTTTTCATTTCAATAATATTTTTAAAATGTTTATGGACATCTTCACTTTTTCTTAAGTCTTTAAATTGCTGAAATGTTATTATGATTATCTCTTTATCTTTAAAGTCTGCTTTTTCCAAAAACGTATTCATTGCTGGCACACTATTACTTGCCCATATTGGTGACATTAAGTATACCCTTTTAGCATTTTTCACCTCATCCCATGGATTTCCTGTTAATGTTGTCCCCTTTTGCATTAATGCTTGAATAAAATTCCCCTTTTTCACTTCTTTTAGTTCAACAACTTTTGCTCCGATTTTCTCAGCTAATATATTAGCTCCTGTTCGTGTATTGTTATCTTTAGAATAATATACAATTACTATAACTTTATTATTCTTCACTAAAGGCCCAAAATCCACATTCAGTCGGGTGATCAATGATTAATGCATTTTTATGTTTCAGAAGCATAAGCGCAATTGTAAGGTCTCCTCCTGCTGCAATGATATTAAACATGCTTAGAGCGAGCAAAAATATGCTATTTGTTATAATCGAAGCCAGAAATATCCCAAGCCCAAGTACTATAAACGGCATAAGACCTCCCAATAAATACTTTTCGAAACTCAGGGGTTGCATGCAAGAGCAATAAGGCGTAAGTTTTTTCCACATCACCCCAAGATGTATGCTTTTCCATCCTTTTTCACAGCTCAGACTCCATGTCAGGCCATGTTGAACTTCATGTACAAAAACACTTATAAGAATCAGTACATAAAAAAACAATAGTCCCATTATTGAAAATTCGATTTCTCCAGTATTATTTATATAGAAAAACAGTACCAGACACAGTATTGCTAGGGGACCCGCAGTAACTAAGGCCATTACATTTGCCTTTACAATTGAAATTGTACATTGTTCCGAAGAGTAGCCCTGGCTTTCAAGTTGTTCTCTTATGCGGTTAAAGTTTTCGATGCGTTGCTTGTCATTCATTTGAAATTCTCCCGTCTAAAATAGTTCTATGTCGCTTAAATTATACCTCCATCCTCCATATCTGTTTTATTGATAAAATCCATATGATATAATTTTTCCCAATGGTTTATATTTAAAGTCCCCTTACTAAGATGAATTGCTAAAATACAACAATTTTTGTCGTTTTCATTATTGGCCATATCATACCAACTTGAAAAGGCTGTACGGAGTTTGGTCCTGATCTCGGCATTTTTTGGGTCAAGTACCCAACCAAGATTTTCACCAAATCCATTCGCCGTAAACATCTCCATGCATCCTGAAATTGAAACTTCTTGATTTTGTTCTATTTGAAGCATTTTGTTTGATTTTCCATGTGTAACAACATAGAATATTCCATCTTCATAATATGCATCAACACTTCGTACCACAGGACGTGGCTTTCCCTCTGCGTTAGCTTCTCTAGCAATCGTAGCGAGTGAAATCACATTGTCTTTACCATTTCCAAACGTTTCTTCGATTAATTTCATTCCTTCTTCATATTTTGTCATTTTCATGCCTCCTCATATACATATTAAAATTATCATCGTTCTCGTTTCAGATAAACCATATCAACTAGTTGTTTTCCATCTTCAAATATTAAGTGGTCATAGTTATCTATAAAAAAGTTCTTTATTCTATGTGACTCTGTAAAACCGCAAATATTATAAAAAGAAAGAATTGAATGACAATCACCCGTTCCAACAAGCATGGTTTTACAATCCGGATAATGGGAAAACAGAAAATCAATCATTCTTTTTCCATAACCTTTTCGCTGACAATCAGGCATAACTGCAATATTCTTAAGTTCATAAACGCCATCTGCTTCTCTGGTAATCACGCATTCACCCTTTACTCCATTGTCATCCAGAACAAACATTTCGCCACGTTCAAGATAGTTATCTATCATGCTCTCTTGCTCATCTGCCAACAATAATAAATCAATATATTCTTTTTTATCTCCTGTTATTTTTCTTATATTCATAGTCACCTCCGAAATTTTCTCCGCAATACTTATTAATGTTAGGTGATGGATATTATTGGTTCTCTTCGAGATAATTATCCAAGGCCACAATTCCTCTACGCATCAATTTTATTGCAAGTATCATAATTATAAATCCAACCACAATAAACGGAATATAAATCAATCCATAAATTATTACCAGAATACTTGTATTCATAATTACATGTCTCCCTTGCTATTCTTTGAATTATAAATATCCAGGGCTTTAATTCCACGTGTCGCCAACTTTATAAACAACACAATACAATAAATGCTTATCCCCAAATATGCCAATATTATAATTGCATATATGATAAAAAATATTATTCCCATTGCTGCAAATCCTGTTTCCATTATAATTACCTCACTTTTTATTTATTTATTTTATTCTTATATAGGCAGAGCCTATATATAAGCTTTTAGTATGGATAGCGTTGAATTTAGCTCCTTATTACAGCCAGTAATAAATACAAACATACACATATATAACAATCCAGCCTGATAATTTGTTACACTTTTCAAAATACTTAATTCTTTTATCATTTATGATTTGTCTTGCCACTGCTCACTAATGTATGTCACATCTTCCAAATAGCTTTTAATGTGTCCATCATTAATATGCTGTTTAAAAGTCTCATCTCCATTATAAGCTTCTTGTTTCATATAAGAAACCAAATATTCGAGTCGTCTTATGACCCACTCAAAAACGCCCTCTCGATCTATTGCATCTGTTCCATATGTATCAAAGAACAATTCAATTCTTCTAGACTTATCCGAACGGGTTCCGAAGTTCTCCGGATTATCTTGTGACATCAATGGGATCCATCTATACAGAGCATACGATAGGTCCCATATTCTTGAACCAGGATGCAATGTATCAAAATCAATAAGCCCAACCACGCGCTTACCTTCAAGAGCAGTATTATAAGGTGCCAAATCTCCGTGACACATTGTCTCTATCTCTGTCTGCACAGGAAGCATCCACTTTTCATTACCGTTTAAGCATTCAATGTAGTCTGCACCTAAATCATGGAATTTTCGAATAAACTTTGCAAATGAAATCAAAGCATCATCCGATCTAGCATCTTGTGATAACTCGTTATTAAACACCTCACCATCAACAAACGAAACCATCTCTTGCCCGTCTTCATTGATCCCATGCGGAAGTGGAACCTTAACAAATCCGCATTTATGCAAATACCTCAGAAAATCATGGACATTGGGTGTCCATTCGTGAGAGGGTCTGTATACAATGTCATTATTCTTGATAATATTGTCGCGACCACCATCTAAGTATTCTGTCATGAATCTAGCCTCCTTTTATATTATGGCAGTTTCCATAAAACTATATCTCTACCTAATTATTTGCTCTTTCTAAATACTTTTTGAATTCAATATTGAATTCTTCGCTTGTAAACAAATCATAAGCATTTAACCTAGCATTACCATCCATAATTTTTAGTTCTTCTTCAGTCTCTTCTAAAAAAGCTAATAACTCTCTGTAATCATCTATGACACGATCATTTATGTCATCATGAGAATAATTTTCTATCAAATTTCCCATGATTAGGCTATCCTCATAGACAACACTGTAGGACATAATACCATTGATCATATCAAGATTGTTGTAGTGAGCCTTTAATGAATCCTCATCTAGTAATCCATTATCATAATCTGAAATCAAATCATATAAACCATGAATGTTATAGTTCATCGTCCAAAAAGCAATATTCCCTTCAATTAACTTATTCTTTTTATATTGCGAATACATAAAGGCACTTATAAAAATCACAAAAATGAGTACTATTAAACAGAAAATTTTTCTTTTAATCATTCGTTATTCCCTTCGATTATATATCACAGATATGGTCTATCAGTTACACTTTTAAAAAAACTGATAATAAACCAGCATTATTCATTGGAGGAAAATCTTATTTTTCTAAACTTTCCGCCGGATATGAGCTATTAGTCAATAATGTTGACAAGAACGGCCGTATTGTATACGTTGTGCGGCAAATTATCTACGCAATAGCTATCGATAGTAACCGAAACTACATGTCCCTCTTTGGCTTTAACCTCTTCAACGTCTCTATCTTGTATGTCTAAAACAAAAGCTCCACTTTGTCTGCCGAAAATACAAGGCAATTTATCTAGAGATTCTTTGTTGGGCCTAAAGAAAAATAATTCTCTTCCCCAATACTCATCATCTGAATCAGTTATGTAAAAATCACCAGTCAATTCAATTTCTCCTTCAAATTGAACTTTATACCAAAGTTCTTTCTGTGCCTCTATCGATTTTATTCTCATGCCTTGAATAAAATCACCAACTTCATGTTTGGAAGGCAAAAAGTAGTTCAGATTATGATCATTAATATGCTGTTCAATATCGGAAACCAAAATTTTATATCTATCATTATTTCGCTGTCTTGTTTCAACTTCAGCCATTTGTTCCTCAAGTTCGGTTATACTGTTCTTTAGAAGTGCTTTCTCTTGATCTGTATCATTCTGAAGTTTAATAAAAGATTCATTAACTTCATTCAAAGCATTTTCAAGTTGATTAATCTCTTCTTGCATTTCGTTATTAATAATTTGTAATTTCTTATACTCTTCACTCTCTTCTATGCTCTGACAGCCATTTGTTAACATTACTACAAGCAAAAATAATAGATAAATCTTCAAGTTCATAATAACCTTCCTTTGTACAGTGTAGATGTTTCGTATGACGTTGTGGTCATTCTTAATGGTCTATTGTGCGACCCTATTTGCTCCTTCTGAATTTTTTGCGATATTCCTTATCCATTTTTTCTGTCGCATATTGAATTATTTTTCTACCACAAGAATCTTTCCATTTAAGGAGAAACTCTTCTGTAATTTGTGGGCATTTCTTCCAAGACTCTCTCAAAAAGGTGCCTATTCCCTTCTGAACATCCTCTTCCTCATCAAGCATAATTGATTCAATAATTATAAAATACTGGGCTGGATCTTCTCCTGCTTTTACTGCCTCAAAAAAAGTAACAGGAACTGCACGTCTGGTCCATTTCGATTGCGAAGTCGTCCATTCAATAAAATTTTCAGGCTTAACTATTTTTTCATTTACAAAATAGGAAAGAACTAGCATACACATAACATCCGTATTTGCCCAATTTGTGAAACTTCCTAACCATTTTTCCATATGATTGAAAACATTCATTGAATAATGTTCTTTTTTAAGAGAAACAAATGCTATAGCAATCGAAATATCTTCAAATTTTCCGGATAAAATAAGCTGGTCACCTAAACTCAAATAATCATCAATTGTAAAAGAGTCCCATTCTCTAAACCATGTATCTCTTTGGTTTTCAAATACTTTTTGATCGATGCCATAGCCAGTGTATCCCTCTTTAAAATAACGCGAATATTTGGCAACAATTTCCGGATCAGCGTTAAATTCAAAAAAATACCTTATCTCATTTAATTTTTGTACAATTAACTTATCAGATTTAATATTCATATAGACCTCCTAATGACACTATTTCATATTGACTAAATACTCTGTATCACATGTTATTGCAACATCATCGTATTCAGGGGCTAATGATCCTACATAAAAATATACATCAAAAGTCCACTGTGAAGTTGCTTTTGTTAACAGATTTTCAGTTTCTCTAGAATCAACTGTAGCTATGCTAGACATAATATTCAAATAATGATTTTCATCATATAGTTCTTCTTTTTCCATATCTGCTCTATATACGCGTTTAGAGTCCCTTGAGCGAGTCGTGTTATAGAACTCATCTGCCCCAAAAATAACTTGCATGATATTTTTTGGATCAAATGCTGTTTCTCCAGATAATTTCATACTACTTGTAAATGCAGTATTATCTCCACAGGATATTTCACCTGAGATATTCTTATATCTAATTGCATTTTGCCAACCAGTATCCACATCGCCGTTTACACTTACATATTCAATTACATCTAATTCGCAATCAATGTTTGTACTACCTGCAGTTCCAATATCCGAAACTGTAAATACAAGTCTTGGTAACGATCGATAAACTATAACATCAGCGTAAGATGTGATTACAGTAGATGTATACACGTCACCATATGCTACTTCAATATTATTATGGGACGTCGATGAAGTATCAAAGTTATTTACATCATTGAATATGTTCTGTAGTTCAGGATATTGTTCTATTTCTTCCTTTGAATAAGAATCTAAAGTTCTCGCTTCATTATTAATTGTTGCTTTATTGTCTATAATTTCATTCGATATGTCTTTTTCTGTACCTTTATCCGAATTACTTACAAGAACGACCACAATTATACATATGATTATCACAGTAAGTTGTATTAAAAAACCTTTTTTCTTCATGACATTATTTCCTCTCCATTCTAGTAATGAAATGATAATCCTCTTATTTCATCGAAGACTTCCAACCATCTGTCATGAATATACTCATACCTTTCGTCACCGGTCATGTCTAAATCTTCTAACTCATCGCCTGATAATCCATGTTTATCGATCAATTTTTGTATCTGTTTATGTATATCTAAGAACAGATCATATGCCTCATCGGCCACTATCTCTTGTTGCAAGTCTGTCGTTAAATAAAACCATTCCGAACGAATTTGTGAACTATTAAACTTTTCACCATAAGCTAAATACACGCGCTCAAGATCTTGTAAAATAATAATCAAGTCTCTCTCATATTGATACAAGGGCTTATTATTCTCTTCATCTATATACCACTCATAGTCATTAACTAATGATTCGTTCAAATGACTAAATCTAGTAACCAATGAAATCAAATCTTTGTCGACATACTTCTTCGCATCCGTATATCTGGCATTGGCTGTATACAGGCTCACAACAAGTAGCATTATAATAAACAGCAAACTTATAATTATCAAACGATTCCTTGAAAATAGACGCATACCTTTCAGCTCCTTCAGTAAATCAGTATTGTATTGCAGATAAAGTTCCCGCAGTTGCCGGCGTATTCCAACCATCTGTTAAATGCAGTTAATACCGGAAGCTTTAGGACAACTTCAAACCAATTTCTTTTATCTTTTCAGTTACTTTATTGCAAAAGACAATCGTTTCTTCTGCATCTCCGTGTGGAGCATCTGCCCATTCATCTACCTTTACTCCTCGAAATTCTTCTGGGGCTCCTTTATACCTTGGTATTAAGTGTATATGCAAATGGGCTACGCCATCTCCAAACACAAAAGAATATATATGTTCTGCATCAAAAAACTCCTTGAATACTTTACTTATTATCATCTGAAATCTTCCAACTTCATTTGATTCTTCAATTGTCATTTCTGCTAAACTTGGTATATGCCTAATTGTTTCAATAAATACATGTCCAAGGTATACGCTTCCGTTCTCTGGAAACATATGATAGACACTTATCAAAGGTGTCGTAATTATATGGAATCTCGCCGCATCATTCATACCATTATGTTTCTCACATATAAAACACTTTTCCATTGCCATTTAGCTTCCCTCCAATCTTTTGTTTCATACACGACATTATCAGGTTTATCATATATATGATCAAAATATTCTGGTAAGGAATCATCAAAAATTTCAAAGTTACTAGCAGTTTCATTATTTGTAACCACCATTCTATTTACATGATGTAATTTGTTCAGTTTTACTAAATCATCTTGTCCGTATAGCAAATATAAGAACATACCGATTATTATCAAAATACTAATTAGATACTGCTTAAATCTCCCCTTCATATGTACTCCTGTCATTTACAAACCGAATTTTTCATTGTCTGATTACGTTTTACGATATAGACGATTTCAGCGCGAAGCACTAAAACAAGCTATCATTCCCCTTCTATAGCTTACTACTTCCTCAGAGCACTTGAAATAATTGCAGAAGCATAGCAAATCGATGTTGCTACAGCAAATATTTCACTATTTGCAAGCAAACCTACAAGTAATGAAACAGTCAAACCCAATGCAAATATACCAATTATACTCTTATCAATATTTATATTATTCTTCTCATCCATATTATAAACTCCTTATTTATTGCTATTAAAGCTTCATGTTATCAGTTTGTTAGATCCTGTTGGCTGCTCCTAGTCTTAACAGATGATTAATGCACTATTCATCCTCAATATCATAAGAATTTGATTTATAGCCCATATAGTATACAAGTTCATTACTATTATTGCTCCATTTAGGTTTGAACTTATTTGTCTCACTTGAATCAATAACTTTTTCCTCTTTCGTTATCAAATTATAAATGTATAACATTGTCATTTGACCACTTTCCATATATTCATCAAAGGCTATGATATCCAAAGTTACAGGATAATCGCTGTAGGCAACCCACCCGGTATTCGGGTTTAATACATATTCGTCTGAGCCGAATGTTCGATCATTGTATTTGGTGATTTCCCATGAATTCGTGTCAATCGCTACATAAGCAACTGTTACATAGGTTTCCATCAATGAACACCACAAAACACTTCCGGCATCATTCCATTGTTCCAAACGGACCTTGGTATATTCTTCCGTATTCACATCCTCATGAGAAATGCGGTGTATCAAATTTCCTTCTGCATCATAGATATCTATATTACCATCAACTTCCACAGCAATTAATTTACCTTCTTCCGTTACACGAAATTCAAGACCTTTTCCTTCTGCAATCATTTTAGCGTCTTCATAAGGACTAAAACACCATAACGCATCTGACCAATCATCTTCATCCTCAGGATTTTCCCAATCATAAAGAGCATAGATTTTATCGCTACGAAATTCAATATTGTGGAATTGCTGATCACTACTCGTAAATCCTTCCGGCACTTTTTCGTTTCCTACATCTACTGACGAATTATTTGAACAAGCGTTTAGTATAAGCAACATAATTATTAGTACATATATAATTCTAGGTATCTTCATATTTTTTCCTCGCCTCCTCACTTAAATTTGACCGCCTTCTAATTAATCAGAGTTGAGCCAATCATCTTTGATCTCTCCTGTTAAAAAATCAATTCTAAGTGACCCTTTCTTACTGTCCCTATAGACAAACCAATCAAGATGCTCAAGAATATTTCCATCAAGATCATTTCTAAACGTATCCATCAAAACCAACTCTGAACAATTGATTTCATAATCATTTTCAACAGCCAATTCAATTGCATCATATAAATTAATTCCTTCTGATGCGAAAACTTCATGATATTGTCCATCCACAAAAGCTAGTACAATGTATTTCTCATCTCCATTTTCCTTATCTTTACCGTAGAATATATAGTCTCTTCCAGCATGGGTTACTCGACTTATATCCATATCAAATCTCTTTGAAACTTTATCTTCATCTGATTTTTGAAAAAAAACAAATTCTTTATAAAAATATGTCACCATTCCACCAGATATCAAATTTATAATAAAGACAAATGTAATTATAAATATTGAAATTACAGCTCCTATAAAAAATATTTTTTTCATGATATCCTCCAAACAACCTATATCAACTTTAAAATATTGATTTCGTCAATCTTTGTTTTAAGTTGCCCTATTATTGTATCCTCGAAATCACCATGGCAGTCTGAACCAGCGGTTTTAATCAAATCATGCTGCCTACAGACTTCTTTACATGTATCAGTTATTTCCTTTGTATGGCTTGGATAGTAACATTCTATTCCATCAATTCCTTTGCTAATTAAACTTTTTAATATATTTTTAAATTCAATACTTTTATCTGTTTTAATTATTCTGCCGGGATGAGCAAGAATCGCCTTTCCACCAGCATTATGTATGATATCGCATACTTCTTTCATTTCCGGAAATTTCACACAATCATAACGATGATTATTCAAATCTATATTATATGCTAAGACATGAAAATTAACCCCTTGTTCCACTACATCAAGTTCTACTCCTGAAATACAATTTATATCATAATCTTCAGCTAAGCGTAATAATTCTCTACTTCCGTCTAATACATCATGATCTGTGATTGCTAACACTGAAACTCCTGCATTTTTTGCAGTTTTCAATATTTCTTCTGGAGACATTGTGCCGTCCGAAAAATATGAATGTACAAAGCTGAATATTCCTATGCATTATGGCTACTGGCGTGTTATATATATTTATACTTGACTGTCTGAGAACAACTTCCTATTTTATCACTAAATATTGAAAAAATTTCTTTATTGTTATATAATTAAAGAAGAAAAAGGTGCTGCCTGACGGTTAGCCCTAAAATTATTTACTGAAAAGTAACCTAACTTTGGACAGGGCGGTTACTTTTTATTATGCCGATCATTAGACGAATATTGACTGAATATATATACTAGTCGTGCAACGATTGTTACAATTGCGTTAACTAGAGCAACAACATCTAATATTTCCATAATGACCACCCCAATCTGTTGGAGAGTGGCTAACCGCCAGTTCCGTCTTAACGAATGCAGCACCTTCCCTTTAGTTTATCAGAACAAACATTCGCCATCAATACTTCATATTCCCTATAAAATTTACATATATGTGCACTGTCTATTTGTTTGCAAAAGCAATAATTGTATTTAATGTTCCCTCTATTCCAGATGAGTACATTTCCAACTTTTTGTGGATGTTGGAAATGGTCTGTTATGTGGAGTAAGTTGGCGACAGTTTATAATCAACTTCAACTCTTTCCATAATTATCAGTAATTAAATATGCTTTTATCGTCATTGCGTCCATATATTGTTATGATCTTATAGTTGCATAATAACTTAAATAAATAATTGCAGAGAAGGAAATATATGTTGTAACTACATTGATTGATGTTAAGTCTCGTAACAAAGAAGATTCTCCCCATTCTACATCGAGTCAACTTATGTTACATATCCATGCAACAATGTAAATCACCTTATTGGCACTTCCACAACAAGTCCATCTATACCTTTTATACTTTCAGTCTGAACATGAAGTTCTATTCCTGTGAGGAAGTATGATTTCAATACACTTAAGCTATGTGTATTACCACTTATTGTACCATAATTAAACCCCTTCTCAATGTTCCATGTTTCAGATTCTCCTATTGATGAAAGAGATAACGTCTCTCCTGGAAGTAATCCGAAAATCGTCTTAGTTTTTATTTCGAGTGTGATTTTCTGGATCTCTGCATGATCTGATCCAGTATATGTCAGATCTCCAATACTATATTCTCTCCGGAGTCCTTCAAGCTCAATAATACCACCACTCAACTTCCAATCTTCTATGACTGTTTCTTCCAATTCATAGACCACTCCATTCAACCGGTCATAAGCGGCTAAAGATAATAGCAGCACGATTGCAATAAATGAAATAATTACTTTTTTTGTCATAAACTCTTCTCCTAACCTTTCAAAAACCTGCTTAATGTTGCGTATAAGATTCCGCCAAAGGGCGGCGTGGATACCCTTCTTGCTCCTGCACATTTTGGGAACAGTCTGCTATGTGAATCTTAATCTGGACCGTCTTGTATGAACTTCAGTAATTAATAAACAATCGAACAACCAACTTCATTTCCATTAGAATCAAACATCGTTATAATTCCAGGTTCAAAATTATCATCATCTTCGACATATCCCCAAAAACATACTGTGTCGTCTTGAACCTCATTAACAACAATCTCTTCTCTAAATCGATTCCTAGTGCCATAAATACTCATTAAATTCCCATCATATTCTTCAATGTTTCCTATATCTCCAGCCACTATATACTTAATCTCTAGATCATCAAAATTATTCTTGTATAGTATAAAGCTACTATTTCTATTTACTTGATATGAGCGTCACTGTTGCAATAAATAATTTAATAACATTATTAATTTTCATTGTAACCTCTCAATTGCCCTACCGATGGATTAACTTTCACAAAACGTTAGGGATAAATTTCATTTTTCAAGTTTTCTTATCGAGTTCCTCAGCTAGTCCAATAAGAAGTCCTTCAGGACCACGAATATAGCACAGTATATATATATCTTGGTAGTTGACCACGTCACCAACGATTTCTGCTCCCTGTTTTTGAAGACGCTCAATTGTCTCGTTAATGTCACTCACCGTGAACATGGCGCGTAGATAGCCCAGAGTATTCACTAGAGCGTTTCGGTGATCAGCAACAACTCCTGGTGTGATAAAACGAGAGATCTCAAGCCGACTGTGCCCATCTGGAGTAACCATCATGGCGACTTCAACGCTTTGGTTTCCGAGTCCAGTAACACGCCCAGCCCATTCACCTTCGACCATAGCTCGCCCTTCAAGCTTTAGACCAAGCTCAGTAAAAAAAGAGATGGCTTTATCAAGAGATTCTACCACAATGCCGATGTTGTCCATTCGTAGCAATTTGCTTTTTGTCATAGTTTTACCTCCTTTTAATTAAAAGTCACAACCATTATATAAAGTTTCATCAAATATTCAAATCGTTTTCTGTAGCAAAGCGGATGAAAACACATTATTGTTTCCTTCTATAAAATAAATAATCAAATTGCTTTCCCTTTTAAAGCCTATCATTTCTTCTTCTCAGTTAGAAAATTTTTCTCGAATTGCGTATAACGTTCTGTAAGTTGGCGACGTGTGCCATCCTTCCGGTTAAAAGACCTGTCACCAAATCGCTGTTGGACAATGAAATCAATAGAAGCCGCCAGTAACTTTCAATTCAACTTTGAATCATTGAGTATAAATGAATTCTTCTCGAATACTAATAACCTGATTCTCTTGAATAACAATATAATAAGGTATTCTTTGTTGTTCAAGGGAAATGTTCTGATAAGAAGACCCTTCTATAAATTCTTGTTTTTCACTTGTTTCATAAATCCTATCGCTATCAGCTTCTTTAACAAACAACAACTTGGAATCCGTGAAAACATACTGAGTATCATCAGTCAACTCATAAGATGCGACATCTGTTTCTGGATTATAAATATAATATCCATTCGGATAATCATTTGCTTCTATCAAATTTAATTCTTTGATTCTATCCATATCATTTCCAGTTACTATTTCAACAGAATCAAAATAAAGTTCATTATCTTCGATATAGATATAACCTTCCAAATTCTGAACCTCTGATATGTTATCCCGAGAAAAAAAACCAGTATATGCATTAACAATAAAATACGTAAATATTCCAACAACAAAAATCAGTAAATATTTTTTCATCCTATCACATTTCCTTTCGTATGCCATTGTATAGTCCTTATTCGTATATGCACTTAATGGTTTTCATTGTTTCAGCCACCTACAGTACTTGCTTATGTGTGTGAAGCTGTTGCTGAACCGCTAATGCAAACGCGCCTCGGTTGGTGGGTGGAATATTGAAAACCATATGTTAAGTGACGTTCTTAATGACTCAATTTATTAATTTGATAATCTTTCATCTAGAAAGCTTATTAGCCTTTGGCACTCATACTCTGGTGCCCTGTAGAATCCGTATCTATCTAGGCCTACTATAGATTTAATCTTCCAAGTGCCATCTTCAATAGGGATAGTAAAATTATTTTTTTTGTATACTCAAATTTTTCAATATTATAAACCTTTCTACGCCGAACTAACACTGTCACTTAAGGTTTTCGCAGTTGCCGTCGTGTACAGCATCCTTGCTCCTTTGCGTGTGGAAAATGGCGTATTGGTCGAAGGACCATTCCATCGATTGCCAATATCTCTGACTTTGATTAAGCTACTCATAATCAATTGACTCTTCCGGCAACTCAACACGAACACCAATACCTCCCGTATATCTACAGAATATGTTAAACAGTATTAGTCCAATGATAAATAGTACATATATTCCCATAACATTAGCAAACATCGCAACTATTACCCCGAACATAGCACTTGCAGCACCTGGAACTCTATTTACAGTCTCGCTAATAATCACACCATCCTCAGACAACGTTTCTATTGTTGTTGTCGGTATGATAAATAAGGCTAATCCAAGACCCAATACTATTGAAATAACCAATGCAATAACAAATAATGGCTTTGCGACACTGCCAACATCAATCTTCTTAATAATAATTTTTTTCATTATTCATACTCCTCCATAATAAAATCAAATCAATCAAAATACATGTCAGCATTTGCGACTAACTTCCATTAGGGCCAACATAATACCAGGGACAGTCTTTCGACTAACGGACCGCCGATTTACGATGCTCGGTAGCTTACAGGATGAACTCATGGCTGTGAGCTTGCGAACGCCTTATGCAGTTGCGACTCGGTTAACGATCGTAGTGTTGTTCAATCGTTTGTTATGTTATTGAGGAACCACTATAACTTAGCCCCACAACTATTACAATGATTGAGTTTCCTTGACGTGACACGTAAATCAAAGATATGATTACAGTATGGACATCGGTATTCTCTACCAATTATGAACCCTATAACTAAAAGTCCGAGTGATAAAAATATACCTATATCTTCAAAAAACATTAACGGTATAACAGTTGAAATATAAGTGATTATGCTAATCAGTCTTGCATTTTTAGCCATTTTAAACTTCTTAGTGTAATCATCCATGATACTAACACCTTCTTTCTTTTATTACTTAGGTAACAATACATTTCTTAATTTTAACAATATTATTTGAGTATTTCCTCAAGGAATGATTTCACATCAAATAAGCTATCCATTCTACTAAATATAAAACTTTGAATTTCTTTACTAGGCTCTTTCAAGTCTGGAACCATAACAGGGATCATTCCTGCTTGATATGCTGCAATTATTCCTATCTCTGAATCCTCTAATACTAAACATTTTTTTGGTGTACATTTTAATTTATCTGCAACTTTTAAAAATATTTCTGGATTAGGTTTGCAGTTTTTTATCTCATCTCCGCATAATATGTAATCAAAGAAACCATCAATTTGTACTAGACTTAGCAAATTTAATGCTCTTTTTCTACTTGTTGATGTTGCAACTGCTTTTTTTATCTTACCGTTATTTAAATGGTTCATCAACTCACAAAAACCTTTTTTTATCGGAACACCGTTTGTCTTAATAATTTCATCTGATATCTTAGCCCTTTCAGACCTGATTAAATCAAATGGAAATCTGTCACCAAAATGTTTAATGTATATTTCCTTTGTTTTATTAATATCTGTCCCTACAGTTTTCTCAAATAAATCTCTACTAATTTGATAATTATATTGCTTTGCGGCTTCATTCCAAGCAATATACGATATCTTTTCAGTGTCAAACATTAACCCATCCATATCAAATATAATTAATTCAATTTCAACTTTCTTTTCCAAACCTTTCCTCTCCTAATCCTTATGTTACTCGCATTCTGTCCATGATTTTTATTCACAACATACTTCTTTAATTATTGTTCGTATAATTATACAAATTTCTTTTCTTGATTTCTAAAAAGAATAGCACCAAAGCATAAATACCAATAGCAAACAAAATAATTACACCTATACAAACAACCATTGCGTCTTAGTAAATTTTTCAAATTTCTCGTCCTTATGTTTCACTGCTTCAAAAATGAAAGCGGAACCTAGAAGTAAATACAACGGGAAAGCAAAAAAGTATTGTATTGGTTCTGTTCCAAAACCCAAGAAAAAACAAATGCTAAGTATATAGTGGTTAGTCCATAAGAAACCTTTGGCAACCATACAACCTTCTCCTTGCGAGCAAGTATACATGACACAACCAATAAACTTCAACCATAAAAATTTTCTATTTATAAGACGAGTGTGCAATATCACATAACGTCTTCGCAGTTAGCGTTATGTGAAGTTTATTACTAAAACTAATCAGCAACTTTCATTTCTATTAGTTCTATAGTTTCTAGACGTCCGATTGTTGGTCTTAGCCTATTCCATTCATATGCTACTAAGTACATAGCATCTTCATTAATTAGGTTATACTCATTTCTTGTAATTCGCACGTTTTTATCTTCTAACACGATATAATACTTTTCCCCATCTCTCCATTTTGATTCAACTTGAAATACTCCACTTGTATATACTCCATAAAACCTCGTGATTTGAAAAGCAATAATCAAAACAACAAGTAACGTAGTTAATATGTTCATTAACGTATGTTTACTCAACAATCCCTTCAATTCTAATTCACTCAAGGTTCGAATTGAATAATATATCCAAGGTAATAACAATAAGGGAATCAAGAATAAAAACAATTGATACGGTAATGCCATTAATTCGTGCAATGAATAATTATTATTATTCAACCATTGCCAATCCATTAATAAATAAAAAACAACTGATAATATACTTGTTACAATTATAAGCTTAGATGTACTTTTTCTTTTTCTGATAAGGATCTCTTTCATTTTATTTTAACTCTCTTTCAAATATGAAGTAATAAATTTCACATAACTTTTTGCGTATAAACGACATGGACATCCTCCGATTTCTTGACAATGATGGATATACGCTTTTAGCGGAGGCTTTAATTGTCCATTTATAGCAACTAAATTTTTATTTCTTTATATGCATCAATTATTATCGATACCATTTTAATTTCTTTATCATTATTCCTTGAATCATATCTATATGATCTTCCAATATATCCATCTTCAGCATTCCAATATCTATAATGAAATCTTCCATCATCATCACAATATTCCAATAATTCCACCTTGAATCCTGCTTCTTTAAACACTTTAATGAATTTTTTGTAATCATACATAATCTTATGTGTATATGCTGGATGATCCTCAGGTCCCAGTCCACCAATTTTAACCATATTCTGGTACCATTCGTTATTAAAATTCCCATCTGGTACCGCACATCTAATATATCCACCTGGCTTTAGAAATTCATAGACATTCTTCGCTGCAATTACTCCTTCCTCAAATGTCATATGTTCCCATACATGCTCTGCCAATATCGCATCTAAACTTTCTTCATCACAAAACTTCTTCCAATCTCTATATGCTAGAACATTTAGTTCATCTTCTTGTGTTGCAACCCAACCATCATATCTAGTTCTTCCCGCCCCAATGATTAATTTCATATATCTCTTTTCTCCATTCATACACAGATTATGGGTGTCCTTTAACGGACCGCATGATTACCGTTGCGTATATATTCTCCGATTTACTGATTGTTACGGTAATCTGTGTGTTAGCTGAAGTTATAATTCTCGACAACCTTCATCAACAACTCCGCTTTAGGTCTATTAAGACCACCCAAATGACTTGGTAATTCACATTTAATGTACTCACTCTTTAATTTCACAAAATTCATATTTATTCTATCTCTTGTAGCATGAGAATGAAATCCTATCACTTCACCTATGTTTGAAGGAATGACAGAAAAGTTATTATCAGTCGAAAATGTGGGCTTATTATTATTTACTAATTTGCTTATATATCTTTCATTTGTATCACATTTATAATATAGAAATCTATAAGAGTCAAGATAAGTTAATCTATTTAGTTCATCTATAATCTTACCTTTACAAATAAACAGAATATTTTCGTTTAAACCAGTAATCTCATAAACATCTTCATCATAAAGCAACATGCAGATTTTATCAGTTAATGGTAAAAAAATCATCAATCCTCTACTTGTAATTCCATAGCCTCTCATTTCATAATCTCGAATAACTGCAAACAAATTATATTTAGTAACCGGGTTATCCGAAGTAATAAAACGTTTGTCACAATTACTGATCAGTAAAATAGGTTTCAAATCGATTATTGCTGGATATGATTTAATAGCAACTTGCATTGGTAATACACTGGGGACATCTGACTTTATAATAAAATCATTTAAATCCCCCTCATCAATATCTATACTATTATCTTTAATCATTAATTCTTTATAAAACTTGTCTATCATAGAGCTTATGTTATCAGCTTCTCTAGGTACTCTTGCAGAAGATGTCAATATAAAAATCATCAGAATACTGTACTCTTCTGTTTCCTTTGATGGAAATTTCTTTGATTCAATTATCTTATTTATTATAATAGACACTTTATGTTCAAGATTCATTAAATCATTTTCGATAACATCTGTTTCTCCATAGAACTTTTTCTTTGAAGCTTGTTTACTAATATTGGCATTTTTTATATATTTATTTTTATCACTAATATACATATCAATATTCCTATTGTTATGAGAAAATTTTCTTAGATAAAACTGCGGAACATAATGATGATTATCCTTACACATTTCCACCTCCAAAAACAGAGAGATTACAATTTCAGCTACCGTTCTTCGGTTTATGATGCAAAGAGCTTACAAGATCTGCTTATGGTTGTGAGGCTTTAGCCGAACACCTAATGCAGGCCTGACTCAGTTAGCAATCGCAGTGTTGTTAAATCGTTTGTTGAACTAAATCGCTACGCGATAGCTTTTTACCTTTTCTCTAATTACTTTGTATCTTTATACTAATCCTTTCATGTAAACTAAGATGTTACTATTTTTTGTTTTGAAAGGAGCTTTTTATGTATCAATCTTATGTTTCACAATTAATTTTTGAAATGGAACTACGTGGTTATAGTCCTCGTACAATCCACTCGTATTCCAAGTATCTTCATCAAGTTCTTACGCTTACCAACAAACCTGTTTCCGATATTACTGAGGAAGATCTGCGTCTATATCTACATTCACTTGTCTGTCGTAAAGTATCCACATCTTACGTTAATAGTGTCTATTCTTCAACACAACTTTTTTTTACACATGTTCTGAAACGTCCTTTTAACATGCAAGATATTCCTCGTGTCAAAAATTCGAAAAAGTTACCCTCGGTTTTGTCCTTTTCAGAAGTTAACGCCATTCTTGATGCAACAACAAATCTAAAAC
>CAZLXW010000073.1:0-17701 GCA_964563505.1 uncultured Eubacteriales bacterium
TTTGTTCTAAGAAATCATCAAAAGAAAATTCAGCTTTCTTGAACTTTCGTTCCATCTCTCTTGCTTTATCTTCATCGATGGATTCACTTGCCTTTTCAATCAATGTTAATACATCACCCATACCTAAAATACGGGATGCCATGCGATCTGCATGGAATATTTCAACATCTGTCAGTTTTTCACCGACACAAGCGAACTTAATTGGTTTTCCCGTAACAGCTTTAACGGATAAAGCTGCTCCACCTCGGGTGTCTCCATCAAGCTTGGTTAAAATAACTCCATCGATTTCAAGTTGCTGATTGAATGTTTCAGCTACATTGACTGCGTCTTGTCCGGTCATGGCATCAACAACTAAAAGGATTTGATGCGGATTGACATTGGCCTTAATCTCTACGAGTTCATCCATCATGGTTTCATCTATATGTAAACGTCCGGCTGTATCTAGAATAATGACATCATTTCCGTTCTTTTTACCATGTTCAATCGCGGCTTTTGCAATATCGAGTGGTTTATTCTGTCCCATTTCAAAAACAGGAACATCGATTTGTCCACCCACCACTTGTAATTGCTTAATTGCAGCCGGTCGATAAATATCACAGGCCACTAATAAAGGTTTTTTACCTTTTTTCTTAAGCAAACCGGCAATTTTTGCTGTTGAGGTTGTTTTTCCGGCACCTTGTAAACCAACCATCATATAAATTGTTGGCGGTTCTTTAGCAAATGTTAGCGCCTCATCAGATTCCTCGCCCATAAGCTTAACCATTTCTTCGTTAACAATCTTAATAACCTGTTGGCCCGGCGTTAATGAATCTAATACCCCGGCACCAATTGCACGTTCTCGAACACTGTTAACAAACTGTTTAACCACTTTGAAGTTAACATCAGCTTCAAGTAATGCCATTTTTACTTCACGCATAGCAGCTTTGACATCTGCTTCACTGAGTTTTCCTTTGCGCTTTAATCCGGCAAATATATTCTGAAATCTATCTGATAAACTTTCGAATGCCATTTTTAATCCTTTCTATGCTTTGCGATCTATTCTTCTATAGATTTTTAAGTACTTCGGATACGAGTCCCCGTATGGATTGAAGCGCAAGTGGTGCATCCGCTTCTTCAGTAAGTCTCAATATTTTTTCCAATAGTACTTGGTTTTCCTGAAACTGATGAATCAATCCCAGGGATTGTTCATAGTTTTCTAGAGCTTTTTCGCTCCGTTTTATATTATCATGGACAGCTGCCCGACTTATATTTAACTTCTGAGCTATTTCTCCGAGAGACAAATCATTAAGATAATATTCTTCATAGACTTCTTTTTGACGTTTTGTCATCATATTACCGTAGAAATCATATAACATTGTTTTATATCCTAAGTCATCCATTGCTCTCACCTTGCCTGTCAAGTATAATTACTTTACAGTCGGTATTATACAGAGAAAAAACAGCTTTGTCAATAGAAATATTAAGATTTTGTATTGTGTTGAATATTAAAGAGTGCATCTATAAAATCATCGGAGTCAAAGGGTCGCATATCATCAATGCCTTCACCTACTCCAATGTATTTTACAGGAAGGTGAAGATCCGATTGAATAGCTATCGCAATACCACCCTTGGCCGTTCCGTCAAGTTTTGTTAAAATAACACCGGTAATATCAGCTACTTCTTTAAAAAGTTTGGCTTGTTGCAAGGCGTTTTGTCCTGTCGTGGCATCAAGAACTAAAAGTACTTCTTTATGCGCATCCGGATATTCGCGTGCAATAATTCGATGAATTTTATTTAATTCGTCCATCAAATTCTTTTTATTATGTAGGCGTCCGGCTGTATCGCAAATAAGTATATCTGTATTTTTTGCTTTTGCAGATTGGACAGCATCAAACACAACAGCTGCAGGATCAGAATTTTCTCCTTGTGCAATGATAGGCACATCCGCTCGTCTGGCCCACTCTTGTAACTGATCGATTGCTGCAGCTCTAAATGTATCTGCTGCTGCAAGCATGACCTTTTTTCCATCTGCTTTATATTGACTTGCTAATTTTCCGATAGATGTCGTCTTACCTACTCCGTTAACACCTATAACCAATACAACTGTTTTTTGATTTGTAAAATCGTAGGCAGCCCCATCGACATGCATAAGTTCTTTTAATTCATCCGCTAAAAGTTGGCGAACTTCTTCTGTATTCGTTAATTTTTTTTCCTTAACCTTAAGTCGCAAATCTTCAATAATTGTCATTGTTGTCGGCACGCCTAAATCTGCCATAATTAATGCTTCTTCAAGTTCTTCATAGAATTCTTCATCAATCGACTTAAAATTTTTAAGAACTTCTTCAACGCCACCTAAAAATTGGTCTCGCGTTTTTGTAAGTCCACTCACTAATTTATTAAAAAAGCCTTTTTTCTCTGCCATATATAAACCTCGCTATTCTTTTGTTGTTTGATCAAGCTGATCTTGTATTAATTTTACCGATACTTGTGTGGATACACCTTTTTCTTGCATTGTAATTCCATATAAAGCATTTGCAGCTTCCATCGTGCCTTTTCGATGGGTAATTACAATAAACTGAGTTTGATCTGTCAATTTTTGTAAATAGGCCGCAAACCGATCCACATTGGCATCATCCAGGGCTGCTTCTATTTCATCGAGTACACAAAAAGGAGATGGACGTAAGCTTTGAATCGCAAATAGCAATGCAATTGCCGTAAATGCTCGTTCACCACCGGATAATAACATCATATTTTGAAGCTTTTTTCCCGGGGGTTGGGCAATAATTGTTATCCCTGCGGATAATACATCTTCATCATCTGTTAATTCTAAAAAGCCGGTTCCTCCGCCAAAGAGTTCTTTAAACACACTATTAAACTTGGCGTTAATCTCATTGAATTTCTCTCTAAATTGAAGTGTCATTTGTTCATCTAAATCATGAATGATTTTTAAAAGTTTCTCTTTTGCATTCATTAAATCTTCTCGTTGTGACGTTAAAAATGTATAACGTTCTTTAACTTGTCGATACTCTTCAATCGCGTGCACATTCACATCGCCTAGTTGTTTCATTTCACTTTTTATGGAAGATATCTTACTCTTAATCGTTGTTTCAGCAAGCTCAATATCGGTTTTAAATTCTAATGCTTTTGTATATGTTAATTCATATTCATCCCACATATAATTAATTTGGGTTTCTTTTTGCAGTTCATTTCGTTCAATATTTCCGCTAATTCGAATGAGTTCTTTTTCCAGTTGATTGGCTTGTTCATAGGCTAATTCACGCATAGAATCCATTTGCCCTTTTTGAACTTGAATATCTTGCCGTTTATATTTCAAATCATTGACCTTTGCATTTAAGTCAACCAACTTTTCTCGTTCTTTTATTTGTTCTGCTTGACTCTTCTGAAGATTTTGTGTTTCTTTTAAACAACTTAATTCATGGGCCTGAATATCTGTTCGAAGCCGTTCAATGGATTTTGTGTGATCCTCTAGTCCTTCTGATAGTCGCCTTATGTTTTCTTCATAATGACGCATCTGTTCTTGCAAGCTTGTGAATGCCATTTTATCATTTGTTAAATCTTCCATAATAATTTTCAAATCTTCTTTGAGTACTTGAATCTTTTCATTAAGGAACTCAACTCTTGATTCTGCATCCACGTGATCCGTTTGTGACGAATTCAGTTGCGTTGACAAGCTATTTTTTTCTTCCAATAGATCTGCTGTTTCACGTTTGAGTTCTTCAACTTCTGCCGAAATATTTTTTAACTCTTGATGATATTTATTATATTCAACTTGATTTGTATTTATCTGTGTGAGCATGGTATGATGCTGAATGTTCATACTTTGCTCTTGGTTTTGTATTTCTTCAATTTCATTTTTAAATGATGTGAGGTCTTGTTCCGCTTCATGTATTGCCCTATGTAATTTTTGGGCTTCTTGCTCATCATGTTTAATTTCAGAAATCAAATATTCAATGTCATTTTTACGGGACAGCAATTGTCCTTTTTCGTTTTTAAAGGCACCACCACTCATAGCACCACCTGGATTTATCACTTCACCATCCAAGGTAATAATCCGGACTTTTTGTTGGTTTTCCCGTGCCAATTGAATCCCGTTGTCGATATTGTCAACAACAAGTATTCGTCCTAAAAGATGGCGAATAATGGGGCGATATTTTTCATCACAATCAACCAATTCACTGGCAATATTAATAAATCCTTTTGTTTTTTTAAAGGAATGGATACACTGTCCGTGTACATTGTTTAAAGGTAAAAATGTTCCTCGTCCAAACTTATTTTTTTTAAGATAGTCGATAAAACTTTTTGCTTTTTGCTCATTTAAGGTAACAATGTTTTGCAAACCTGAACCTAAAGCAAGTTCAATGGCCCTTGTATATTTGCTATCAACATGAATGAGTTCTGCAACAACGCCTAATGCCCCTGGATCGTTTAACTCCATTACCTTTTTTACACTATAATAATAGCCATCATATTGTTCTTCCATATCTTTAATGGCTTCTAACTTTGACTTGTTCTTATTTAATTCATGAACAATTTCTTGCGTCGCTTTTTTTTCCTCAGCTAAACTTTTTTCTTTCTGTCCAATGCGACTGCGTATTGCAAGCTTTTGGTCCAATAATTTTTGTTGATTGTTTTCAAAGCTATCTAAAGTACTTTGAGCATTTTTTAATTCATTTTCTAATGTTTGTACGGTCTGCAAGACAATAACTTTTCGCGAGGATAATTGTTCTAGTCTAGATGAATTGTTTTCAATCATCACTTCATTTCGATGGACTTGTCCCTTGATATTTGATCCTTCATTTAACCTTTGAATCATATCCGTCTGTATCGAATCGATTTCATTTTCATATGTAGCAATTTCTTGTTGAATATTTTCTAAAACCTCTTGGTGCTCAGCGATGATTTTTTCTGCATTTATAAGTTTTTTACTTTGTTTTTCCTTGAGGTCTTTCATTTCATTCAGCTCGATTCTACGACGCATTTCTGTATCTTCAAGATGCTGAATTTCATTTTTTAACTTTTCAATCTGTATCGTATTATTCTTTTTCTTTTCTTCCGATAGACTAATTGTAGATTGAAGTTTTTCAATGGCCAAAGATGTTGATGTGATGTGTTCTCGATATTCATCCAATTCTTCTTCAATTATTTTAAATTGCTCTTCATATTCATGATATTTTTGTTGCATATCTTTATGAAAGGTCTTCTTTTCTTCGTATTCTTTCTGAACAAGGCTTTCTTTTTCTTTCAATTCTTTGAGTTTCATTTCGAAATCGTCAATCAGACGAATGAAACTATTGACTTCAAGTTTTTTTAGGTCTTCACGAAAATCCAGGTATACTCTAGCCGTTTCTGCCTGTCCTTCAAGTCCGTTTTTTTGGTTTTCAAGTTCACGAATGATATCTGTTATTCGTTCAAGATCCATCTCGCTACTCTCTAATTTTTTCGTTGCAGCCATCTTTCGTGTTTTATATTTTACAATACCTGCTGCTTCATCAAATAAATCTCTTCGATCATTGGGTTTTGACGATAATATTTTATCCACTTGTCCTTGTCCAATGATTGAATATCCTTCTCTTCCGACACCGGTATCCATGAAAAGTTCATGAACATCTTTAAGTCGACATGCTGTTCCGTTAATATAATAAGCACTCTCTCCAGAGCGATATACCCGACGCGAAACTGTCACTTCACGATACTCAATCGGCATCTTTCCATCAATATTATCAATAGTTAAATCAACCTGACAATAGCCTAAGGCCCGTCGAGTTTCTGTTCCCGCAAAAATAACATCTTCCATCTTACTTCCCCGCAGTTGTTTGGCACTTTGTTCGCCGAGTACCCAACGCACCGCATCAGCAACATTACTTTTTCCACTTCCATTGGGACCAACAATTCCGGTAATTCCTTTATCGAACTTAAATATCATTTTATTTGCAAAGGACTTAAATCCATATAAATCAATACTTTTTAAATACATAAAAAACCTCTTATTTACTCTCGATTTTTAGCAGCGCATCCATCGCCGCACTTTGCTCAGCACCTTTTTTACTTCGTCCCGAACCTTGCCCTATGACCACACCATCATGATATACATGAACATCGAAATGTTTGTCATGATCCGGACCTATTTCACTCATGACGCGATATTCAATTGGATAATCACTAAACTGTTGTATATATTCTTGAAGCTGGGTCTTACTATCAACAAATCGCTGTCTGGATTGAATGTCAGCCAACAATGTGTGTTCAATAAATTGTTTTGCTTCATCAATACCACCATCCAAGTAAATCGCACCAATTAAGGCTTCCACTGTATCTGATAAAACGGAATTTCTCCTTCTTCCACCCGAAGCATCTTCGCCTTTGCCTAATAAAATATACTTATCCAAAGAAATTTCCTTTGCGAAGGTCGCTAATGTGGGTTCGCAGACAAGACTTGCCCTTAACTTTGTAAGTTCTCCTTCAAGGTTTTCAGGATATTTATGATATAAATAATCACTGGTGACAATTTCAAGAACTGCATCACCTAAGAATTCAAGCCGCTCATTATTTTCAATTTTTTTTAAATTGTTTTCATTTGCGTATGAACTATGTGTTAGAGATTGAATCAGTAATTTCATATTCTTAAATTGATATGAAATTACTGATTCAAACTCATGTAATTTTTTGTGTTTCATCTTTACCTCCTCACCGACTACACATTTCAAAAAAAACGAACAAGTACTAAGGTGACTTGTTCGTTAATCCCCTATTCCATTTCTTCGATTCGGTTTCTTAGTATCTCCATAGCGTCCCCAACAGTATTTACACTTTCCATCATATCATCTTCTAAATCAACATCGAAGGCTGATTCTGCACTTAAAATGATTTGCGCTAAGTCAAGAGAATCAATACCCAGATCATCAACAAAATCCATTGATTCCTCAATATCATCCGCTTCATAGGTTGTAAATTCTGCAATAATTTCTAATAGTTTTTTTTCATCCATCTTTATACCTCCGTATTATATAAGTTGTTGTTTAATCTTTTCATTTACCTTCTCATCTGAAAATGTTTTACATTGTACAATTGCATTTTTAAATGCTTTTGCATTAGAGCTTCCATGTGCTTTAACCACAAGTCCTTCGAGGCCTAATAGAGGGGCACCGCCATACTCAGTATAATCAAATGATTTTAACATCTTCTTCAAGGGGCCCTTGATTAATAAGGCACCAATTTTTGAGTACCACGTTGATGTGATTGCTTGTTTTATCTGAGACAACAAGAACATGGCCAAGCCTTCTGTATGCTTTAATATAAGATTTCCGGTGAAACCATCTGCAATAATGACATCTGCTTGTCCCGATGCAATATCCCTTCCTTCAATATTTCCAATGAAATTTAATGAAGTATCTTGCTTTAAGAGTATGTATGTTTCTTTTGTTAAGCTATTGCCCTTTTTTTCTTCTTCTCCAACATTTAAAAGTCCTATTGTTGGCCTTGCTTTACCTGTAAAGGATTGACTATAACTTGCGCCCATCTTAGCAAACTGATGCAAAAAGATTGGTTTTGAGTCGACATTAGCTCCACAGTCCATCAGCAAGGTTACACCATTCTTGGTGGGAATAAACGATCCTAAGGCCGGTCTTTCAACCCCTTTGATTCGACCGATAATTAAGGTTCCTCCTGCCAAAACGGCACCTGTGCTTCCTGCCGAAACAAATGCGTCTGCGTGTCCTTCTTTAACATACCGTAATCCTTTGACAATAGATGATTCTTTTTTTCGGCGTATCGCTAAAACCGGAGACTCGTTATTATCGATAGTTTCTGTCGCATTGACAATATTTAGTCGGCTTTGATCATAACTTCTACCCACTAACTTATCTTTAATCATATCTTCATTACCAAATAATGTCAATATGATATTCGGCTCTTGTTCTAATGCCATAACAGCAGCATCAACAACAATATCCGGTGCATGGTCCCCTCCCATTGCATCAACAGCAATACTTACTTGATCCATAGTGTACCCCTTTCAATAAGTTCTTAGATTACTATACTATTTTTTCGCCGACTTTTCAAGTATATTCCCATAGAAGAAAGTGACTATCAAAAAACAGGAAAACCAAAGGTTTTCCTGTTTTAGAAAATCGAATTATTCTTTTTCAACAACCACTTTATTCTTGTATGTTCCACATGCCTTACAAGCTCTGTGCGGCATCACTAACTCACCACATTTTGTACATCTTCCCAAGTTTGGAGCTGATAATGTCCAGCTTTGAGCACGACGCTTATTTCTACGTGATGAGGATACTTTTCTCTTTGGTACTGCCATCTTCGTTACACCTCCTTAAATTTGCTATCAAACAAATCTTTTAAATGAGCCATTCGAATATCAACATGACCTTTTTCACATGAACATTCTTGCTCATTGAGGTTTGCGCCACATTGTTCACATAGACCCTTACATTCATCAGAACACAACACTTTTTGCGGAAATTCAATTAACAATTCCGTTAACAAAAACGCCTCCACATCAAGTTCTGCCCCTTGTAAGTAGGCAAATTCTTCGTTATCATGAAGGGATATGGATCTATGAATATTTACGTTCACATTCTCTATAACATCCACAGTACAACGGTCACACGGAATAATTAAACCAATGTTCGCTGTGCCTTCGACTAGAATATCATTTTCGTTTATTCGTTCAAATGTCAAGTCGCATGTCAATGGCTCAACAACTTGATATTCATGTACGCCATCCTCGAAAACAAAATCATCAAACGTCTGTTTTAATGTTATTTGATCACTTCGAATAAATGCTTCAACTAAATGTAGTAACATATATTCACCTTCTTTTCGCTATTGCCTGATGTTAAATCGCCAAAATTTATTATAACCATTAGTATTTTGTTTGTCAACCATTTTATAGAAAGTTAATTAAACTTTATACTAATTTTAGCGTTTCACGTGCAATCATTAATTCTTCATTTGTCGGAATAACCATTGAATGACATGTCGCATCTTCTTTACTAAAATCACGTTCAATCGCAGTACAATTATTAAGTTCATGATCAACTTCGATTCCTAAATACCCGAGTTGTTTACAAATGTTTGCACGAACAGAGATATTGTTTTCTCCAAGTCCGGCTGTAAATACTAATGCATCAAGTCCATTTAATGTTGCCGCATAAGAACCAATATATTTTGCAACACGGTATTCAAACACTTCCATCGTTCGAAGGGCATGCTGATTGCCTTTATTGGCAGCTGCCCGAATATCTCTAAAATCACTGGAAATACCCGAAAGACCTAATACTCCGGATTTCTTGTTTAATATTTCGATAACCTTGTGTACAGATACATTTTCTTTTTGGGCGATGTAGTCAACAATTGCCGGATCAATATCTCCACTTCGTGTTCCCATAACAAGACCTTCTAAAGGCGTTAGTCCCATCGATGTATCAATGGATTTTCCTTTATCAACAGCACATACACTTGCACCATTACCCAAATGACATACAATAATTTTAAGTTCTTCAATGGGACGTCCAAGTAATTCTGCAGCTCTATTGGCTACATACTTATGTGATGTGCCGTGAAATCCGTAACGTCTTATCTTGTATTTTTCATAATACTCATAAGGAATTGCATATAAATAGGCTTTTTCAGGCATTGTTTGATGAAATGCAGTGTCAAAGACAGCAATCATTGGTATTGTCGGCATAATACGTTGACAAGCTCGAATCCCTGTCAGATTGGCTGGGTTATGAAGGGGGGCCAATTCGACACATTCTTCAATAACATCCATGACTCTCTCATCAATGATGACAGAGTCCGAGAAAAATTCACCACCGTGAACAACTCTGTGTCCGACTGCTGATATTTCATCCATTGATTCAATACATCCATGATTTTTATCAACAAGTGCTTCAACAAGATATTTTACAGCATCCTCATGATTTCTCATTTCTGCTTTCAAAACAACTTTCTCTTTTCCCTCAACTTCATGTTTAATTTGTGATCCTTCAATACCAATACGTTCACAAATTCCAATCGCTAATACATTTTCATTATCCATGTTAATAAGTTGGTACTTTAGAGACGAGCTTCCACAATTGAGTACGAGAATATTCATAAGACACTCCTTTATCTGCTTTGATTAATGGCTTGAACTGCTGTAATTGCAACAACGCCTACAATATCTTCAGAACTACATCCTCTTGACAAGTCATTAACCGGCTTTGCTATACCTTGTGTTACAGGACCATAGGCTTCTGCCTTCGCTAATCTCTGGGTTAATTTATATCCAATATTTCCGGAATCTAAATCAGGGAATACAAGAACGTTAACATGTCCAGCCACTTCATTTCCAGGAGCTTTAGCTTGTCCAATACTCGGAACAATGGCTGCATCTAATTGGAATTCTCCATCAATGGCATATTCCGGATACTGTTCTTTGGCTAAGCGAGTTGCTTCAACAACTTTATCCACGTCCGGATGTTTTGCACTTCCAATGGTTGAATGCGACAACAAACCTACAACTGGTTTTGCTTCAACAAGTATTTCAAAGGATTTTGCCGAGCTTCCTGCAATTGACGCCAGCTCTTCTGAATTCGGATTTTGAACCAATCCACTATCTGAAAAAATAAATGTACCATTTGCGCCATATTCACAATCCGGCACAACCATTACAAAAAACGAAGATACAAGCTTAGTACCCGGAGCTGTTTTTAATATTTGTAATGATGGTCTTAGAACATTTGCTGTCGAATTTACCGCGCCGGCAACCATACCACCGGCCATACCTTTTTTAACCATCATAACGCCTAAATATAAAGGCTCTGTTGTTAATAATTCTGCCGCCTTTTCTTCCGTCATTCCTTTTTTGCTTCGAAGTTCAACTAATGATGCAATGTAATCCTTCATTTCAGTAAAATTATCCGGATCAATAATTGTCGCTCCGGAAATATCTAAGTCACCGGCCTTAGCCACGATTTCTTCTTCTTTACCAATTAAAATTACTTGCGCAATTTTTTCTTTCAAAATCTGCTCTGTCGCCTCTAATGTTCTTAACTCAAGTGACTCCGGTAATACAATCGTTTGAATGTTTGCTTTTGCTCTTTCTTTAATTCCTTCAATAAAACTCACTTTTATTGCTCCTTTCGTGTATGTAATCATACCCATCAACTCCATTATAAACAAATTGTTCATTGTATACAATATCTTTTTACATTTTTTTCATTTTCCTTATTGCACTTTCTCTAGGAAAGCTTTAGTATAAAATAAAAACAAGGAGGTCAATTTATGAAAATCGCAGCAATTATATCTGAGTACAACCCTTTTCATAATGGACATGCCTATCAAATTGCCCAAACAAAACAACAATTAAATGCGGATTTTGTTATTGCCATTATGAGCGGAAACTATGTACAACGTGGTGAACCTGCTATTTTTGACAAGTGGACACGCACACATCTAGCTCTCTTAGGGGGTATTGATGTCGTTATTGAACTTCCTACGCTATATTCAACCGCTTCTGCAGAACTTTTTGCAAGAGGATCTGTTGACTTGCTCACTCAACTAAATTGTATTGATTATTTAAGCTTTGGGAGCGAACACGGTAACCTAGGTGCTATATCGGACCTTGCACATCTTTTTCTCAATGAAACAGATGCCTATAGAGACCAATTAAAGGCAAATCTAAAAAGCGGATATTCATACCCAAAAGCAAGAAGCTTAGCCGCTTCAAGAATCTATCCGGACTATGAATATTTGTTAAAGGGTTCAAACAATATTTTAGCGATCGAATATTTAAAAGCTTTGGAAAGTTTAAGCTCTACAATAAGACCATTTACAATTCAGCGAATCGGTTCATCCTATCTTGAGACAAAGCTTTATGGCAATTATGCTTCAGCAACCGCTATTCGATTAGCCATAGAAAATAATAAATCAAACGAGATCAGCTTGACGATGCCTAGTGCATGTGGTGATTATATAGCGTCTAAACTAAACCATACTATTTTCCCCATATTTGCCAAAGACTGTCATCCTTATTATCGCTATATATTAAACGTTAACCATCCTTCCCTTGAAAATATTTTTGATTTTCCCCTCGAATTAAAAAATCGACTTCAGAATTCTATAACCCCTGCAAACGATTACGAATTATTTATCGATAAAGTTCAATCAAAAAATTATACGAAAACAACGATTCAAAGAGCACTACTCCATAGTTTTCTTAATATTGAAACGAGCACTATTGAAGAAAAGCAAGACAGCCAACTACATTCATACGTCAAAATACTTGGCTTTAAAAAATCGGCTGGGCCTGTTTTATCTTTACTAAAAAAACAATCACATCTGCCTTTAATCACGAATGTACATAATCATCAAAAAACTTTGGATCTTGTGGGACAGAAGATGTTAGACGACGAAATTCGCTACACCCGCCTATATAATAACCTTGTCTTAGAAAAATCAAATCAAGTTAAAAAGAATGACTATACGCAACCGATAATCATTCTATAAGCTTTTTCTATTTATCTGTACGCTTGAGTTCATTCCGATTGCCATGAATGACATCGAGTTGTTCGCGCATGTATTGATCATATGTCCCAAACTGCTGTTCACTGTTTTGCAACATATCTTCCATGACTTGTTGGCTTTGCGCTAAAATCGAATCTACATAGTCGTAGGCGCTTTCGGTAATTTCATCTGCTGTTTGCTTTGTTTGTGCCAGCATGGCCTCTGCTTCTTTTATCGCTTGGCGACGTATTTCGTGCTCATCGAGCATCTTTTCTGCTTGACGTTTTGCTTCATCAACGATTCCTTTTGCTACCGCTTCTGCTTCACTGATAATCTTATCTTTTTCCTCAATTAGCCGCTTAGAACGCTTAATCTCTTCCGGTAATTTCATTCGTAGATCTGCCATGAATTCATAGAGAACTTCCATATTAACAACCACTTTACTTGAAAACGGTAAATTATTACACTCTTGTAAATAGCCTTCCATCTCGTCTAATAACAACATTATCGAATCCATAATACCCTCCTGTCATCGCTTTTCTATTGATGCAAATAAAACTCGCTCTGTTTCTTTTGGAACCATTCGAGATATATCGCCTCCGAATTGAACGAGTTGTTTGACCATGCTTGAACTGATATATGCATAGTCTGTTCTAGAAACTAAGAAAACTGTTTCTATGGTTTCATCTAACATATGATTTGTCTGCGCTAACTGTAATTCATATTCAAAATCTGATATTGCTCGAAATCCTCGTATAATCATTTGCGCTTTTTTTTCATTTACAAAATTAACCAGTAGCCCGGTAAACGGTTCAATGATTACATTATCCAAGTCTTTCGTTAATGTTTCTAATAAGGCAACACGTTCATTTACATCAAGTTGCGGTGTTTTATCCGGATTGTTCAACACACCAACAATCAACTGATCAACTAACTTTGATGCTCGTTCAATTATGTCCATGTGTCCGTTTGTTGTCGGATCAAAACTACCTGGATATACACCTATTTTCATTCTATTTCACCTTTCTTATACTCTATGAACGTAAATTTATTGGTCCGATACGCCTTTTCACGACTTATCATCAAATGGGACCAAGCTTTATCATTGAATTGAGTATCTATAGAGCTCTCAACAACAATCAAACCGTTTTCGCTTAACAATTTAAGTGTATCGATTTTTTGAAGTGCAATTGACTCATATCCATGATTATATGGAGGATCTAAAAAAATTATATCAAAACGGTCCTTTGATTTACTTAATGAATCAAGTGCGTTAACATAATCATACTTTATAATCTTAGCTTTTTCAATAAGTTTTGTATGATTTAAATTTTTTTTTATGATTTCAATCGACTTATTATCTACATCATTAAAAACACATTGATCGGCTCCACGACTCAATGCCTCTATACCTAATGCCCCACTTCCTGAAAAAATATCTAAAACTTTGGCATGATACACTCTTGATTGAATCATATTGAATAATGTTTCCTTGGTTCGATCTGTTGTCGGTCGAACGCCTTCCGATGGTGATTCTAACAATAATCTTCTGGCACTTCCTGCAATAACTCGCATAATTTTCTCCTTATATTCCTATATTTCCTTCAAATTTATAGTAAAACAATTCTAACTGTTCATCAATTGACGCATCAATTTCTGTATTTCCAACAATTGTTTGTGTCATCTCTAAGAGTTCTTTATCTTCATATAAATTCGCTAACCTAAAAAAAGGAACGCCCGATTGAGCTAAACCAAACAGTTGCCCGGGACCTCTTGTTTTTAAATCGTATTCAGCAAGTTCAAACCCATCGTCATGATCTCTTAAGAATTTCAATTTTTTCTTTGTTTCCGTTGATTTTGTATCTGAAATCAAAACGCAATACGACTGCAAATCCGATCGGCCTACGCGCCCTCGCAATTGATGAAGTTGAGCTAATCCAAAACGTTCTGCATTTTCAATTATCATTAATGTTGCATTTGGAACGTTGACCCCCACTTCGATAACCGTTGTTGACACTAAAACCTGTATTGAATAGCTTAAAAATGCATCCATAATTGCAGTTTTTTCTTTTCCCTTCATGCGTCCATGTAGCATCCCTATTTGAATAGTTGAAGGCATAAACTCTCGCAGTGACTCAACATAGGATTCTACATTGGCAAGTTGAAGTTCTTCATTGTCTTCAACCATTGGACAAACAAAATATACGTTGCGTCCTGCTTGGACTTCTTTTATAGCAAACTTAAAGATACGTTCTCTATATGATGAGGATACAAGAAATGTATCAATTTTTTTTCGTCCTGCAGGAAGTTCATCTACAATACTAATATCTAAATCCCCATAGACAATTAGGGCTAAGGTTCTCGGGATGGGCGTGGCACTCATAACTAAAGTATGGGGATATCGTCCTTTATTGACTAAGGCTTCACGTTGCATCACCCCAAATCGATGTTGTTCATCTGTGATGACTAAAGCAAGATCTTTAAATTCAACATGCTCTTGAATGAGTGCATGTGTTCCTATGATGACATCAATACTTCCTTCTTTTAATTGCTCATATACGCTTTTTTTTTGTTTTTTTGTCATGCTTCCGATTAGCAATCCTACGGTCACATTATATTCAGACAGTTGTGTTGACAAACTATGATAATGTTGCTTTGCCAAAACCTCTGTTGGGGCCATCATTGCACATTGATATCCGTTAAGAACTGTATTTAACATACAAATGGTTGCAATAATTGTTTTCCCACTTCCAACATCCCCCTGGATTAGTCGGACCATCGTGGTTTCACCATGCATATCCATAAACACATCATCTAATGCTTTTTCTTGCGCTCGTGTTAGTCGAAATGGAAGTCCGGATATAAAGCCTTCAATACCTATATTTTTTTTTAAATTAAAAGCATTGCTTTGTTTTTTGACTTTTTCTCGCACCCGTCGCATGGCCATTTGAAACAAGAAAAATTCATCAAATGCAAGTCGCCTTTTTGCTATTTCAAGATTGTTTTTATCCAAGGGATAATGAATTTTTTCGTAAGCAAAGCTAAGAGAAGCCAAAGCATACTTTTGGCGAACAGCATTGTCCATATAATCGGATATTTGATTTTTCATAATCTCAAGTGCCTGATTCACATAGCCTGTCAATTGTTTTAAGGTAACTTCTTTTGATAAGGGATAGATGGGTTTAAGTTTGATCTTTGTCAATTGCTCAAATTCTTCGCTTTTTATTATTTTGGGATTTGTAATCATCTTCCGATTATTTTTTACAGAATATTTTCCTTTGAGAATAATCCAATCATTTTGATTCAATGTTTTTTTAATATATGGTTGATTAAAAAACATAACTTGGATTCGTCCCGTGTCATCTCTTAATGTAAATCGAACCATAACACGACCGTTAAATCGTGAAAGCGTGACCGTCGAATCAATGCGACCTCGTATATAAGCGGTTTCGTCCGGATTCAGGGATTCAACTGTGCGAAGACCTTCAATCGTTTCATAGTCTCTTGGATAATAATGCAAAAGATCCGATATTCGGTATATGCCTATTTGATTTAATGCTTTTTTTGATTTTGGCCCTACTTTTTTTAATGACTCAACATCCTTAAGAAGTAAATTCATATATTCACCTTTTATAATACCATTCAATTTATTCACAGTGCAAAATAGGCTGCCAAAAGGCAACCTATTTTGACACAGTGCGTCCACACTCTTCTATGTAATATTATTCTACTGAAATAATATAATAATATAATGGTTGACCACCATAATGAACTTCTATTTCCACATCATCATACTTTTCTTTAATATATTCTGCAATAACTTGAGCTTCTGATTCTTCTACTTCATCTCCGTAATAAATCGTAACTAACTCACTCATTGAATCAACAATTGTATCAATAAGCTCAAAACTACAAGCTTTTATATCTTTATTGACCACAGCAATACCATCATCGGATATTCCAAGGATGTCACCTGCTTGAATCGGTTTTGAATCAATACTCGTATCTCTCACAGCAAAAGTAACTTGTCCGGTTTTAACGTCTTCACTCATTTGTGTCATGACTTCAACGTTTTCTTCCGGAGAAACTGTCGTATCAAATGCAATCAGTGCGGATACACCTTGAGGTATTGTTTTTGTCGGAATGACATATATTTCTTTGTCTTCGACTAACTCATTAACTTGCCCTGCCGCCAAAATGATGTTTTTATTATTGGGTAATATATAGATGACTTTTGAAGGAATCTCTGAGACAGCTTTCACAAAATCTTCCGTACTCGGATTCATTGTTTGTCCACCCGTCACTACATAATCCACTCCAAGACTTTTAAATATGGTATTAATACCTTCACCGACAGAAACAACAACAAAGCCATAGGGTTTTTCTTCGATTGGTTTTATCTTAATATTTTCGTCTTCTCTTAAGTATTCATCAACATTTTTAATAATATGTTCTTCATGCTGTAAACGCATATTATCCACTTTAATATTACTCAATTGTCCAATTGTTAATGCTCGCTGCATTGCGGTTCCAGGGTCATTTGTATGCACATGAATCTTAATGAGATCTTCATCTGCAACAGATACAATTGAATCGCCGATTGTTTCTAAAAAACGTTTTAATCCATTGGCATGTTTTTCATTTTCTTCAAGTGTATGTCGATCACCTGTATCTATAATGAATTCCGTACAATATCCGAACTTGATATCTTTCTCCACGTGTATAAAGGATACATGCGGTTCTTGATCGACAGATGTGCTTTCTTCACTGAGTTCAAGCGTAACATCCGTTCCGTTTTCTAAGGCCATGATGCCTCCTTGGATAATGTACATAAGCCCTTGTCCACCTGCATCAACCACACCGGCTTCTTTTAAGACCGGTAACATATCCGGTGTTTGTTCTAAAACCTCATTACCATATTTAAATACTTCGTTTAATAAAAACAATATGTCTTGAGATTCTACCGCGACTTCTGCGGCTTTCTCTGCCATTTTTCTTGCAACAGTTAATATTGTTCCTTCTTTCGGCTTCATAACCGCTTTATATGCTGTCTGGACGCCTTTTCCCATGGCATTTGCCAATATGATGGTATCGAGTTCGTCATGTGAACTGATTTCTTTGGAAAATCCACGTAAAAGCTGTGATAGAATAACACCTGAATTTCCACGCGCACCTCGAAGTGATCCGGATGATATTG
>CAZLXW010000074.1:0-17566 GCA_964563505.1 uncultured Eubacteriales bacterium
ATTTCATTAATGTCTAGTAAATTATAGGATTTCATATAGTTTGTTATACCATCTAAGACATCCATCGTTGCTCTTGGATTCAGTAAATTCGCGGTTCCTACGGCAATTGCATTTGCACCGGCCATCATAAACTCAAGGGCATCTTCACCTGTCATGATACCACCCAATCCGATAATCGGAAGTTGACACGCTTTTGACACTTGATAAACCATGCGAACAGCAACCGGCTTAATAGCAGGACCGGAAAATCCTCCCATTTTCCTAGCCAGGGTAGGTTGGCGTCGATGCACGTCAATATGCATTCCAATAAGTGTATTGATTAAAGATAATCCATCCGCTCCGCCATCTTCCACTGCTTTAGCTATTTCAGTAATATCTGTTACATTTGGACTCAATTTTACAATCAATGGTTGTTTTGCGACTTTTTTTACTTCTGCAGTGACGAGTGCTGCCATCTTAGGATCAACACCAAAAGCAACTCCACCTTCCTTGACATTGGGACAGGAAATATTTAATTCCAGCATATCCACATCTGCATCCGAAAGTTTTTCCACGACATCACAGTATTCTTGTATGGTTCTTCCTGCCAAATTTACAATAATTTTAGTATCATATTGACGCAAGAATGGAATATCCTCTTTAATAAAGACATCAACACCCGGATTTTGAAGACCCACTGAATTTAACATCCCACCATAGGTTTCTGCAATTCTTGGGGCTGGATTTCCCTTCCAGGGGGTACTTGCAACACCTTTAACAATGACACCGCCAATTTGATTTAGGTCAACAATATCTGCATATTCTTTCCCCGAATTAAAGGTTCCTGATGCTGTAAACACTGGATTTTTAAATTTTACGCCACAAAATTCTACACCTAGATTCATGAAAAAATCACCTTTCTATAATCAAACACAGGACCATCTTTACACACCTTCATATAATCAAAGTCCTCTGCGCTTTTTATTGCTACAACGCAACCAACACAACCGCCAAATCCACAACCCATGCGCTCTTCTAAGGAAAACTCCCCTTGATATCCTTCTCGAAGCCCAAAATTTTGTAGGCCTTTAAGCATGGGCGTCGGACCGCATGCATATACATAATCAAAGGTTTTTTGCTGATGGTTTAACTTTTGCTCTTCCATTAACCCAATCACATGCCCATGATACCCTTCACGACCGGAATCCGTTGCAATATATACATTCCCATAGGCCTCAAAATCCTTAGTCAAATACACATCATCTCTAAACCCGAGCATGATTGTAATCTCTATGTATTCTTGATATCGCTTTTTCAACTCTTTCGAAAGTTCAAGAAGAGGCGGTGTCCCTACACCTCCACCAACAATAAGTACTTGTTTTGGACTATTATGATTCTCTGAATTCAACTCAAGAGAAAATCCTTTTCCAAGCGGTCCTAATACATCAATCATTTCACCGGCTTCCATCTCAGAAAACAGGTGGGTACCACTTCCGACAACCGCATAAACAAGTCGTAGATTGCCTTTTTCATGATTGACTTCGCAAATACTAATGGGTCTTGGTAGCAACTTTGACTGATCATTGCAATACAGGTTAACAAATTGTCCGGCTTGTGCTTGTTTAACAATATCCGGTGCTTGTATAAGCATTTCGTATATTGATGGTTTTATCATTATATTACTTATGATTTTATAACTTTTTCGATCTAACGGATTATGACACATCGTTTATTCCCCCATATTATAAATTGCCATCTTGCTTTCATCAAGTTCAGCTGCAATAATTTTCATCATTCCTTTTGCCGTATCTAATGATGTTAATACCGGTACACTCGCTTCAATGGCTGCTCGACGAATCATAAAGCCTTCTCGCTTGGCATCGTTGGCTTTTGTCGGTGTATTTATGACCATCTGAATCATTCCGCTTCGAATAAGGTCTAATACATTAGGAACACCTTCACTGATTTTACGCGTTGTCTCAACATCGATTCCATTAGCTCTTAATAAATTTGCGGTTCCTTCTGTTGCAACAAATTTAAAGCCAAGCTTGGAATATTCCTTGGCAATCGGCAAAAACGCTTCTTGATCGTAAGGTTTTATTGTTGCCATAATGGTCCCTTTTTCTTTGATGACACCCATTCCGGATGCAACAAATCCTTTATATAAAGCTTCTTCCACCGTTTTGCCTATACCAAGCACTTCACCCGTTGAACGCATCTCCGGTCCTAGGCTCACTTCAACATCCGGCAATTTCTGGGTAGAGAACACCGGTACTTTTATTGCCACAAGGTCTGCTACTTTATATAGGCCGGTTCCGTAATCCATATTCACGAGCTTTTCGCCTAACATTGCACGTGTTGCCAGCTCGATCATTGGAACACCGGTAACTTTACTGATATATGGCACCGTTCGCGATGAACGAGGATTAACTTCAATGATAAATAACTCGCCTTCAAATTCTATATACTGAATATTAATCATTCCAAGAACTTTTAATGCTTTTGCAACTTTTGTTGTATCACTGACAATTTGATCAATAATGTGCTTTGATATGTTTTGTGGTGGATAAATACTAATACTATCGCCGGAATGGACACCTGCCTTTTCTAAGTGTTCCATAATACCGGGAATGAGTACATCATCCCCATCACAAATAGCATCCACTTCAATCTCTCGACCAATCAGATATCGGTCAATAAGTACCGGGTTCTTATGGTCACGTTCAAACGCCTGCACCAAATAACGATGTAACTGCTTTTCATCATAGGTGATTTCCATACCTTGTCCGCCAAGAACATAACTGGGGCGAACAAGAACAGGGTAGCCTAATTTCTCTGCTTCTAACAAACCTTCATCAAGATTCCAAACAGCTTTTCCTTTTGGTCGATTAATATCTAATGCTTCCATTAATTCATCAAACCGTTCACGGTCTTCTGCTTCATCAATCTGATCCGGCTTAGTTCCCAAAATCGGAACTTGCATTTCATCCAGAAAACTTGCCAATTTTATAGCTGTCTGTCCTCCAAATTGTAAAATGACACCATCCGGATTTTCTTTTTCAATGATGTTTAATACATCTTCTTCTGTCAAAGGCTCAAAATACAGCTTATCTGCCGTATCAAAATCTGTACTTACTGTTTCCGGATTATTGTTGGCAATAATGGTTTCAATACCTGCTTTTTTGAGTGCAAGAATACTATGAACGGAACAGTAGTCAAATTCAATCCCTTGTCCAATGCGAATGGGTCCGGATCCAATGACGAGTACTTTTCTTCGGTCGGATACCTCGACTTCATCAAATTCATCATAGGTTGAGTAGAAGTATGGACTTACTGCCTCAAACTCTCCGCCACAGGTATCCACCATTTTAAATACCGCTTGAATCTTAAGATCTTTTCGTTTTTGATAGACATCAATCGGGGAGCATTGTACAAAGTCTGCGATTGCCTTATCCGAAAATCCTTTTTTCTTAAGCATTCGTAGTTTATCTGCATCTAGCCCATCTAAGGAACTTGAACGTAGTTGCTCTTCCAATTGAACAATCCCATCAATCTTATCAATAAAGAAGGGATCCATTCCTGTTATTTTACATATTTTATCTTTACGATAGCCACGTCGAAGCATTTCAGCAAGGTCGAATAATCGTTCGTCATCCGGCACTTGTACTCGGCGTTTTAATTCATCTAATGACCGAATTGCTGCTTTTTTATGGTAGAGCGAATATTGGCCAATTTCTAGAGATCGAACGGCTTTAAGCAGAGCCGATTCAAGATTATTCCCGATAGCCATGACTTCACCAGTTGCCATCATCTTTGTTCCGAGTGTTTTCTTTGCACGACGGAACTTATCAAAAGGCCATTTTGGTATTTTAACAACACAGTAGTCAAGTGTTGGTTCAAAACAGGCTTGTGTTTTTTTAGTCACTGCATTTTGAATCTCATCCAGTCGAAATCCCAGTGCAAGTTTTGCACTTACTTTAGCAATCGGATAACCTGTCGCCTTACTTGCTAGCGCTGAGGAACGACTGACTCGGGGATTAATCTCAATGACCGCATATTCAAAACTATCCGGGTGAAGTGCCAATTGTACATTACATCCACCAATAATACCTACTTCATTAATAATATCAAGTGATGCTTTTCGCAACAACTGATATTCAACATCAGATAATGTTTGTGAGGGTGCTACAACAATACTATCGCCTGTATGTACGCCAACCGGGTCAATATTTTCCATGTTACACACTGTGATGGAATTACCGGCTGAGTCTCGCATAACTTCATACTCAACTTCTTTCCATCCTTTAATCGATTTCTCAAGAAGTACTTGTCCGACACGGCTAAGTTGAAGACCTGTTGCCAAAATCTGTTTCAGTTCTTCCTTATCATCAGCAATACCACCACCCGAACCGCCTAATGTATAAGCCGGACGCACAACAACCGGGTAACCGATTTGGTGGGCAAAATCAACACCATCATCCAGGTTTGTGACAATTTTACTTTCTATGACTGGTTGTCCAATTCGCTCCATAAGCTTTTTAAAATCTTCACGGTCTTCACCTTCTTTAATGGCGTCAATCGATGTTCCTATAACCTGAACATTATATTTTTCAAGGATTCCTGCATCATGAAGTTCAACAGCCAGATTTAGTCCGGTTTGTCCGCCCATTCCTGCGATGACACTATCCGGTCGCTCTTCAGCGATGACTTTTTCTAAAAATTCAATGGTTAAAGGTTCAATATATATTTTATCTGCAACTTCTTTATCCGTCATAATCGTTGCAGGATTGGAATTCACGAGTACGGTAATGACCCCTTCTTCACGAAGTGCTTGACATGCTTGTGTTCCGGAATAATCAAATTCTGCGGCTTGACCGATAATAATCGGTCCCGAGCCAATAACAAGGACTTTTTTTATAGATAGATCTTTAGGCATCTTGTTCTCCTTTCATTAATGCAACAAATTCATCAAAAATCGGATCTGTATCATGAGGACCCGGACAGGCTTCCGGATGAAATTGAATGGAATAGATGTGATTTTTTGTATCTTTCATTCCTTCAACTGTTTGATCATTGAGATTGACATGCGTTACTTCAATCCCTTGTGGCAAGGTTTCATCTTCAACGACATAGCCATGGTTTTGTGATGTAATCATGACCCGACCGGTCTGCATATCTTTTACCGGATGATTGGCGCCTCGATGACCGAATTTTAGCTTTGTCGTATTCGCACCCATGGCTAAGGCAAGGATTTGATGTCCAAGACATATTCCTGTCATGGGCTTTTGTCCGATTAGTTTTTTGATTTCACCAATGCCATCTTTTAAATCTTTAGGATCTCCCGGTCCATTGGATAAAAAGATACCATCCGGTTGAACCTTTAGTATTTCTTCGGCTCTTGCAGAGGCAGGGAAAATCGTCATCTCGCAATCGCGTTGTTTAAATGAGCGTACAATATTGTTTTTCATTCCATAGTCAATCATAGCTATATGTGGCCCTTTACCATCGATATGCATAATATCTTCCCGGGTAACCTCAGATACTGCCTTTGTATTGTTAAAGCTTTCCAACTTACTCTTAATCTGGCTTTCCGATAAATCGCGTACAGTGATAATACCACGCATTGTTCCGACATTTCGAATAATCTTGGTCAACGCTCTTGTATCAATACCCTCAAGACCTATAATTTTATTTTTCTTTAAATAGTCATCGAGCTCAAACTCACATCGCCAGTTATTTGGATTTTTACAATTCTCCCGAACAATAAAACCTCGAACTTTGACAGATGAAGATTCAATATCATCGATATTAATTCCATAATTACCTATCAAAGGATAGGTCATGGTTACAATCTGTCCGTAGTATGATGGATCCGTTAAAATCTCTTGATAACCTGTCATTCCTGTATTAAAAACAACTTCTCCAACGGTTTCTTTCAAATAGCCAAATGCCTTACCATGAAATACTGTACCATTTTCTAAAATCAACTGTGCTTTCATATGTTGTCCTTTCTTATAAAACCCGGTTTAAATCATATTTCATATCGATAACAGCTTGTCGTGATGCCTTAGCAAATTCTTTAGGCGAAAATTCGCCACTATATTTTGCATTTTTGTATGCAGCGATAATTCCTCGTGAAGAATTCACAATAGCTCCTAATCCATCTTGATTAAAGCATCCGGCCAAATCTTCTGCCGTAGCTCCTTGAGCACCATATCCCGGCACTAAAAAGAATGTATGTGGCATTTGTTTTCTCAGCGCAATACCTTGTTCTTTGTGGGTTGCACCAACAACTGCTCCGATTTTTGAAAAGCCGTATTGGCCAATCATATCTTTCCCCCACATACTGACGAGCTGACCAATATATTCATACATAAACTGATTTTCAACACGTAAATCTTGTATTTGCCCGCTATTTGGATTCGAAGTTTTTACAAGTAAGAACAAGCCTTTATCCCGTTCTTTACATGCTTCAAAATAAGGTTCAACAGAATCAATTCCTAAAAATGGATTGAGGGTAATGAAATCCTCTTTATATACTTCGAATGTTTGATCTTCGACTTTAACAAGTCCGATATGACCTTCTGCATAAGAAGTCGCCGTTGACGCAATATCACTTCGTTTAATATCTCCTATAATGACAAGCCCTTTATTTTTTGCATAGTTAATCGTCTCTATATAGGCTGCAATACCTTCTGCGCCAAGCTGTTCATACATAGCAACTTGGGGCTTTACTGCAGGAATCAAATCATGGACCTCATCAATAATGGCTTTATTATACATTACGTAGCTTTGTGCCGCACCTTTTAGGGTTTTCCCATATTGGTCATACGCTTCTTCTTTTATATGTTCCGGTACAAAATCTAAGCGCGGATCTAATCCCACCACTGTTGGGTTATTCGTTTCTTTAATTTTCTGAATCAATAAATCAATCATAACTGCCTCCTCTAATCTTTATAAACTATTTTTCCATTAACAATCGTATATTTTATACGCCCATTGACTTGCTTACCAATGAATGGCGTGTTTTTACTTTTAGATGCAATTGCGTCTTCTTCTATGGTATATCTTGCATTTGGATCGATAATTGTAATATCTGCAAGACTTCCAATTGCAAGCGTACCCTTATTGATGTTTAACACCTTGGCTGGATTCATCGTTATTTTTTCAATAAATTCCATCGGCGTTAACCATCCTTTATTTACAAGTTCTGTAATCCCTAACGGAATCATGGTCTCTAGTCCGATAATGCCGTTAGGCGCTTGTGCATAAGGTTTATTCTTTTCATCTCTATGATGTGGCGCATGGTCCGTCGCAATGACATTGATCACCCCATCTTTTAAAGCTTGCTTAATTGCATCAACATCTTCCTTCGAACGTAGGGGGGGATTCATCTTGGTATTGGTATTCATCCCATCAACATCTTCATCTGTTAATGTGAAATGATGAGGACATACTTCTGCAGAAATATCAATGCCTTTTGCTTGGGCTATACGTATCAGGTCAACACTATTTTTTGTACTCACATGGCATAAGTGTAAATGCGTACCGACCGATTCAGCTAGTTGAATATCTCGAGCGGTTATAATATCTTCTGCTTCATTCGGTATTCCTTCAAGTCCAAGTTCTTCTGAGCGTTTCCCCGCATTCATTGCTCCACCTGCTAGCGCTTCATCTTCACAATGGGATAGGACCGGAATTTGTAATTTTTTGGCAATAATCATTGCTTCTTTTAACAGTTTACTATTCATAACACTTCGTCCGTCTTCACTGATTCCACATACACCGGATTCATGCATTCCTTGAATATCTGCTAGTTTTTTTCCACCTTGTCCTTGTGTAATGGCTCCGATTTGAAGAACATTGACAAGTCCTTCATTTCGAGCTTTTTCATAGACATAATCAACCATATCTTTACAATCAATGACCGGGTTCGTGTTCGGCATGGCACATACTGTCGTCACGCCGCCTTTTGCTGCACTTAAAGTCCCTGTGTGTATTGTTTCTTTATATTCAAACCCAGGTTCTCTTAAATGTACATGAAGATCAATTGCACCGGGAATAACCCAGTAGCCTTTTGCATCAATCACTTCATGCTTTTCTGCATAATCGGTAATATCCATGTTCGTTTCACATTTTATGATATGATTGTTTTCAATCAATATATCCATAACTTTATCCATTTGACTGGCCGGATCAATAATATGTCCATTTTTTATAATCATCCTATTTACCTCCTAAAGAATTAAAAAAGCAATAAAATCAACCAATGTTGACTTTATTGCCTCGTATCAATAATTGAGAAACAACGAATGAAGACATTGCACCTAAAAATATAGATACTGCCTCTACTACCGTCATGTTTCTGAACTTTATTTTATTATTATTTTTTCTTCTCTTTTGTATGCCATTTTGGGCATAACAAAAGCACGCATTGATGTCTCGCATCTGGATTCTCCCTTTCTGGTCTCTCTGTACCAAACTTAAAGGTTGTTATGCATACTTACTCGCTTTGCATTGTTTCATATTTTTATCAATACTATCATATGAGCAAATAAAAGTCAAGCAAGTATGCTGTTTTTTATTCTTCTATGCGCGCCTCAAACAAAATCTCTTGGGTTTGAGTATTTTCAAAGAAAAGTGCATTATAGGAAATATAGCTCATCATGCGTCGAGTAAATGTTCCATCTTGGCTACTTTCTTTCGCATAGGCATAATCCCGTAAATCATCTGCATATAAATCAATGTCTAATGCTTTTTGTGTTGATGCACTCCAAACAAAATCACCATCACGGTCTGAATAGCCCAATGCTCTCAAAACAAGCGTTGTATACTGTGCTTCTGTCATTGGTGCATTTGACCCATAAAAAGTCTCTGAAATACCATTAACTAATTCTAAATGGTGAAGATAATTAATCGTATCTTCCGCCCATTCAGGAACATCTGTAAATCCGGATTCATAATTAGGGTTTTCACTTGCAAATACCTGCGCTTCTTCTTCTAAACCAAGAAGTCTTGAATACATAATAGCGCCTTCTGCTCTTGTAAGGCTCCGATCGAGTTCTAATCCATCATCTGTACCTTTCAGATAACCTAATGATGCTAAAATTTCGCCATGAAAATCACGATGTGCCCGATCCATATCTAGTCTTTCTTCAAGTTCGTTTCGCAGTTCATTCTCACTTACTTCTATCTCCATACGGATTTCTAAAAATCCTGATTCACGACTAGAATTCGGTGAAAAAACTTCTTCTGTTAAGTCCCAAATATAATTGATGTCATCTTCGATATAATCTGCATTATGATCAATAACTTCATAATCTGTCTCAAATGAATAGACGAGCTGTCCACCCATTGCTTTAAACATTACACTCACATCGCCCATACCTTCACTTGCTACATCATCATATAATTGACTTAAGGGAATTTCAAAACGGTAAACGTCATCACCTTGATATGTCCAATGAAGCTCGTCTGTTTCTGCCATATCACTAAAGGCAATAAGCGGATTACTGAATTGTATATTAAATTCTTCGCCTACAAACAACATGTCATTTTTATAATACTCTAATGGCATATTTTCAATCTGAGCGTTTGCATCATTGATACCTGTTTCATCAAAAAAATTTGATTCCATCTCGGATGTTTCTTCATCACCCATAATGCTTTGATTAACAGCCATAAATGCATTCACACCACCTGAACCGTCTTCTTTTAAAGAAAAACTTAATCGAATATCCATACATCCGGAAAACATCATCATCGCTACAAGTAAACTTACAACTACTGTCAGTTTTTTACGCATATTTTACCTCTTTTCTATGTATTGTTTTATAATCTCCATCTATAATTATAATATGAAACCCTTTAAAAAGCTATAGCTTGGTCTACATTCATAGATACAATACTCATTTTTTTTATGGGACGAATATAACCACAGAAACTTATATGTTGATCTGATTGAATTTCAATGTCAATTTTTTTTATATGTCCCCATCCATCCGTATATATTGAGTAGTTTATTTTAACCTCTTTTGCATTGACCTCTTTTTCTATGATTCCTTCACAGATATATACCGCATGATAACGGTCATTGACTAAAATGATTTTGAACCTTGGTTTCTCTATATATTTCACTTCAGCAAGCAAATCATACAGACTACTCGTTTGAATGATCGTATGAATCTCTGATAATATAGGAATATCTTCTTGTTGCGATAAATCCATTGTATATACTTGAGGCATTATTGGATTCATCTGAAAATACATACGTTCTCCCTTAATCATCCCATTAAATCCAATCAATTCTGACATCAATTTCTCTGAAGTAACAGCACCTTTCATTCTATGTTCCTTCCTTTTTTGATTCCATTGATAGGTACCATGAAGCAACATAGAATCATAATTCATATCATATACGACTTCCAAAATATTATAATTCTCCATTGTTTTTATTATATAGGCTAGCCTTTGTTCTTCATTTTGAATCCAGGGTAGGTATCCTGTCAAATATACAGCCAAAAGAAGAAGCAGGCCTAGGGATGCTATCCATCCTATCCATCGCCTTTTTTTCATTATACAATGACACCTCCCACAAGATATAACATTAGACTTAGTGTCAAAGCCGGCATAAAGGGTATTTGTGTTTTTTTATCGACCCGCTTAAAAGCAAATAATCCGACACAGATGATGCCATTTAAAACAAACCCCGTAACAATCAGAAGCATTGCCACACTAAAACCTGTCCAATAAACCAAAAGTCCACACATAAGAACATCCCCATAACCAATGACATGACTCAAAAAACGTTTAACAAGCCCTGCACATCCTACAATGAGAATAACTGCGACTATATCAATATATTCAACCCCTTGGTAAAACACGAGATTATATACCGATATAAGCGGAATCATGACAAGAATCGGTTCCATTACAATCTGATGTGTTACTAAATCATAAATCATCTCTATAATCACAAGCGTTAATAAAAAAAACAGCATATATTCTCTACTATCTGTGTAGTCATCCAACACTATAAAACGTATAATGGAAAAAAGCATATACGCCCCAATAAGAATAAAAATTAAGCTTTTGTTTTCCAAGAACCATTCTTCTTGTTGCAAACTACTTAAAATGATGATTGTCGATACAAGAATCGATATAAGAAAAAAAACAGTCATAATCTCTTCCTCCCGATTTTAAGTCTAGCTGACCACAAATCGAAATTCAAGAGATACTGACTGTTGGTGCATAAAATAGGACATATTACCCTTATATGGTTACATAGCCTGTGCGTCTTAATATTGGTATAACAAGTGTTGCAGAATACGATGCAAAAACGATTAAAATCAAGTCTTTTATCATATAGGGAAACATAACTACAAACACTTGATATAGGGGCATTCCTGATTCTGTAAACCATTGAAGGATACCATAGAAATAAATGTTTCCTATGAGATATGCAAGCCCATATCCCGCAAGGGATATGCCCAATATTAAATGAAAACGTATCTTCTTAAGTTTATCTACTCCAAGACCGATGATGAAGGCACATACCATGAATCCAATAATATATCCAAAAGTATTCTTGAAAACATATTGAATTCCTCCACCAAGAGAAAATACAGGAAGTCCTGCAAGTCCGATAATAATATAAATAAATTGTGATAAAAAAGCTTTTTTTGCACCTAATAAAATTCCTGCATAGACAGCAAAAAACAATTGAAAGGTTAGTGGAACCCCAAAAGGTGTTGGTAAACTAAGCTTCGCGCCAACCACCATAAGCGCTGTAAATAGTCCTGTTAAAAGCATATCTCGTGTTGTTAACTTCATATACGACTCCTCCTACTTTTCTAAGTTATAGAAGTAGTATAAAAGGATAAGTCTTAATTGTCAACCTTTTTTTATTTAAGTTTACAATTAGGTATATAATTCGTTAATAACGAGTATTTTCCCACCGAAGGATTGGATTTCTAACTCAAGTTGACCTTTGTTCTGCTTATACGTCTCTGTATAATTGTCGAGTAGAGTCATACTGATTCGGCCTTTTACTTTAACATACCATTCTTTTGGTACAAGTACGCGTACACTTGCGCATCGGATGGATAAGACTAATTTATATGGCTGAACTTGCTGAGTAAAATGACGATAATCAAGTGTAATATTACTCATAGAGATTTCTGCCTTGACTTCATGCTGTGATGGCTTCAAATGTACATATTCATGCTTAAGGCGCTTTTTAATATTTCTATTTTTTTCATCCGATGTCATATCCATTCTCCTAACATTTTTGATATGTATAACCACAACTCTTAATAAATTTTTCAAAATCTTGATATGTAATCTCTAATGTTTCATCATTTTGATTGGGATGAAACGAGATATTTTGTTCTGAATTAAAGTCTCGGTCAATGTAGACTTCAACGTGGTGATTACCATCATTAATTAAGGCAAAAGCACTTACAGAACCCGGCTCAACACCCAGATATTTTTTTAATCGTTTTGAAGATGCAAAGGATAATCGTCCTAATCCATTTTCTTCTCCAAATTGTTTTAAATCAAAGTGGCGGTGATGCTCTAAAATAACTAGAAAGTGACGATCTCCTTTTTTGTTGCGCAGAAATAAATTCTTACACTGTTGAGCTTCAATGTTTACGTCCATTTCACTCGCCTGCTCAACAGTAAACACTGGTTCATGTTCATGTTTTATATATGAAATACCATGCTGTTCTAAATAATCATAAACTTTTATTTTTTTATATGGGGCTGTCTCAGCCGAAAAAACTTGAATATCATGCTCGCCAAGTAAATGCGCTGTTATTCCCATTCCTGGAATAAGAACGCCTTCAAAATTACCATTATAAATTTCTTGACTACCGCAAGAGGGACTTTTATCTTTTAGAATTGCATAGCGCACATTATGTTCTTTACATAGTTTTAGTGTTTTTTGTGCTCCGTCGATGAACTGTGATGTATATTCTTTTCCATCTTCTGAAAACACTTTTTGTTCTTTACCCTCACAAACTATTTCCATGGGCATTCTTGGTGTTGGTAATCCTGCCATTATTTCGGGACATATCTTTATAGTCTCTATATTTTTTAATTCTTCTATCGCTTGGTCTAGGGGATAAGCTTTGCCATCGTAACGACACGCCTCGCCCATCACACAGCTACTCACTATTATCATATGTTTCTCCTGACTTTTGATCTATCTGTTACGTCGCCTTTTTTTATTTTTCTTTTTTTGAATAGAGTGTCCAAATTTACCCAAAGCATCCCCTAATCCAAAATACTGTCCATGACTATACACGATGGGTTTTGCCTGGTCAAGATGAAACTTATTCTGTTCGTCAATATACTGTTCATCTACATGTACCTTAACGACTTTTGCTAAAAACATATGATGAGATCCAAGTTCTTTAATCTCAACGGTTTCACATTCAATATTTACCGGACTTTTTTTTAATAATGGAGCTTTGATAATATCGCCAATATCATAATCCAATTGCATTTTACTCAATTTATCTTCTTTTTTTCCACTACGGACACCGCAATAATCTGTGGCGAATGTTATTTCCTCCGTTGTAAGATTGATAACAAAACCACCTTGTTTTTTGATCAGATTATAGGAATGTCTCGATGGTCGAACAGAAATATAGGTCATGGGAGGGTTTGTGCATACGGTTCCTGTCCAGGCAATCGTCAACCCATTATACTCTTCTTCTGTTTCTCCACAGGTTACAATCACTGACGGTAACGGATATAACATGTTACCCGGTTTCCAACTTTGTTTACTCATATCATTCTCCTATCAAGCAAAAAAACTAGACATTCAATTCACATGAAGGTCTAGCTTTAATTAACTACTGTTTAATTTATCTCTTCACGTTGAACAAAAGCATTTGCTCGATCTTCAAACAGAAAAAAAGCAATAGCATCTTTAGGCTCTGCCTTAAACCCACCTTCTTCTGCAATAACTTTCATCAATGCAAGAATTTCCATTTTTAAACTATTCGCCAACATGGTTATTGATAATTTCTTTTCATCTTCCACGGCATATACAATATATCCTACCGGTTCATCGGAAATTTGATACTCTACCTTCGCCATATAATCACTCCATATCTATTCGTATCTTTGCCATAGTTTTGTAAATGCCGGCAAGGAGTTTTCCACTCGTTGATAAGAAATACAATATGCAATTCTCACATAGCCCGGGCATCCAAACGCACTTCCGGGAACTAATAATAAATTATACTCCTTAGCATCTACACAAAATTGTCGATCGTCTTCAATCGGAGTTTTTACAAACAAATAAAAAGCGCCTTGTGGCTCTAAACACGTAAATCCGATTTTTGTAAGATGTCGATATAATACATCTCTATTCGTTTTATATATGCTAACATCAACTTCGGAACCTAATGTTTTTGCAATGACACGTTGGAAAAGTGACGGTGCATTCACAAATCCTAAAATTCGATTAGCTACATTGAGTCCTCCAAGTGTTGATTCTAAATGCTCCATCTCAGGATGAACCACGATATATCCAATACGTTCGCCCGGTAATGATAAGGACTTAGAATATGAATATCCAACAAAGGTATTTGTATAATAATTCAACAAATAAGGAACTTCTATATCATCATAAACCAACTCTCTGTAAGGTTCATCTGAAATCAAATATATTGTCGAATTATATTCTTCCTGCTTCTCATTTAAGACATTCGCCAACTGACTAATCGTTTCACTGCTATAAACAACACCTGTTGGATTATTGGGTGAATTGATGATAACCGCTTTGGTTTTTGGTGTGATTACTTGCCGCAATACATCTATATCCGGCTGAAAGGTATCTGTATTTGGCGGAACAACAATCAAATTCCCATCATAATTATTAACATAATGCCCATATTCGGTAAAATAAGGGGCAAATGTTATAACTTCCTCACCAGGATTAAGGAGTGTTTTCAAAATGACATTAAGACCTCCGGCCGCTCCGACTGTCATAACAATATGTTTAGCTGAAACATGGGTTTGATATTTTTGATTCGTATAGTTTGCAATGGCCTCACGCACATCTTCGAATCCGGAATTGTTCATGTATCCATGGACTCTGTTCGGAGCTTCTTCACTTAGAATTTCTATAATCGCATTTTTAACGGTTTCCGGTGGTTCTACGTTTGGATTCCCTAAGCTAAAATCATAAACGTTATTAATTCCGTCACGTTCAGCCAAAATCTTACCTTCTTCAAACATGGCACGAATTAATGAACTTCCGGCAACGAGCTTTTCCATTTTATCTGAAATCATGAATAACCTCCACTTCACTTTTCTCATAGTTTATCATATTTTCAGATAAATGTCATTATTACTTTGATATAGAAGAAAAAACCCACTAGCCTTATAACAAAAGACTTAATGGGTATTTTTTATTGATCCTTCTTGTGAAATTCCGCATATTTTCAGGAAATGTTACTATTCTTTTGACACAAGAACTTCTGTAAAAGCCTCCACTATACTTTGAAGATTTTCTATATACTGTTCTGAGAGTGGTGCCACTTTAACCGTTGCCCCGCCTATTTCTTTAGCTATAGTCTCAGCCTGTGAACTGTCAAACTCTTCTTGATAAAAGACAAATTTAATATCATTTTCTTTTGCTAAATCAATAACCTCTTGAATACGTTTTGCCGAGGCCTCTTTTCCATCTTCTTCAATCGCAATCATTTCCAAATGATAGTCGTCCGCAAAATATCCAAATGCCGGATGATAAATAATAAAAGGCTCATCTTCATACTCAGCAAGAGCATCTTTAATCTGTAAATCAAGTTTTTCTAGTTCAACAATATATTCATCACCATTTTTTTTGAATGCATCCGCATGTTCGGGATAAACTAAAGAGAGTTCTTCAACGATGACTTGAATCATGACAACAACTCTTTTTGGGGATAACCAAATGTGAGGGTCAATCCCTTCATGACTATGACCATGGTCGTCTTCATCCTCATGACCATGACCATGGTCTGAATCAAATTCTCTCGCAGGATATACTTCAGCGACTTCAGACCAAAGATTTACAACAGTAACTTCTTTATTGAACTCAGTCAATCTTGGTAGAATATTTGCTTCTTCAGCTGGTACACCGATAGCAAAATATATATCCGCATCTGACAATGCCTGTAATTCTTTTGGTGTCGGTTGATAGTTGGTTTCACTAAAACCCGGTGGAATCATGACCGTAACATCAACAAGATCTTTTGCTACTGCATTTACGAAATCTCTTTGAGGCACGATTGATACAGCAACCGAAGCTTTATTTTCTTCTTCCTCTGATGAACATCCTGTCATCATTAAACCTATTAGGACAGCAAATATTAGAATGCTGTATGTTTTGAATTGTTTCATAATTAATTCTCCTTTCATCTTCAAATGCAAGTCATTTGCATTTGCTTTTAAACTTACTATATCATACCTCTTCATTTTGTCAAGTTTCTTTTTTTTCAATAATCGAGTATAATATACTTACTCTCATAACAATGAAAGGAGCGTCTCATGGACTTTCAACAAATAAAAACAATTCTACAAAATAATAACTTTAAAATCACAAAACAAAGAGAGTATATTCTTGATGTTTTAATCAACAATCAACATACTCTCTTATCCGCTGAAACATTATTGACGATTATCAAAGATAAATTTCCATCAATCAATTTAACGACTGTCTACCGAAACTTAGACCAATTATCTGTACTCGGTTTACTAGCTGTATTCCCATCCGATGATGGAATTACACGCTATAAATTAACTTGCGCTGATCATCATCACCACCATATCATCTGCCAGCGTTGCGGAAAAGTTGAGATGATTAACTACTGTCCTTTAGACACATTAACATCACTCGCACTTGACAAAGGATTTCACTTAACTAAGCACAAAATTGAGCTTTATGGCTTATGTGAGGCGTGTTATACAGAATAAAAAGCTTTTCCTAAGGGTAATACAGTTTTTTTGAATTGGGTATTAAGAATTACTGCGGCAGAACCATAAAAAGAAAATACTGCGATTAAAAATTCAGAAACTGCGGCAAGCATATGCATTGCCCCATGCATGATTCCAAATGTTGAAAAGGATAGTCCTAAGAAAAGGAAATCAATTAATACAAAAATAAAAAATAAAACTTTATTAGTCGTTAATGAACCAACTGTCATATACAAAGTGAAAATTAGATAACCAATAAACGCAATGCCTAATTGTTTTGTATCGGCACTTGACATTAGTTTTTCACCAAACAAACCTGCTTGGATCATCCAAGAAAAGGCGACGCTGTACCAAAAAAATGCATAGGCTCCAAAAGCCGTCGCACCAAAAACATTGTTCTTTTTAGCATCTTGAACACATGCATATAATTGCGCGCTAGCTCCTAAAAAGATGGCCCAAGGTATTATAAAAGAAACATCTGATGTAAAACCTAATTTTTGTGATGATGCAACAAGTGTTACCATTGCTAACCCAAATAATCCAATCGGTGTTGGGTCTGCAACAACTATTTTTCTTTCTTCCATATTCATCTCCATTCTACCTTAAAAGGTAG
>CAZLXW010000075.1:0-16584 GCA_964563505.1 uncultured Eubacteriales bacterium
AATTTTTGAAATGATTACAAAAAGAGAATAATTATAAATTAAGTCTTGATAATTTTTCAAAAAACAATTAAAATAGAGATTGGGAGGTGTAAGATGCAAAAATATGTATGTACTGTATGTGGTTATATTTATGATGAAGCTTTAGGAATCCCTGATGATTTTTCCTGTCCTTTATGTGGGGCTTCTAAGGAAGAGTTTGATTTGCAGGAAGAAAAACAAAATGATGAACAAACTTATGTAAGCGGAAAAGACCAAACAGCACAAGTATCCTTTCAATCATCAACAAGATTAGCACCTGAATTATCTAATGCACAGTTAAGTGTTGTTTTTTCAAATCTAGCAAAAGGATGTGAAAAACAATATTTGCCAAAAGAATCAGAGCTTTTCACCCAATTGTCTGAGTATTATAAAAGCGTGAGTGATAAAGTTGAAGGTGATTCATTTGATGTAATTAAAGCGCTTTTGCAAGAAGATTTGGGTGTAAAATTTGCAGTAGCGACTAAGATTGCTGGTCAAGAAGCAGATCGTGGAGCCCTTCGAGCGCTTACATGGAGTGAAAAGGTAAGTAAAATCTTGAATTCAGTTTATGTGCGTTATGAAAAGCAAGAGCAGGCATTACTGGAAAGTACTAATGTATATGTGTGTGAGATTTGCGGTTTTTTGTCGATTAATGATTCTCCACCAGATATTTGCCCGGTATGTAAAGTACCAAGCATGAAGCTGATGGAAGTGCAAAGGGGGAGGCTATAATGCATGCAGTTCGAAATATACGATTATGTACCAAAGATTGTTTGTGTTTATATGTCTGTCCAACTGGCGCAACAGATACAGAAACCGGTCAAATTGATCCGGAAAAATGTTTAGATGGATGTCGCTTATGTGTTGATGCCTGTCCGTCACATGCGATTTCACTTGTTCCTGAGGAATATCCGCCACAACAAGTGAAAGAAGAAGTGATGGTTGAGGCGCTTCTTGCCTTGGCAGAAAGCAAAACAAAACAAGAACGTATTGCAGAGACAATTGTTCAAAGCACTGAGGATTCAGTTATTCAACAATTGGCCAAAGCCGTGAGTCAATCTAATCGTATTATGGCTGAAGACCTTGTACGCGAAGCGGGTTTTATGACACCACAAAGTGAAAACACTCGAGAACTTTTACAAAAAATTCTTAATACAGACCAATCGGATGATTTTCCTAAAGAAACTGTTCAGCAATTGCTGAATTTATTAAAAACAAGTAAAAAAGAAGGAGATATAAAAATGGCAGAAGAAAACAAATACGCAGGAACAAAAACCGAAAAAAACTTAATGGATGCTTTTTCAGGTGAGAGCCAAGCGCGAAATAAGTACACATATTTTGCAAGAATTGCACAACAAGAAGGTTATGAACAAATTGCAGACCTTTTCTTAAAAACAGCGCGTAACGAGCAAGAGCATGCAAGAATATGGTTTGAAGAATTAGGGCATTTAGGATCAACAGCTGAAAACTTATTAGCCGCAGCTGAAGGCGAAAATTATGAGTGGACAGATATGTATGAGACTTTTGCAAAAGATGCAGAAGAAGAAGGTTTCAAATCGCTAGCAGCTAAATTTAGAAGAGTAGCAGCAATTGAAAACGCCCATGAAGACCGTTATCGTAAACTTCTTAATGATGTTGAAATGCAAAAAGTATTTGAAAAAAGCGAAGAAATCATGTGGGAATGTCGTGTCTGTGGCCATCTCGTCATGGGCAAAAAAGCGCCAAAAGTATGTCCTCTTTGTGGTTATGAGCAAAGTTATTTTGAACAACGAAGCGAAAATTTCTAATTATATTCACGAGAATTAAATAACATGATTATAGGTCCGGTAGCTTATGCTACCGGATTTTTTGTCCTTTTATGTTAAATAGATAAAAGCATATTGACAGCTATTTTCAGCAATGATATACTAAGAATTACTTAAGAATATAATAAAATAATTTAGTTTTATATAAATTAAAATATCAAAAAAGGAGATAGGTATGTTAACTAGGTTGAAAATAATACTTGTTTTAGTCTTTGGGGGATTGTTATTGATGGGATGTACAAGGTCAAAGCCAATGAATCGAGAAGAGGTTCTTAATATGGCGAGAAAGGGTGAAATAAGAGAACAAAAAGAGATTGAGTTTGATGAGGTTTCGGTACATGATCCCTCTGTGGTTAAAGTGGAAGACACCTATTATATTTTTGGATCCCATTTAGCTTCAGCGAAGTCCCAAGATTTGATGAACTTCGAGCAGATAACTCGAAATGTTGCAGGTAATAAACTTTTTCCGGATGCCAAGAATACATTAGAAGAAGCCTTGACATGGGCGCAAACAGATACATTTTGGGCGGCAGATGTTGAGCAATTAGACGATGGTCAATTTTACTTCTATTATAATGCATGTCGAGGTGATTCGCCCTTATCAGCAATGGGCGTAGCTAAGTCAGACAATATCGAAGGTCCATATGAAGATTTGGGTATTTTCTTGAAATCAGGTATGAGTGGAGAAAGTAATGACGGAAGCCCATATAATGCCAATCACCATCCAAATGCTATTGACCCGCATACCTTTTATGATCATACTGGAAAGCTATGGATGGTTTATGGGTCCTATTCCGGAGGTATCTTTATACTGGAGGTGGATTCAGAGACGGGTTTTCCCGCAGAAGGTCAAGGATATGGCGAAAAATTATTAGGGGATTACCATGCTCGAATTGAAGGTCCATATATTTTATATAGCCCGGATACACAATACTACTACTTATTCTTATCGTATGGCGGGCTCGATGCCAATGGCGGTTATAATATTCGGGTTGCCAGATCAAAGACACCAGATGGTCCATATATTGATAGCCAAGGGCAAGATATGATTGAAGCCAAGGGAGTCGAAGGACAGATTTTTCATGATCCGGCATATGCACCCTATGGACATAAACTTTTAGGAAATTTTGAATTTGAACACATTGAAGGTGAATTGGGTCAGAAGTCTCATGGATATATATCCCCAGGACATAACTCAGCATATTATGAAGAAGAGGAAGATAAATATTTTATACTTTTTCATTCTAGATTTCCGAGAAAAGGTGAAGCGCATTATGTACGTGTCCATCAATTTTTTATGAATGATGAAGACTGGCCGGTCATTGCACCTTATCGTTATACTGGGGAAACGCTACAACCTGTTGAAGAAAATGATATTGTAGGTGCCTATAAACTTGTCAACCATGGGAGAGATATATCTGCAGACGTTAAGGAATCCCTTGTGGTTGGATTGTTAGAAGATGGCCAGTTAACAGGTGAGTTAGAAGGAAAGTGGACATTAGAAGATGATGCAAAGATAAGCATTACACTTGGTGAAGTAGAATATACAGGACTTGCATTAAAACAATACGACGCGTATAATAAAATTGAAACAATGACATTTACAGTTGGCGCCAATAATGGTGAAAGTCTATGGGGAAGCCAGATATATTTAGTGGACTAATTTAAAATAAATATCTTAACATTATAAAAAGCCGATACGTTAGTTTCTAACCATCGGCTTTTTACCATACCATATTCAACTTATTATTATACATATACTAATTGCTTGTTCATTCCTTCCAAAGCATAAATACTACATTCACTTAATACATATACCTCTAAAATTTACTTTTAAAATTTTGCTTCTAAAAAAACTTTTCTAAAAGTATTGCATATTACAATGATTCTTGTACTTCTAATTCCAACACATTACTTAGTGTTGTATTACTTTGATACTAGGTATCATTTATACCCAACTTCTATACTACTACTTGATACCAACTACATTTAAATATTTCTTAAATAATTCATCAATGGTAATAAGTGAATAGGGTATGTAAGAAGAAGTGTTTCTTAATTTCTTCTATAAACTAATTATATCACACTTTTCAAAAATGTAAAGGGAAAAATCAGATAATTCACATGAAAAATACTAAGTATTTCGCACTATTATAAATTGCTAGCAATTAAATTGTGCTTTACACAATTTAATAACTGTGCTATAGTATAATAAATAAGTTAAAGGAGGTCCCAAAAAATGTTATATGATATAAGTGTACGTGATTCAGAAGGCAAAGATGTAAAATTAGATGAGTATAAAGGCAAGGTGCTATTGATTATTAACTCAGCAACAGGTTGTGGATTAACGCCTCAATATAGTGGGATTCAGAAACTATATGATGATTATAAAGACCAAGGTTTTGAAGTTCTTGATTTTCCGTGTAATCAGTTTGCTAATCAAGCACCGGAAGAGATTGAAGAGATTAAGACGTTTTGTGAGTCAAGGTTTGGCGTTACCTTTAAAGTTTTTGATAAAATTGATGTGAATGGAGACGATGCGGATCTATTATTTAAATATTTAAAAGAAGAAAAAGGTGGAATGTTAGGATCCAAGATTAAATGGAATTTCACTAAGTTCCTAGTGGATCGAGAGGGTAATGTTGTAAAACGCTATGCACCGACCCTTGAACCGGAAAAACTTGTAAAAGATATTGAGGAATTACTATAAAATCATTAAAAAAATAAAAAAGATTGAGGACTCTTAGGAGTGATCAATCTTTTTTTGCCTACGTTTATAATTTTATTTGATAAGTTTAATATCGCCGACGAGTGGTAGTTTTTTAGCCTGTCCGTTGGCTGCAGCAATGAGTGTAATAATGTGAATAACCACAAGAGCAATCCAACCGATAAAGCTGATAATCCAACCAAGAATCGGAATAACACCAATGATGGACAATGCAATATATCCAAGAACAAGGAGTAAACCTTGATTTACATGGAATTTTACATAAGGTGAATCTTTGGCTCCGTCAACGAGGAGTGGAACAAAAAAGATGATGTAAGCAACAATTCCCATACTTTTGTTTTTTTGAATATCTTCTTGAGTGAACACTTCTTTAACATTATTTTGGTCTGACATATAATACCTCCATTTTTATTTTTTTAAAACCCTTTACACTTATATAATATCAGAAATAGACATAAATAGAAAGTAAAAAATAGCTTTTTACTCAAAAGATGACGATGTTTCAAGCAATTTTAAGCTTTTGTTTTTATCTAAGGTCTGCTTAATCGACCATTCGTATTGGAAGAGAAGAACGGGTTGTTCTTTTTCGCTATAGACGAGCATAGCATCCATGGAAGTTTTTAACTTTTGGTCGTCAAAATCATCCATTTGAATCCATCGAACATATTTGTGTGGAAGTGCATGTTTTGAGATTTCAACATTATATTCATTGTTTAACCGATATTCTAATACTTCAAACTGAAGGACGCCGACAACACCGATGATAATTTCTTCAGAACCGGTAAATGGACGTTTAAAAACCTGGATGGAGCCTTCTTCAGATAACTGTCGAATACCTTTTAAAAATTGCTTTCGTTTTAATGCGTTTATGGTAGAAATACGCATAAAATGCTCAGGAGCAAATTGGGGTATATCCGCATATTTTAAGGTGGTTGAGCTTTGGGAAAGTGTATCACCGATTTTGTAAATTCCCGGATCATGGATACCAATGATATCACCGGAATAAGCTTCATCTACGATAGAACGATCTTGAGCCATAAATTGTTGAGGTTGAGCAAGTTTGACTTTCTTTTTATTTTGTACATGGTTTACCATCATGTCTTTTTCGAATTTTCCGGAACAAATCCGTAAAAAAGCAATGCGGTCACGATGTGCAGGATTCATATTGGCTTGAATCTTAAAAATAAAGCCGCTAAAATCGTTGTTCATTGGATCCACGGGGCCTTCGTTGCTTTTACGAGCCATTGGAGGGGTACTGATATGTAAAAAATCCTCAAGAAAAGGTTCAACACCAAAATTGGTTAAGGCACTGCCGAAAAATACAGGGGTTAAATCACCCTTTAGAATTTTTTCCAGATCATAGGGATCTCCCGCTTCATCAAGAAGTTCGATATCTTCTAACAACTGCTCATATAAGGCCGGGCCTAAGAGTTCTTCCGTGCGTTCGTCATCGATTTTAATAAATGTGTTTTCTGTTTTGGACTGTCCGTGATTACCTGCACCGAATAATTGGATTTCTTCCTTATCCCGGTGGTAAATACCACGAAAATCTTTTCCCATACCAATTGGCCAATTCATAGGACATGAACGTATACCTAAAGCGTTTTCCAAATCTTCAAGAAGTTCGTAAGGGTCTAGTCCTTGACGGTCTAATTTATTGATAAAGGTAAAGATAGGGATGTTTCTTAGCTTACAGACTTGAAAAAGTTTCTTGGTCTGAGCCTCAACTCCTTTTGCACAGTCAATAACCATAACGGCACTATCAGCTGCAACGAGTGTTCGATAGGTATCCTCACTAAAATCTTGATGGCCAGGGGTATCAAGTATATTAATACAGTAACCGTCGTAATTAAACTGAAGAACAGAAGAGGTTACTGAAATACCTCTCTGTTTTTCAATCTCCATCCAGTCGGATACTGCGTGTTTGTTGGAACGACGTGATTTAACGGATCCCGCTTCACGAATAGCACCGCCGTAGAGCAAAAACTTTTCAGTAAGGGTTGTTTTCCCGGCATCGGGGTGGGATATGATCGCAAAGGTACGGCGCTTTTTGATTTCATTCATATGTTGGTTTATATTTGACATAATTTATCCTTTACTAATTAGAGTAACATAAGTACAAAAATTTCCTTATATAGAGTATAATGTAATGCGCAGAATGTCAATAGTTTCTAGGAATTAGTCTAACTTTATATGACAATATCCGTTGGGATTTTTTTTGAGATAACGTTGATGATATTCTTCAGCATCAAAAAAGTTTTCTAAAGGTTTGACTTCCGTTACAATCGGATCAGAATAATTATTTTGTTCCTTGTACAAGCTCTCTTTGATGATATCAATATCTTCCGGATTAACATAATAAATTCCGGTTCGATATTGAGAACCTACATCGTTGCCTTGACGGTTTAATACAGTGGGATCAATGATTTGCCAATAAGCATCAAGTAATTTTTTCAAAGAAAGTGTATAAGGGTCATATTCTATATATACAGCCTCTGCATGTTGGGTTGTTCCGGAACATACAAGTTCATAGGACGGGTTTTTAACACTTCCGTTGGCATAACCGACTTTTGTGGATAAAACACCGGGTCGTCGAGAAAAATATTCTTCAACGCCCCAAAAACAGCCTCCGGCAAATACGATTTCTTTCATTGAAATTCCTCCTTTCATGTTCTGCTATAGTCGCTTTGTCCCTACTACAGGAAAGTCCTATTTTAGCTTTCTGCCTTGAAACATAGCAGAAAGCGTCAAGGATCTTTCCCTCCGTGAACAATCCGCAAAGCGGAACGCGACAGAGTCGCTTTGTACCTACATTATAACATATTTTTGGTGTATTTGGTATGATTTTGCTTGTGTATTCTCGATGGCTATTGAGTATATTGCCAAAATGTTTGAAAGTCATTGACAGTAGATTTCAAACTCTGTAGAATAACTCTGTAAGTATTACTACTTTACTACATGAAAGGGGTATCATATGTTTCAGCTCAAAGAACACAACACAAATGTTAGAACGGAAATTCTAGCAGGATTTACTACTTTTATGACAATGGCATATATTTTAATTGTCAATCCGGATATTCTCAGTAAAATCGGAGGCGACGTTACATTTAATGCAGTCTTTGTAGCAACTGCGCTAGCTGCCTTTGTTGGTACGACAGCCATGGCTTTACTTGCGAACTATCCATTTGCCTTAGCACCCGGTATGGGATTAAATGCTTTTTTTGCTTTTACGGTTGTCATTGCAGGACGTTTAACATGGCAACAGGCATTAACAGCAATTTTAATCGAAGGTATTATATTTATAATATTAACCTTTGTCAATGTACGTGAAGCTTTGTTTAATTCAATTCCAATGACCTTAAAATATGCAGTTAGTGCCGGAATTGGTTTATTTATTGCATTTATTGGTTTTCAAAATGCAGGAATTGTCGTTAATGATGATGCAACATTGGTTTCAATCACAAAAGATATTACACAAGCACCGGTTGTATTAGCCTTACTTGGCGTTATTATTACAGCGATTTTTGTTGTTAAAAAAGTAAAAGGATCCATTTTGTTTGGAATTATTATTACATGGGTTTTAGCAATGATTGCAGAAGGAACGGGGTGGTACGTGCCGGATATGGAAAGCACATTTTCAGTGATACCAAGTGCAGTGGCCGCACCGATTGAAACAAGTGGCCTATTATTATTCCGATTTGATTTTGCGGCATTAGCAAACCTTGATTTTTGGGTCATTATGATATCCTTCTTATTTGTAGATTTATTTGATACATTAGGTACGCTTATTGGTGTGTCTTCAAAAGCCGGATTTTTAGATAAAGAAGGAAAGCTTCCAAAAGCGAAGCAAGCATTACTTGCAGATGCCATCGGAACAACCTTCGGTGCAATGGTAGGTACATCAACAACAACAACATATGTTGAAAGCGCGGCAGGTGTAGCAGACGGTGGTCGAACAGGACTGACAGCAATGACGACAGCCATGCTTTTCTTGTTGGCATTACCTTTTGCTCCACTATTTGCATCCATACCATCATTTGCGACAGCACCGGCATTGATTATCGTTGGTTTTTATATGATGGAATCGGTGATGAAAATTAACTTTGCAGATCCTGCAAAAGGTATTCCTGCCTTTTTAACAATCATCGTCATGCCGGTTATGTACAGTATTTCTGAAGGTATTGCTTTCGGTGTAATTAGTTATACGGTTGTTAATGCGGTTTCAAAAAATAGAAAAGATTTACATCCATTAATGTATGTCTTAACCATTCTTTTCATATTAAAGTTCATCTTTTTCTAGACATTTATAGAAAAATCGTGTATATTTAGTGGGTAATTAGAATTAAAAATAATAATAATATTCTGTATGACTGGCGGATTAGGGAATGAACCCTACGGGAGTACAGAAAAAAATATGCCGACCGCCTGGGCGAAAAAGACACGTGTTCTTTTTTGTTCAGGTGGTCTTTTTTCGGATTCTATGATTTATTTTTAGGAAAGGTTGTGTTTTATGACAAAAGAAATATGGCAAAATTTTCAAACGGGACATTGGAACCAGACCATTCATGTACAGGACTTTATACATGTGAATTTCACGCCATATGACAAGGAACCGGATTTTTTGTGTGGACCGACAGCAAGAACTCGCAGAGTCTATGAAAAGTATGAAGCTTTGCGCCAAGAAGAACTAGACAAAGAGGGTGTGCTTGATATTGATACAGAGACGGTATCCTCATTATTAACCTTTAATCCGGGGTACATTAGCAAAGAGGATGAGTTGATTGTCGGATTACAAACGGACGAGCCCTTAAAACGTGGTGTAAATCCATTTGGTGGCATTCGTATGGCCAGAAAAGCATGTGAAGCCTATGGGTATAAGTTGAGTGATAAGGTTGAGCAGGAGTTTGCCTACAAAACGACCCATAATGACGGTGTATTTAGAGTATATAATGAAGAAATGCGAGACGTTCGTCGGGCAGGAATTATTACGGGATTACCGGATGCCTATGGTCGAGGCCGTATTATCGGTGATTATCGACGAATTGCATTATACGGGATTGACTACCTTATTCAGGATAAGGTCAATGATAAAGACCGAATCAGCGACTTACAAATGACGGAAGAACGCATACGGTTACTAGAAGAACTACATCGTCAGATTGATTTTTTGAATAAACTTAAAGCAATGGCCAAAATGTATGGCCATGATATTGGAATCCCGGCGAAAAACGCGAGAGAAGCGATTCAATGGACCTACTATGGATATCTAGGTGCAGTCAAGGAACAAAATGGTGCAGCAATGAGCCTTGGACGCGTGAGCAACTTTTTTGATATATATATTGAAAGAGATATACATATGGGTGAATTAGATGAAACACGTGCTCAAGAGTTAATTGATGATTTTGTCATTAAGTTACGAATGGTTAGACAATTGCGTACGCCGGAATATAATGAGCTTTTTGCCGGCGACCCCAATTGGGTCACAGAAGTTGTTGGCGGACTCACTGAAGATGAACGCCCTTTAATTACGAAAACGTCCTATCGAATGTTACAGACCTTATATAATCTAAATCCGGCGCCGGAGCCAAATCTGACAGTACTGTGGTCAGAAAAGTTACCCCAAGCTTTTAAAGAATTTTGTGCGAAGATTTCGATTGATACAGATGCCATTCAATATGAAAATGATGACCTGATGCGTCCCATCTATGGGGATGATTATGGGATCGCTTGTTGTGTGTCTGCAATGAAAATCGGTAAGCAGATGCAGTATTTCGGTGCAAGATGTAATCTACCCAAAGTTCTTCTCTTAGCCTTAAACGGTGGTCAGGAAGAACTTCACGGATACAAGCTCGGTCCTCAGATGGAAGCAGTGGATGAAGACGTTTTAGATTATGAAAACGTTATGGAACGCTTTGAAATCTATCAAAAATGGTTAGCTAAGCTCTATGTAAATATCATGAATATTATTCACCGTATGCATGACAAATATGCCTATGAAAAAACGCAGATGGGATTACATGATACCTATGTTCAACGTTTTATGGCTTTTGGACTTGCCGGATTATCCGTTATGGCAGACTCGCTGAGTGCCATCAAATACGCAAAAGTTAAACCCATTAAGAATGCCGATGGAGTGATTGTTGATTTTGATATTCAAGGGGATTTTCCAAAATACGGGAATAATGATGACCGGGTGGATGCAATTGCAATAAAGATTACAGAAGATTTCATCAATGCCTTGCGTCAAAATGAAACCTATAGAGAATCCATACACACCTTAAGTATATTAACCATTACATCCAATGTTGTCTATGGCAAGAAAACAGGAGCGACACCGGATGGACGTAAGGCCGGTCAACCCTTTGCACCGGGCGCAAACCCTATGCATGGACGTGATACAAACGGCGCATTAGCATCCCTTGAATCCGTAGCTAAGATTCCCTATGATGCATGTCGAGATGGTATATCTTGTACATTTTCAGTCCATCCCAAAGCGCTAGGTAAAACCGGTACAGATAAAACCCGTAATCTCGTCAGTATTCTTGACGGTTACTTCAGTAAAAAAGCCCATCATTTGAATGTGAATGTGCTGAACCCGGAGACCTTAACAGATGCAATGGAACATCCAAACAAATATCCAAATCTAACCGTTCGTGTTTCAGGCTATGCTGTGAACTTTAATCGCTTAAATCGAGAACAGCAGTTAGAAGTCATCGCACGAACCTACCACCAATTTTAGCTATTTTGAAAGGAGCAATTATGCGCGCATTAATCAGTGTATCAGACAAAACAGGTATTGTGGAATTTGCAAAAAAATTATCGGACCTTGGTGTGGAGATTATATCGACAGGAGGAACCAAGGCAAAGCTTCAAGAGGCCGGATTAGAAGTTATAGGAATTAGTGAAGTCACAGGATTTCCGGAATGTCTTGACGGACGCGTAAAAACATTAGATCCGCATATTCATGCCGGAATTTTGGCTATGCGAAGCAACGCAGAGCATATGAATCAAATTAAGGAATTAGGTGTAAGGCCGATTGATTTAGTCGTTGTCAACTTATATCCTTTTAAGCAAACCATTTTAAAAGAAGGCGTACAACTGGAAGAAGCTATTGAAAATATTGATATCGGTGGTCCAACCATGCTACGGTCTGCGGCGAAAAACTATCAAGATGTTTCGGTGATTATTGATCCGGCAGATTATGTGCGTGTACTTGATGAAATCAAGGCAAACAAAAAAGTATCTAAAGATACCAATTTTTATCTCAGTAGCAAAGTTTTCGAACATACGTCGGCCTATGATACGATGATTGCAAATTATATGCGCGAGCAACGTAAGGCGGAAGAATTGCCAGACCAAATTACCATGACCTATGAAAAAGTTCAGGATATGCGTTATGGGGAAAATCCACATCAAAAAGCTGCATTTTACAAAGAAATCGGTAACACAAAAGGATTCCTAACTAATGCGGTACAATTACACGGCAAAGAATTAAGCTTTAATAATATTAATGACACCAATGGTGCTCTAGAACTTTCCAAAGAATATGATGAGCCGACGGTTGTGGCATGTAAGCATGCCAATCCTTGTGGTGTAGGAAGTGGAGAAAATATATACCAGGCCTATATGAAAGCCTATACATCTGATCCCAAATCAATTTTTGGCGGTATTGTTGTTGCCAATCGTGAGATTGATGAAAAGACCGCAGAAGAAATCAACAAAATCTTTATTGAGATTGTCGTAGCTCCCGGGTATTCTGAAAAAGCCTTAGATATATTAAAACAAAAGAAAAATATTCGCCTTCTCGAGTTGAAAAACATTGAAGAAAAACAACCGGAGACAGCCTATGATTTGAAAAAAGTGAGTGGTGGTCTTCTCGTGCAAACCATTGATTCCAAACTTTTTGGGGATGAATTAACCGTTGTGACCAAGCGTCAACCAACAACTGAAGAAATGGAAGACCTAAAGTTCACGTGGAAGATAGTGAAATATGCCAAATCAAATGGTATCGCTATAGGAAAAGATAAACAATCTATTGGAGTTGGACCGGGACAAGTGAATCGTATATGGGCAGCCGATCAAGCTATCGATCATGCGATTGAAGCATTAGGCCAAGAATCCTTACAAGGAGCAGCTTTAGCATCAGATGCATTTTTCCCCTTCTCAGATGTTGTTGAGTCTGTGGCGAAAGCCGGAATAAAATGTATTATACAACCCGGCGGATCCATGCGAGATCAAGAGTCCATTGATGCATGTGATCAACATGGAATTGCCATGGTCTTTACCGGAATGCGTCATTTTAGACACTAAACCAAATGATCATAAATGAACAAAAAGACCAAAATTGAAAATATGATTAATTTATTCTTGGAGACTTGTTATGAATTAAAAAATATGATAGATTATAGATGTAGCTAGTCATCCCTTCTAGTGCGCCAGCACATTAATGACTAGACTATAACCCTTATTAATTATTTATACTCCCCTCATCAAAGTAAAAAAAGACCGTATGGTCTTTTTTTACTTTATATTCAATGATATAATAGACCAATATATTACTTAAAGGAGACAATACACTATGTTTGATATTTCATCAATAGCCAATGGCAACCAAGAAGAGTTTTATCAATCTTTAAATGATTTTGTACAAGGTATTATGTATGATGAAGAAGATCTTATTGCTAATCTTGCAAATGTAGCCAGTTTATTATATAACACAATGGAAAATGTCAACTGGGCAGGATTTTATTTATTAAAGAAAGATGTATTAGTATTAGGACCGTTTCACGGAAAACCGGCATGTATTCGTATAAAAGTCGGGGAAGGTGTTTGTGGAAAAGCAGTCTCAAGCGGACAAACACAGCGTGTGGATAATGTACATTTGTTTGAAGGACATATTCCATGTGATGGGGATACAAATTCGGAAATAGTTATTCCGATTTATAACAAAAACGAAGTGGTTGCAGTTCTTGATATCGATAGTCCGATTTTACATCGATTTAATGAAGTCGACCAAAGGGAACTCGAAAAAATAACTCGTTATTTAAGTAATGGGTGCAATTGGGAGGTAAAGCGATGAGTTATACATTATTAAAAGAAGAAAAGCTAAACGATTTACAAGGTGTTGGCTACATTTACCAACATAACAAAACAAAAGCAAAAATTTGTTTTATATCAACAGAGGATGACAATAAAACTTTTTCAATATCCTTTAGAACGCCACCCAAAGACAGTACAGGGGTAGCCCACATATTAGAACATTCTGTTCTTTGTGGATCTGAAAAATATCCGGTCAAAGATCCCTTTATCGAATTAGCCAAAGGATCCTTAAATACATTTTTAAATGCTATGACCTTTTCGGATAAAACTATGTATCCGGTAGCCAGTGTCAATGAACAAGACTTTCATAATTTAATGGATGTATATTTAGATGCTGTTTTTTATCCGAACATTTACCGTGAAAAAAAGACCTTTGATCAGGAAGGTTGGCATTATGAACTGGATGAACTCGATGGAAGGGTTGAATACAAAGGCGTTGTATATAATGAGATGAAAGGTGTTTTTTCATCTCCGGAACAGACCCTATTACGATCGATTCAAGCGGAAGTATTTACAGACCATGTATATGGAGTAGAGTCCGGTGGAGATCCGATTGATATACCAAAGTTGACCTATGAGGATTTTTTGGATTTTCATCGCAACTATTATCATCCGTCCAATAGCTATATCTTTTTCTATGGAAACGTAAACATTGAAACAGAACTAGAACGTTTAGATAGTGCTTATTTATCAAATTTCGAGTATAGACAAGTGGATTCATCGATTGCCTTAATGAAACGCTATGATGCTCCCCAAAAAGCAGTAAGCGATTATCCGGTATCCGAAGATGAACCGACAGATAAACGAACCTACTTAAGTTATAACGTGCTTTTAAATGAATCAAAGCATGTGATTGAGAGTATGGCCATTGATGTTTTGGAGTATTTGCTCATTGATGCACCGGGGGCGCCGGTCAAAGAAGCCTTGCTTGATGCAGGTATTGGACAAGATGTATTCTCAAGCTTTGATGATAGTAAACGGGAAGGCAATTTTTCGATTATTGCTAAAAACAGCGACTATAATCAAGAAGATGCATTTGTCGAGGTTATCGAGACAACATTTGGGCGTATTGTTTCTGAAGGATTTAATAAAGAAAAAGTCCAAGCGGCTATTAACAAATTTGAATTCCGTGTCAAAGAAGCAGACTTCGGACACTATCCCAAAGGTGTCATTTATGCTATGAAAACTTTGGAAACATGGCTATACGATGAAGATCCATTTGTTCATTTTGATTATCAAACACTTTTTGAAACATTAAAAACAAAGGCATCCAATGGGTACTTTGAAGAGTTGATTCAAAGATCCTTTTTGGACAATCCCCATAAAGTTTATTTAACCTTAAAACCCAATAAAGAATTTAATGCGAAAAAAGAAGAAGCCATTCGTTTGGAATTAAAAACATATGAAGAGAGTTTGTCAGAAGAACAAAGACAAGCTTTATATGACTATACCCATGAATTACTTCGTTTTCAAGATGCGCCGGATACAAAAGAAAATCTAGAAAAACTTCCTCAGTTAACGTTAGAAGATATTCCTAGAGACAAAAAAGAATTCGTGTATTCAACAGATATGCTGGATGATACAAAAGTTCTATTTAGACAAGCCAATAGCTCAAATATTGTCTATGTCAAAGCAGCATTTGATGTTTCACATGTCAGTGAAGAACAACTTTCTATCTTAAGCCTTTTGACGAAGTTTTTGATTCAACTCAGTACACAAAAACACCATTATGGCTTATTAGCAGACCAGATTAATAAAAGCACCGGTGGTATCCATGTAAAGTTATCTGTATATGAACACAAAGATTCTGTGAAATATTATTCACCAAGGTTAGAGCTTGTTGGAAAGAGTTTTGTAGATCAACTGGGAACCATGTATAATCTCTTTCATGAAATTATATCTGAGACGCGATTTGATGAAGTGAAACGTATCCGAGAGTTGCTAAATGAAATAAAATCACGACTTCAAATGAGTCTAAAATCAAGTGGACATAGTACGGCTACCTTGCGTGCACAAAGTTATATAAGTGTGAGTGCAAGTTATAAAGAGCATATTCAAGGCCTTAGTTTTTATGATGAAGTATGCAAATGGCAAGAAAGATCCGATGATGAATTAAGCGACCTGGGTATTCTCATGGAAAAGATGTTAGACAGTATTATTACAAATGATGGATTAACCCTTGCTTTAACTGGAAGCAAAGCTTATCGAGATACTATTTTTAATCATACCAATGCCTTTGTATTTTCCTTGCCAAACCAAAAAAGAACCACGGAAAAGGCAGAAATAAACTTAGTGACACCTATTAATGAAGGTATTAAGACGGTGTCAGACGTTCAATACGTAGCAATGGCCGCCAATTTTAAGCAACATGGCTTTGACTATGCCGGTTCCTTAAAAGTGCTTAATACGGTAATTAGTTTGAATTATCTATGGAATCAGATACGTATTAAGGGCGGTGCCTATGGTGGATTTGCAGGTGTTAGCCGTAATGGAATGATGACCTTCTCATCTTATCGGGATCCGAATTTGTCAAAAACATTGGATGTCTATCAAACAACTTCGGAATTTGTTGAAAATCTTGATCTAGATGCAAAAGAACTGACCAAGTATATCATTGGAACCATAAGTAATTTTGATCGCCCTCTAACACCGGCAATGGAAAATGATAAAATGATGTCCTTATATTTTTCGGAGACAAGGCATGAAGATGTATTAAAGAATCGACATGAGATTCTTGATACGACCTTAGAGGAATTAAAAAATTATCGTGAAATGTATCAAAAGATTTTTATTCAACCCATTTGCTGTGTTCTAGGAAGTGAAGGTAAAATTGAAGCGGAAAAGGAACGCTTTCAAACAATTCGAACATTTTCCTAGGCGGATTGCTTATTGACATTTTTTTTGACTTACGATATATTAAGGGAGTAATTACTA
>CAZLXW010000076.1:0-4304 GCA_964563505.1 uncultured Eubacteriales bacterium
ACTTCTTCTTCAACAATGGTTGCAATCATTTGATTGTCGGGATTTTGAAAAACCATTCCCGCACTTTTTCGAAGGTCCCAAATACGCTCCGTATCTGATGTATCAATATCATTAACAAACAGTGTTCCTTCTGTTGGAAGTAATAATGCATTCAAATGCTTGGCAAAGGTTGATTTTCCGGAACCATTATGTCCTAGAATTACAATAAAGTCACCTTTTTCTATTTCTAAATCAATTGACGTTAGTGCTCTGTATGTAGACTCCACATCGCCAACATCATTATGAACGTTGTAATCATAGCTTACTTGCTTCGATTTTATAAACATAAGTTCACCTAAACTTTCGTAAAATATCACTCTTACTATACACATAAAAATCCAAAAATGCAACAAAAAAGCTACTTGTATTCACAAGCAGCTTTTTATAAACAGATTATACCAACTCAAGAATTACTTCTTCAGCTGCGTCACCTTTACGAGGACCGATCTTGATAATACGTGTGTATCCACCATTGCGATCTGTGTATTTTGGAGCGATATCATCGAACAATTTGTCCACAAGATTCACTTCTTTCGTGTTTTTCTTACGTCCTGCATTTGTGTCAGGAACTTCTGTTACAGGATATAATACGCTAAGCATTGTACGGCGAGCATTCAATCTTGAAGCATTGTCCTTCTTAATTGTTTTCTCAATCTCTTCAAATTGAGTCACTTTTTTACCGTCAACTACCTCTTTAACACGTTTACCGTCAGCAGTTTTCTTAGGTACTTTTTGAGTTACTGTAACTTCTGTATAATTGTCTTTTTCTTTAATCGCTAATGTAATCAGCTTTTCTGCAATTTTACGAACTTCTTTTGCTTTTGCATCCGTTGTCTTAATCTTACCATTATAGATAAGGTTTGTAACTTGATTACGAAGCAAAGCTTTTCTTTGAGATGAAGTTCTTCCAAGCTTTCTGTATCCAGCCATCTATAGACCTCCTTTACCTGTTATATCATTCATCATTAGGCTTTAATTGTAAACCTAATTCATTCAGTTTTTGTAATACTTCTTCTAATGATTTACGACCTAAATTACGAACTTTCATCATATCTTCTGATGTACGATTCGTTAATTCTTCAACTGTATTAATACCTGCTCGTTTTAAGCAGTTATAGGATCGTACTGAAAGTTCTAATTCATCGATACTCATTTCAAGAACTTTTTCTTTTTCATCGTCTTCTTTTTCAACCATGACTTCTGCATTTTTTGCATTTTCAGATAAGTCAATGAATAAATTCAAATGCTCATTGAGAACCTTCGCTGCTAAAGAAACTGCTTCATCCGGTGACAAAGATCCGTTCGTCCATACCTCTAATGTTAACTTATCGTAGTCAGTGATTTGTCCGACACGTGTGTTCTCAACAATAAGATTGACACGTTCAACAGGAGTAAAGATAGAGTCTACAGGTATTACACCAATAGGTTGATCTTCTGTTTTATTCTTATCAGCACCAACATATCCTCTACCCTTTGTAATCGTTAATTCCATAAACAATTTACTATCCGCACCACCACTTAAGGTTGCGATTGGTAATTCTTTATTAATGATTACAATATCAGGATCTGCCTGTATATCAGCTCCGGTAACAACACCGTCGCCTTCAAATTCAATATACGCCACTTTCGGTTCATTACCGTCACTGTTGTTTTGAATCGCTAAATGTTTAATGTTTAAGATAACTTCAGTAACGTCTTCTTTAACGCCCGGAATTGTACTGAATTCATGTAAAACGCCTTCAATCTTAACACTACTCACTGCAGCACCAGGTAATGATGACAACATGATTCTTCTGAGTGAATTTCCTAAAGTCGTACCATAGCCTCTCTCAAGAGGTTCTATGACAAAACGTCCGTATCGGTTATCTTCTGATATCTCAGCAATATCAATTCTTGGTTTTTCAAAATCAAACACCTTATAGGACCCTCCTTTGATTTATGGGTTCACTTATTATTTAGAGTATAACTCGACGATAAGTGTTTCATTAACAGGTACGTCAATTATGTCACGCGTTGGTATGTCGTTGATTTTTATTGAACGATTTTCAAGGTCTGCTTCCATCCATTCCGGAGCTGTTCTTGAACCTGTTGTTTCGATAATATCCTTAAATCTTTGAAGGTTAAGAGATTTTTCTTTTAATGTAATCACATCACCGGATTTAACCAAGTATGATGGAATATTTACTTTTTTACCGTTAACTAATATATGATTATGACGTACTACTTGACGCGCTTCAGTTCTTGAACGTCCAAGTCCTGCACGGTATACTACGTTATCCAATCTTGTCTCAAGAATGATAAGTAAGTTATCACCGGCAATACCGTTACGACGCTCTGCTTCTACGTAATAGTTAAAGAATTGAGTTTCTAAAATACCATATATACGCTTCGCTTTTTGTTTTTCACGCAACTGTAGTCCGTATTCAGATACTTTTGTTCTTCTTCGTCCATGTTGCCCTGGAGCAAATGGTCGACGATCCATTGCACATTTTCCTGTGTAGCATCTTTCGCCCTTAAGAAATAACTTATCTCCTTCACGACGACAAAGTCTACATACTGCACCTCTATATCTTGCCATTTATTCTAACACCTCCTACTGATTAGACTCTTCTACGTTTTGGTGGACGACATCCGTTATGTGGAACCGGAGTGACATCCTTAATACTAGTAACATCCAAACCAGCTGCCTGTAATGCTCTAATTGCAGCTTCTCGTCCTGAACCAGGACCTTTTACCATTACATCAACAGTTTTCAAGCCATGAATCATAGCCGCTTTTGCTGCTGTATCTGCTGCCATTTGAGCTGCATAAGGAGTTGATTTACGAGAACCTCTAAATCCAAGTCCCCCTGCACTAGCCCATGATAACGCATTACCATCGGTATCAGTTAATGTAACAATTGTATTATTAAACGTTGATTGAATATGCGCTTGTCCACGTTCAACATGTTTTTTAACGCGTCGCTTATTGCTTCTTTTGGCCACTTTTGCCATTGGTCAAACCTCCTTACACCTATTTCTTCTTGTTCGCAACTGTTCTACGAGGACCTTTGCGTGTTCTTGCATTCGTTTTCGTTTTTTGACCTCTTACAGGAAGTCCTTTTCTATGACGAATTCCTCGGTAACATCCGATTTCCATCAAACGTTTGATATTTAAAGCGATCTCACGTCGTAAGTCACCTTCTACTTGTTGTGTTGCATCGATGACCTCGCGAATTTTTGCAACTTCATCATCGGTCAAATCTCTAATTCTTGTATCCGGATTAATTCCGGCTTCTTCTAAAATACGTAGTGAACTTGGACGTCCTATACCATAAATATAAGTAAGACCAATCTCAACACGTTTCTCTCTTGGTAAATCTACACCAGCAATACGTGCCATGTACTTTTGCACCTCCATATCGATTCGTTCATATATTTCATTTTCATTATCATTGTTTTTAAGTTAATACCTACACATTAATATAAGTCACAAAAGTTCAAGGCGGTGAAACTCAAACAATTATTCATTACTATTAATGCATCTGATCACCAACACTCAGCAACTCCATTGAGGTCCTTGTCATCAGATTCAATTTATAGGAATACAGTCTGTATGTGTAAGAAGCCAGTTACAACTTACCCACGTGAATCATGACTGTAATTCTAACTACAACATCACAAATAGATATTATAATCTATTTGCTCTTAGGTTTCAAGCACTTTTTTTTAAATATCAATTAACCTTGACGTTGCTTATGCTTTTTGTTCTCACAGATGATACGAACTTGACCATTTCTTTTAATGACTTGGCATTTTTCACAAATTGGTTTTACAGATGCTCTTACTTTCATCTCGTTCGCTCCTTTCTTGGAATCCTGCTTTATGTTAATGGTTATTTTATTTATCTCTCCAGATGATACGACCTTTAGTTAAGTCATATGGTGACATTTCTATAGTCACTTTATCTCCTGGCAGTATACGTATATAATGCATTCTTAACTTTCCACTAATGTGGGCTAAGATTTGATGTCCGTTTTCTAGTTCTACTTGAAACATAGCGTTCGGCAATTTTTCTACAACTTTTCCTTCAACTTCTATTACGTCTTTCTTTGACATACGTGCCTCCTATAATTCTTGGTCATCCATATGGATAAATTGATCAATACTTTTGCGAATTTCTGCATTCGTCATTCGTTTATCGTTTTCAAGTAACTCATTCATGGTCATATCAACATAGTGAGTAATTTGTATATGAAGCTCTTTCTTCTTCTTCGGATTTTCCAA
>CAZLXW010000076.1:4404-6120 GCA_964563505.1 uncultured Eubacteriales bacterium
GGAATCTGAGGTTCTTCGTGTAACTCAGTTCCTACACCATGACCAACTAAATCTCTAACCACTGAAAAGCCATTGGATTCAACATATTTTTGAATAGCTCCTGAAATCTCATGTAAATGACGTCCAGGCTTAGCGTACTTGACACCTTCAAAAAAACTTTCCTGTGTGATTTGGATTAAACGAAGGGCTTCGTCATCAACCTGACCAACCGCATGCGTTCTGGCTGCATCGCCATGATATCCATTTAGATACGCACCTATGTCTAAACTAATAATATCGCCATCTTTAAGTATACGTGAATGACTTGGAATTCCGTGTACCACTTCATCATTGATGGAAGCACAAATCGTTCCCGGAAATCCACCATATCCTTTAAATGAAGGGGTTGCTCCTTTACTCAAAATGAACTTTTCAGCCACCTGATCAAGTTCATAGGTTGAAACACCCGGTTTGATAAATTGCTCTAATAACTTATGTGTCTGGGCAACAATTGCCCCTGCTTCACGTAATTTTTCAATTTCCGCGTTGCTTCGTATATGTATTGCCATTATCTGTCTCCTAAGATATCGACAATGATTTCAAAAGTGTCTTCAATTGGAAGTTTTCCATCAACAGATACAAGTACATTTTTGTCCTTGTAGTATTCAATTAATGGTTGTGTTTGTTCATGATAAACTTGAAGTCGTTTTATAACTGTCTCAGGCTTATCATCATCTCTTAATACAAGCTCACTTCCGCAAACATCACAAATTCCTTCGACTTTAGGTTTGAGATGCTCTGTATGATAGGTAGCACCACACTTGATACATGCACGACGTCCAGACAGTCTTTTTACAATATTTGCATCGGGACAGTCTACATCAATGACATAATCAATCTTTGTACCCATCTCATCTAATGTCTTATCTAAATGCTCTGCTTGAGGAATTGTTCTTGGAAATCCGTCCAATATAAATCCTTCTTGAGCATCGTCTTCTTGCAATCGGTCCGCTACTAGTGCAACAACAAGCTCATCCGGTACAAGTAATCCTTGATCCATATAGCCTTTTGCTTCTTTACCGAGTTCTGTTTCATTCTTAATATTGGCTCTAAAGATATCCCCAGTTGAAATATGAGGAATATCATATTTTTTAGCTAACATTTTTGCTTGTGTTCCTTTTCCTGCTCCCGGTGCTCCCAATAAAATCAGTTTCATCTTATGGCCTCCTTACTTATACACTTCAATCAGGATTAAGTGTCAAAGTAACTCTCTGACACTCAATCATTGACTTGAATCATGATGACATTTTAAGAGTTCAAAAATCCTTTGTAGTGTCGCATAACTAATTGTGATTCAATCTGCTTCATTGTTTCAATAATTACACCAACAACGATGATTAATGAAGTACCACCAAAATTAATCTGTATATCAATAATAAACGATAGAAGAATTGGTGACAAAGCGATTAATCCTAAAATTGTTCCTCCGATAAATACCATTCTGTTAAGTATTGTAGTCAAGTAATCCACTGTCGGGCGCCCCGGTCTGATTCCTAGTACAAAGCCACCATTTTTCTTCAGATTATTCGCTACTTCAAACGGATTGAAAATAATCGCTGTGTAGAAGTATGCAAACAATATAATCAAAATGAAATATATTAACGCACCTACACCATAATTGGTCTTTATGCTATAATAATTAATCCAATTCAATACGCTTCCCCACCATCCTGTTGG
>CAZLXW010000076.1:6220-7598 GCA_964563505.1 uncultured Eubacteriales bacterium
AATTGCAATAACACCTAGATAGTTTCCTGATCGGACTTGATCAAAAATCAGACGAACACCACTTGGTATTCTAGATAAAATGTTGATTGCGATAATTAATGAAATACCATTTCCGATACCATTTTCTGTAATTCTTTCCCCAATCCACATTAGGAATGCTGTTCCTGCGGTCATAGCAACTACAGCAACAATAACTGAAAATACATTATATGTATAGAAAATATTTTGTAAGCTGATTGAAATAGCTGTTGCTTGGATTAGCGCGAAAAAAATCGTTCCATATCGCGTAATCTTTGCAATTTTTTTACGACCATCTTCACCTTCTTTTTGCATTTCCTCTAAAGCAGGAATTGCAATCGTTAGAAGGTTCATGATGATCGATGAGTTGATGTATGGAATAATACCTAGAGCAAACAAGGTCATGTTTTGAAAAGCTCCACCTGAAAAGGCATCAAGCATACCAACTAAGTCAAGATTATTTGCAGCAAAAACTTCTTTTAAATATGCATTGTTGATTCCGGGAATTGGTACAGAGGCACCAATTCGTATAACCACCAACATTAATAATGTGAAAATAAGTCTTTTTCTTAAATCCTCAACCTTAAACGCATCCCTAAGTGTTCCAAACACCTAAATCACCTCGGCTTTCCCGCCAGCAGCTTCAATCTTCTCAATAGCAGTTTTACTGAAAGCATTTGCTTTTACAGTAAGTTTTATTGTTATATCACCATTGCCTAAGATTTTAACGCCGTCTTTTGGATTGCTTACTAAGCCGTTCGCTACCATTGTTTCTACATCAACTACTGTACCGGCTTCAAATCTATTTAAAGCGTCTACATTAATTCCAACGATATCTTTACTATTTCTGTTAGTAAATCCACGTTTTGGTAAACGTCTATATAAAGGCATTTGTCCACCTTCAAAACCCGGTCTTACACCGCCGCCTGAACGAGAATTTTGTCCATCTTGTCCACGACCGGCTGTTTTACCGTTTCCTGAACCATGACCTCTACCTTTTCTGAATTTTTTTCCTGTTGATCCTTCTGCAGGCTTTAATTCTGATAAATTCATGTGTTTTACACCTCCTTGAGAAAGTTTATGCTTCTTCTACTTTGACTAAGTGACTGATTTGATTAACCATTCCTCTTATAGCATTATTGTCTTTTTGAACAACCGTTTTATGAAGCTTAGTTAAGCCTAGTGCTTCAGCTGTTAATCTATGCTTAGGTTTGGCACCAATGGTTGATTTTACTAAAGTAATCTTTAATTCTGCCATTATTGCTTCCTCCTAACCTAAAATTTCACTAACGGTTTTGCCTCTTAATTGACTTACCTTCTCAGGAGTCTTTAATTCTGACAAACCTTTAATTGTCGCTGT
>CAZLXW010000076.1:7698-13317 GCA_964563505.1 uncultured Eubacteriales bacterium
TCTTTCGCATAGTTTTGCCTCCTTTAGAATTTTAATCCTGCTTCTCTTGCAGCATCAGCTAATGATTTGATTTTACCATGATATATGTAACCGCCACGATCGAATACAACTGCTTCAATATTTGCCTCAAGAGCTTTTTTAGCAATTGCTTCACCAACGGAAACGGCAGCTGCTATGTCATTTGATTTTTCAAGACCAAGATCCTTTGAGGATGCAGAAACAAGTGTATGACCTTTTGTGTCGTCAATGATTTGTGCATAAATATGACTATTACTTCTATATACAGATAAACGTGGTCTTTCAGGTGTTCCTGAAAATCTATTACGTATTTTTTTATGCTTTTTAACGCGAACGCTTGTTCTTGATGCTTTTTTTATCATCTTGGATTCACCCCTTTTCTATTATTTACCAGTTTTTCCTTCTTTACGACGGATAACTTCATCAGCATACTTAACACCTTTGCCTTTATATGGCTCTGGTGGTCTCTTGAATCTGATTTCGGCTGCATATTGACCAACTTTTTCTTTGCTCATACCTTTAACGATAATCACGTTTTGGCCTTCTACAACTGATTCAATACCTTCTGGGTCTTCCATCTCAACTGGATGTGAGTATCCTAATGATAACACAAGCTTGTTACCTTGCTTTGCAGCTCTGTAACCAACGCCATTAATTTCGAGTTTCTTTTCATAACCATCTGTTACACCAACAATCATATTATACACTAAAGTTCGTGTTAAGCCATGTAAAGATTTCATTTTTTTAAGATCGTTGGGTCGCGTGACAACAACTTCAGCGCCATTAACTTCTACGTTCATTTCTGCTACTAAAGTTCTCTCAAGCGTTCCTTTTGGACCTTTTACAGTAATAACATTACCGTCTGCTACTTTAACTTCAACACCTGCCGGAATTGCAACAGGTTGTCTTCCGATTCTTGACATTATATTTCCTCCTAATCGGTTACATTATGATTCATCTTATATGACATCTGAGTCACGACGAATCTTTTCACCTTAATCTACCATACAAAGGCGATTACTTCGCCACCAACATTAAGTTCACGTGCCTCTTTATCTGTAACTACACCTTTATTTGTTGAAATAATTGCTGTTCCAAGACCACCTAGTACTTTAGGAAGTTCATCTTTGTTTGCGTAAACACGTAAACCAGGCTTGGAAATTCGCTTAATTCCGGAAATAACTTTTTCATTTTTACTTTCTCCATATTTTAACTCAATACGAAGGTTTACGAAATCTCCGGCTTTGACTTCTTTATATCCTTTGACATATCCTTCTTTCGCTAAAATATTAGCGATAGCAAGTTTCATCGTAGAATTTGGTACTTCTATAAAATCATGCTTAGCTACATTACCATTTCTGATTCTTGTAAGCATATCTGCGATTGGATCACTCATTGACATAGTATTGTTCCTCCTTCCTAAAATTTACCAACTAGCTTTTCTAACGCCAGGGATTTGTCCTTTATATGCTAATTCACGGAAACATATTCTACAAATTCCGTATTTTTTTAAAACTGAATGTGGACGTCCACATATTCTACAACGTGTATAAGCTCTAGATGAGAACTTAGGTGCTCGTTGTTGTTTTATTTTCATGGATGTTTTTGCCATGCTTGCTCCTCCTTATTACTTTCTAAACGGCATTCCGAATAAAGTTAACAATTCACGTGCTTCCTCGTCAGTATTTGCAGTTGTTACAAAAATGACGTCCATTCCTCGAATCTTATCGATTTTATCATACTCGATTTCAGGGAAAATGATTTGTTCTTTAAGCCCTAAAGCATAATTACCTCTACCGTCAAAAGCATTTGGATTAACTCCTCTAAAGTCACGTACTCGAGGTAATGCAAGATTTACTAATCTATCCAAGAAGTCGTACATACGCTTGCCGCGTAATGTCACTTTACATCCAATATTCATTCCTTCACGCACTTTGAAGACAGCTACAGATTTCTTAGCTTTTGTAATTAATGGTTTCTGTCCTGCAATCTTAGTTAAATCACCAACAGCATTGTCAAGAATCTTTGCATTTTCTTTCGCTTCTCCGACACCCATGTTGATAACAATTTTTTCGATTTTCGGGACTTCCATGATACTTTTATATTCAAATTTTTTCATCATTGCATCTTTGATTTCATCATTATACGTTTCAATAAGTCTACTCACTTAGGTAACCTCCTTTCGATTGAATTATTTATCAATAACTTCGCCAGTTGTTTTTGCGACGCGTTTACGAACGTTTTTCGTCTTGCCATTACGCTCTTCTTGCTCAACTTTGATGCCAAGTTTTGTAGGTTTACCTTTGTGTACATACATAACGTTTGATGCATCAATGAATGCTTCTTGGTGCATAATTCCACCTTGTTGATTTGCTGCACTAGGCTTAGCATGTTTCGTTACTTTGTTCACGCCTTGCACTAATACTTTGTTGCTCTTACGATCAACTTCAACAATTTTACCTTCTTTACCTTTATCTTTACCAGCTCTTACAATGACTGTATCACCGGTTTTTAATTTTGTATTTGCCAATGGGTACACCTCCTTATAGTACTTCTGGTGCTAACGATAATATTTTCATGTATTTCTTTTCTCTTAACTCTCTAGCAACCGGTCCAAATATACGCGTTCCTCTTGGGCTCATATCATCTTTAAGTATAACTGCTGCATTTTGATCAAATTTTATGTATGAACCGTCTTTACGACGTGCACCTTTTACTGTTCTTACAACTACGGCTTTAACCACATCACCTTTTTTTACAACGCCACCTGGTGTTGCATCTTTAACAGAAGCGACAATGACATCTCCGATAGCTGCATATCTTCTAGTTGAGCCACCTAACACACGAATACAAAGAAGTTCTTTTGCTCCTGTGTTATCAGCAACTTTAAGTCTTGACTCTTGTTGAATCATACTTAAACCTCCTTCTGCTATCTACTTAGCTTTCTCTACGATTTGAATCAAGCGCCATCTTTTATCTTTAGAGATCGGCTTTGTTTCCATTACTTTAACACGGTCTCCGATTTGGCATTCGTTCTTCTCATCATGAGCTTTCAATTTATATGTTCTTTTTATAACTTTACCATATAAAGGATGTTTTACACTGTTGACAACCTCTACAACGATAGTTTTGTCCATTTTATCACTAGATACTCGACCAATACGAGTTCTTCTAAGATTTCTTTCTGACATTGTATTGCCTCCCTTCGCGATTATTACTTGGCAGCTTTCAATTGTTCAGTCATAACCGTTTGAATTCTTGCAATAGTTTTACGAACCTCAGTTATACGACTTGTATTATCAAGTTGGTTCGTAGCATTTTGAAATCTAAGGTTGAACAATTCTTTTTTTGCCGTTACTAATGCTTCTTGCAGCTCAGCTGCTGATTTATTTCTTAAGTCTTCTAATTTTTTTGTAGATTTCACTATTGTTCACCGCCTTCTAAATCTGCTCTAGAAACGATTTTACACTTAACAGGCAATTTGTGCATTGCAAGTCTAAGGGCTTCTCGAGCTACTTCTTCAGGTACTCCAGCAACTTCGAACATGACACGTCCTGGTTTAACAACTGCTACCCAGTACTCAGGTGATCCTTTACCGGAACCCATACGTGTTTCAGCTGGTTTTGATGTAACTGGTTTATCTGGGAAAATTTTAATCCAAACTTTACCACCACGCTTCATATAACGAGTCATCGCTATACGAGCAGCTTCTATTTGGTTTGACTTGATCCATACAGGCTCAGTCGCAACTAAACCGAATTCACCAAGTACTAACTTATTACCGCGTAAGGCTTTTCCTTTCATACGACCACGGAATTGCTTACGACGCTTAACTCTTTTTGGCATTAACATTACGCATTTCTCCCTTCTTTACTAGCTTTTGCTGGAAGAACTTCACCATGATAAATCCAAACTTTAACACCGATTTTACCATATGTTGTATTTGCTTCTGCAAATCCATAATCAATATCTGCTCTTAAAGTTTGAAGTGGAATTGTACCTTCATTGTAACTTTCAACTCTTGCCATCTCGGCTCCGCCTAAACGACCTGAACAAGTTACTTTGATACCTTTGGCACCTGATTTAAGTGCACGTCCCATAACTTGCTTCATAGCACGTCTGAAAGCGACACGGTTTTCAAGTTGTAAGGCTACGTTTTCAGATACTAATTGAGAATCTTTTTCCGGGCGTTTTACCTCTTGAATATTTATAATAACTTTACTTGATGTCATTTCTTGAACTTCTTTACGTAATGCATCAATTGCTGAACCACCTTTACCGATTACGATACCTGGTTTAGCTGTATGAATATCAATCTTCAATCTCTCAGAAGCTCTTTCTATTTCAATTCTTGATATACCTGCTTGATATATCTTTTTCTTTAAGAATTTTCTTATTTCGTAATCTTCAACTAAGAAATCTGCATAGTCCTTTTCAGCGTACCATTTTGAATCCCAGTCTTTGATAACGCCGACACGTAAGCCGTGAGGATTAACTTTTTGACCCATGCTTTACCTCCTTTACCTATCTTTCATTTAAGATGATTGTGATATGACTAGTTTTCTTTTCTATTTTAAACGCACGACCTTGCGCTCTTGGTCGAATACGCTTCATTGTTGGTCCTTTGTTTGCAAAACACTCTGCAATGTAAAGCGTTGATGGATCAAGACTATTATTGTTTTCTGCATTTGCAATCGCTGATTTTAATAATTTCTCAATTACGCGAGCACCTTTTCTTGGAGTATATGCTAAAATTCCAAGTGCTGTGGCAACATCTTTACCTTTGACTGTATCTAAAACTTGCTTAGCTTTAGTTGGCGATACGCGAGCGAATGAAACTTTAGCTTTAGGTCTTGTATCTTTGTTCGCATTTCTTTCTCGTTTTATCTGACTTCTATGTCCTTTAGCCATTGTTTATAGCCTCCTTTCGCTTATCGTTTTGTTTTCTTTTCGTCTTTACCGTGACCTCTATAGCTACGAGTTAAAACGAATTCACCAAGTTTATGTCCAACCATGTCTTCACTAATATATACCGGAACATGTTTTCTGCCGTCATGTACAGCAATTGTATGTCCAACCATTTCAGGGAAGATCGTAGAACGTCTTGACCAAGTTTTAATTACTTGTTTACTTCCACCTTCGTTTGCTTCTCTTACTTTTTTAAGTAAGTGATCATCAGCGAAAGGTCCTTTTTTCAATGAACGTGCCATTTACGAAAACCTCCTTCTATTTGTTTCCACCGCGTTTTCTTACAATATATTTATTGGATTGTTTTTTCTTCTTACGAGTCTTAAAGCCAAGTGCTGGTTTACCCCATGGAGTCATCGGACTTGGACGACCAATTGGCGCTTTACCTTCACCACCACCATGTGGATGGTCATTCGGGTTCATAACAGAACCACGTACTGTTGGGCGAATACCCATATGACGCTTACGTCCCGCTTTACCTATTGTTATAAGTTCATGATCAATATTACCAACTTGTCCAAGTGTTGCTTTACATTCGATTGGTACCATACGCATTTCGCCTGATGGTAAACGAAGTGTTGCAAACTTGCCTTCTTTTGCCATTAATTGAGCAACATTACCTGCTGAACGAAC
>CAZLXW010000076.1:13417-15894 GCA_964563505.1 uncultured Eubacteriales bacterium
CGTTTGAAGTCAATCATTCTATATTTAATCTTATGTCCGCCACCACGATGTCTTACTGTTATTTTACCTTGATTATTACGTCCAGAATTCTTTTTCAGACTTACAACGAGTGATTTTTCAGGACTTTTCTTAGTGATTTCAGAAAAATCTGATGAAGTCATGTGTCTTCTGGAAGGTGTATATGGGTTGTACTTTTTGATACCCATTATGCCACTCCTTTCCTATTACATATATTACCACACTACCGTGTGTGTCACTTACTTGATGGATTACATTCCATCAAAGAATTCGATTTCTTCGCTCTCTTCAGTTAAAGTTACAATCGCTTTTTTAACTTTTGATGTTTTCCCAACTGTTGTTCCACGACGTTTCTTCTTACCGCCTTGGTTCATTGTGTTGACTTTTAAAACTTTTGTTCCTTTAAACATTTTTTCAACTGCTTCTCGTATTTGTACTTTAGTTGCTTCCGGGTGAACTTTGAAAGTATATTTCTTATCGCCCATAGCTTCCATACTTTTCTCTGTAATTACAGGTTTAAGCAGTACGTCATAGTAAGAAAGGTTTGCCATTATGCGTACACCTCCTCAATTGTTGCTACTGCATTTTTAGTTACGATACATACATCGTATTTCAATAAATCATATACGTTGATTGTATTTGTCGTAGCCGTTTTTACAGTAGGAATGTTTCTAGCTGATAACACGACATTTTTTTCTTCGTTGTTAAGAACAATCAATGCTTTTCCGACTTTAAGATTTGCTAATACGTTAATCATATTTTTCGTCTTAACTTCGTCAAGCTTCAACTCATCAACAACGATGAACTTTTGGTCATTAACTTTTGCTGATAAAGCAGATTTCAAAGCAATTCTACGCTCTTTTTTATTCATTTTCTTTGAATAATCACGTGGTTTTGGTGCAAATACAACACCGCCGCCTTTCCATTGCGGAGAACGTATAGAACCTTGTCGAGCCCGACCTGTTCCTTTTTGTCTCCATGGTTTAGCGCCTCCACCTCTTACTTCTGCTCGCGTCAACGTACTTTGTGTTCCTTGACGTTTGTTAGCAAGTTGTGTCACGACAGCTCTATGTAATAAGTTTTTATTGACATCTACGCCAAACACTGCATCATTTAATTCAAGTTCTTCTACTTCTTGTCCTTGCATATTATAAACAGCAACTTTAGCCATTAGTTTTCCTCCTTCCTGAAAGCTTAGGCCTTAACGGCATCTCTCAATGTAACGATAGATTTTTTAGGGCCTGGTACCGCGCCTTTAACAAGAATAAGGTTTTTCTCTGCGTCAACTCTTACTATTTCTAGGTTTTGAATTGTAACCGCTTCAGATCCCATATGTCCTGCTAATTTCTTACCTTTGAATACACGCCCCGGATAAGATGCATTACCCATAGAACCTGCTTGTCTATGATACTTAGAACCATGAGACATAGGACCTCTTGATTGATTGTGACGCTTAATCGCACCTTGGTATCCTTTACCTTTGGACGTACCTGATACATCAATTGTATCGCCTGCCGCAAAGATATCCGCTAATATTTCTTGTCCGACTACATACTCTTCTGAATTTTCTAAACGGAACTCTTTTACAAAACGCTTAAATGCTACTCCTGCTTTGTTAAAATGTCCTTGTTCCGGTTGTGTTGTGTGCTTTTCAGTTTTATCCATAAAACCGATTTGAATTGCACTGTAACCGTCGTTATCTACTGTTTTAACTTGAGTTACTGCACATGGGCCTGCTTGAAGCACTGTTACAGGCACTAAAGAACCGTCTTCTGCAAATATTTGCGTCATGCCGATTTTTTTAGCAATCATTGCTTTTTTCATTCTTGCACCTCCTGATTTTTCTACAGCGGAATACATGTTACTGCATTCATTCTAGACGGGTGTAAGCTACCTTCGTCTATTTTTACTGTGTTCATTATTTTACATCTACTTTGATATCTACACCAGCTGGTAACTCTAAACGCATTAACGCGTCAACAGTTTTTGCTGTTGGCAAATTGATATCGATTAATCTTTTGTGAGTTCTTCTTTCGAATTGCTCTCTGGAATCTTTGTACTTATGTACTGCTCTAAGAATTGTTACGATTTCTTTCTTAGTTGGTAACGGAATCGGTCCGCTTACCTTAGCTCCAGTTTTCTTTGCTGTTTCAATAATCTTTTGTGATGATTGATCGATTAATTGGTGATCGTATGCTTTTAAGCTAATTCGCATTTTTTGTGTTGCCATAAAAAAAGCCGCCTCCTTTTCGTACTTGTTGTACGACAAGTGGTGACTGTACATCTTTCCACGCGTATCATCTGATTCACATGGCTAAATCTTTAAGATATTTGTACAGTGATCTTGTCGTCAGTTTCTTGAACTAGACATCGCTCCATAAGAAAACCTGCTTATTATCAAGCAGCAACCTCTTACTTCAACGCTCTCATGTCACAGCATTTGCAATTATACACCATTT
>CAZLXW010000077.1:0-15882 GCA_964563505.1 uncultured Eubacteriales bacterium
TTTTTCCTATACGCAGGCAGTAGGACTTGAACCCACAACCCTCTGATCCGAAGTCAGATGCTCTATCCAATTGAGCCATGCCTGCATTTACATGTGCTAATGCATTATACAATATTTCTGAAAGGAATGCAAGTTCAAAATAGAAACAATGATTAATTATAGTGTTATTATTTTGATTTGCTTTTCCTCGGCCAATTGTTTTTCGCGTTCTTGACATGTGAATAAGATAACCTGTTCCTTAAAGTCCAATAGCACATCCATACTTTGAGCCAAGCGTTGGTCATCAAAATAGGCAAAGACTTCATCTAAAACAAAGGGTATCGACTGCCCCTGATGACTCCATTTTGCAATGGTATAGCGGAAAATAATATAGAACAGGTCTATTGTTCCTCGACTCAAATTTGAAACATCTTGCATTTTATGGGTTAGAGGGTCTTTAAAAAGAATTTCCATATCCGGTGTTATCTTAACTTGATTGTACTTTCCTGATGTGATTTTTGCAAGCAACTGAGAAAGCGTATTATTCATGGAAGGGGAAAATTCATACTTAAGTTCTCGAGTAATTTCTTCAAGAGTATCATCAATAATCTGGTATACACTTAACTGATGATTATAGTCCTGCATTTTTTGTTCCGAAGCTTGAATCTCTTCATCAAGATCCGCAAGGCTTTGATACTTCTTTCTGCTTTCTTTAAGTTGCGTCGTCACTTTAATATGCTCATAAGTTAATTGCTGCTCTTGTTCTAACACAAGATTTTTTTCATTATTCAGAGCACTTAACTGCTCTTGACTTAACCCTTGTATATATTTTTCCACCGTTTCAAAGTCATAGCTGTTTACTTGATGTTGAATTTCAGAAAAACTTTGATTATGAAGTAGGCCTTTTTCTTGTTCTTCTATTCGTATTAAATCCACTTGATAGTTTTTTATGTTTTGAAACTCATCTATTCGTTCCTCAAAATCATTGATTCCTTCAATTTCTAGAGGTCCCATAATTGGCATTAAATATTCGTTCAGATCAACGACGTGTTGATGCTTTTGACGTTTTAATGCAATGATTTGAGTAATTGCTTCTTGATTATCCGTAAGTTTTTCATAAAGCCATTGAGCTTTTTCTTCGATACGAATCCATTCTTGATGATTTTGTTTTGTTCGCCTATGCCATAGCATACTAATCAAACATTCAAAAACAAATAGGCCTCCCAAAGCAGTGGTTATCCCCCATTGTTGTTGACTCATCCCTAAAAAGAAAGCAAAGATTGTTAATCCGGTGAAGGCTCCCAAAAGATTTTTAACCCATTTCTTTTTTTTCTTTTCAAAAAACCTTTTTTGATTTTCAGTTTCTTTGATTTCTCCTTGTATACGATCATCATCCGATTGTTTTCTACGCTGTTCTTGTTCTAACGCATCTAGTTCATTTTCAATAAGCACTTTTTCTTTGTATTTTTCTTTTGCCCCATAGACATCTTCAAGATCATATTCTGTATTCCGACGTATGCCTATAATTGTGTCTTCAATACCTTTTTGTTTTTCCCCTAAATCTTCGATGTAATGCAACCGGTCACGTTGATGGCATTTCATTGTATACTCTTCATAAAGCTGAATATGCCTTAATTGCTCCCGAACGTTTTCTAAATCTACATCTAATTTTATCTGATACGCAATAAGGTCAAACAGATTTTTTTCTTCTTCCAAAACCCTTTGTCGTTGTTTATATAAATCATCAAGATGGTCCAGCATTTTTGCATATATTGATGATGTTTTTTTCTTTGACCCGATGCGTTCCTTTTTTGTTTTTAATTCTTGTTGGATTTTATGCATGGAAACATTCAGCGTTTTACTCGATAAAGCATTGACAACAGCTTCCTTAAGTTCCACAATTAAATTTTCATCGGTTTCATGGCCTAATTGAGATATTGCGCCCATATTAATATATCCGAAATAAGATATGTTTAAATGCTTTTTTGCTATATCCGGCAATCGAAAAACAGGATGCATATCGTAAAGTCCGGTTATCTCTTCTCCTGTTTGTTCGTCATGTACCGTAACTTCTTCCTCGCCTTGCCGAAAATTACGATAGATCCGTACCGTTCGTCCCATTTCCTCATCAGTTAATACCATACTTCCACAGTACTGAGACGATTCCCAAGGTTGGTACTTGGCATGGATATCTAAATATCGCCTCGTCTTAATATATGGTTTAAAAAATCCGAAAAACATGCCTAAAATAAAATACCATAGCGTTGTTTTTCCTGATTCATTTAAACCATAAACAAGATTGACATGGGCATCAAAGGTAACTTTTTTGCCATGAAACTTTCCAAAATGATTTAATTCCAGTTCATTTATTCTCATTGTCTCTCCTACTTGACCTCATTCAATAACATTTTAACCCCTAAATCAAGCGCTTCTTGATGCGCCTTGTCACTGAGTCCCTTGTCCTGTAAGGATTGTATGAAGTAGCCTATAATGTCTTCTTTATGTTCTTCATATATTTGGTCGATATCTAGGGCTCGTTTTGTTTGATCAACCACTTCTAAATAACTAATAGTAGGTTTTGCTACCGAGCTCCAATCACCATGGATTAAACCCTCTAAAAGATTTAAGGTCAAATCCATCTCACCGATTAATATCAATCGTAGCATATCATTAACCTCAAAGTCTTCGAGTTCAAGCTTGATAGCATCGAGTATCTCCATACCCGATGTAAACGGTGATACATCGAACTTATGTACTTTCATTGGATGTATCATTTGCTGAATATGTTCTATACATAAATCTGGCGCATCAAGTGAACCGGCAATAAATCCATGATTACCCGTCTCACTAAAATCAAGTGGTTCCAAGCTACCGGGGTAAGCCATTTTTCCATTGAATAAATCTGCTTTGTGGATGTGACCTAAAGCGATATAACTCAACTTTGAATTCAATAAACGTTTTTTATCCAGACACATATATCCATGATCTGAATAGACATCACCGTGTATGATTCCGATAACTTGAGAAACTTTTGCATCCTCCAGTGTTTTATCAAGAAGCTCATAATCGAAGTTCACTTCATTTTTATTTTGCCATGATGAACAGAAAAATCCGATGTTTTCATCCAAAAACTCAATATATTCATAGTCGTTATCAACCATATACACATGTTTCGGCCATTGAAGCATTCTAACCTTGCTACGCATAATGATTGCAGGATCATGGTTTCCTGCAATCATTATGACACGGGTTTTGATAAGTTGTTCAAACAAATATTTTAAATCAAACAAATCATTCACTTGGATATAGTCTGCTTCAATACAATCGCCGGCCATGAGAAGAAAATCAATATCCTTTTCATTACAAAATTCAATAACCTTTCTTAAATTTTCTTTGATTGCTTGACGCTTCATTGAGCCAAATCGACCTCCAAAAGAAGCGCTTTGAAAGCTTTGACCAATATGTAAATCTGCAATATGGACGAACTTCATAGCTTTAAATCTCATCTCCAAAATTAATACCAATTAATTTACCTGTCATAATTAAATTGTGATCTTCGGGAACAAGTTTTAATAGTCCCGCAACTTCAGCTAATGGCGTTGCACGTATATCGTTATTTTCAATAGATACGGTCATGCCGTATTGCTCTTCACTAATGAGTTTGGCCGCATATGCACCTAATTGTGTAGCTAAGACACGATCAAATGGTGATGGGGACCCACCACGTTGTTGATGTCCCGGAACGGTCACTCGCGTCTCTATATCGGTTTTTGATTCAATATATTCGGCTAAACGGTAAGATACCGTTGGGTATTTCATTGATTTACGATGATCTTTAAATTCTTTCTTGTCCATTTCAGCTTCTTTTTTTGTCATCGCACCTTCTGCGATTGCAATAATCGAAAAATTCTTTCCTTTTTTTTGCCGCTTTTTGAGCGCTTCAATAACTATGTCCGGATCATATGGCATCTCAGGAATTAAGATAACATCCGCACCACCGGCAACTCCGGCATGAAGTGTTAACCAACCCGCTTTGTTGCCCATCAGTTCAATTAACATGACACGGTCATGAGAATCTGCCGTTGTATGAATTCGGTCAATGACTTCTGTTGCAATATCAACAGCACTGTGGAATCCAAAGGTCACATCCGTTCCGTAAATATCGTTATCAATCGTTTTGGGTAATCCAATAACGTTTAAACCTTCTTCGCGCAAAAGATTGGCATTTTTATGTGTTCCGGCACCGCCTAAACAGACTAAACAGTCTAACCCAAGTTCTTTATAATTCTCTAGCATTTGTTTTACTTTATCAACGCCATCATCTTCTATTTTCCGCATTTTTTTAAAGGGTGTTCTGGCAGTTCCTAAAATAGTTCCTCCACGGGTTAATATTCCCGAGAAATCTTTTGGCTCCATCTCAATAGACGTATTTTCTATTAATCCTTTGAATCCATCCATGATTCCAACAATTTCACAATCCATCATACCATATGCTGCCTTGGCAACACCCCGAATGGTTGCATTTAAGCCCGGACAATCTCCACCACTTGTTAATAATCCAATTCTTTTTTTCACACCATAACCTCCTGGAAATTTCTAATGAAATATCATTTATATGTGTTTTCTACTCTAGTATACCATATTCTTTCTAATTGATATCAATGAAATACTTGTTTTTTTTGATAATATGTGTAAAATAATATGTAGTACACATAATACAATCTTAATATATGTAATTCTATCATTATATTGAATACACTATTTTAGAAACGGGGAAAAACCATGACGACCAAAGAATTATTTAACGAATATTCAATCGATAAATCGATTCCGATTCCATTATACTTTCAGTTCAAAAATATTCTTATTGAAATGATGAAAAAGAAATTACTAAATCCCGGCGACATGATTCCAACAGAATTTGAACTGTGTGAATTGTTTGATATCAGCAGGACCACTGTACGACAAGCCTTAACTGAACTCGTCAATGAAAACAAATTTTATCGCGTTAAAGGTCGGGGGACATTCGTTGCCCAAGATAAGATCAATCAAGATTTTATTAAACGTATTGAAAGTTTTAAATTAGAAATGGAACGCAAAGGCTATACTCCCAGCTCAAAGGTTTTAGAATTTGAGGTCATAAAAGCTCCGACCGAGGTTGCTGTTGCCTTGAATATCTCTGCATCAAGTGATGTTATCTCACTTAAGCGATTACGCTATGCTGATCATGAGCCCATTGTCATTGCCAATACATATTTACCCTATATTTCGTGTAAAAATGTACTTGATTATGATATGGAGACACAATCTTTATACAAAATTTTATCTAAAAACATCAACACGAAAATAAATAAAGTTATCCGTAATGTTGAGGCCGCCATTCCGACAAAAGAGGACTGCGAATTATTAGAAATAACTAAAAACACAGCAATCCAATTATTTCACTACATTGGCTATAATCAATTTGATTCCCCTATTGAATATACTATTTCTCGCTATCGAGGGGATAAAAGCGTCTTTACAATTGAACAATATTTACATTAATGTCTATGATATATAGGTAAAAGACCGGTTAGCCAACCGGTCTTTCTTGAATAAGCAATAAAGGGTTAATATCATCAAAAATTTCAAAGGCATCATCTAGCGTGTAAACACGATCTAAAAAAGTATCACGATAAATCGTGTAAATATATTGTTCTCCCGTTCCTGTCATAACTGCAATATAATTACCGTCATAGGAAACATAGGGAATAATCTCATCTTCATCAATATAACCATATTCAACAAGCCCTTCTTTTATTGCATGTCGGGTCGTCGAATTTAATATCTTAACCTTTGTTGTTTCAATTCTTCGTGTAATAAGATTGAGATTAAAGTCAGGATATTCTCGGTTAATCTCTTTTATTGACGTCAATCCATTTCCAATCAATTTATATCCATTTCCTTCATTTTTCAAGAGAGCTACCGTAAAATCCTGGTCATTTAATCTTGATGAATATACAACAAAGGCATCAACACCATCATCTTTCATATATCGAATAAATATTTCTTCACCAAGAGCATCTTCAATTGTCCCGTAAATCGCATCATAAGTTTTTGGATCATTTGTATAGTCTCCTTTTGAAGGCCTTTCATAAAAATAATTATTTTTATACTCTTCCTCAGAGATCAATGAGTAGGATCTTTCATTAATTAATAAATAGCGTTCTTCATCTGTATCATATAATACATAGGGTTCATTTTCTATCATAATTAATCGCATTTGTTTGAAATCATCATATGGTATCTTCAACTGATTCAAGTCGACGATGAGTTCAATTGTTACCGGTTCCATCCGGTCTAAATCAAAAAAATATCCATAATGGGAAACAATATTTCCAACAGCTTCCATCTGCTCAAATTTTTTCAAAACATTTCGTCCATATTTTATTGTGGCTTGATTTAGTAACTCTGCTCTTTGATCTAAAATATCCTCTCGATTAATGCGCTGACTAAGCATTGGATAACGTTCTATAATACTATCAAACAATTCCAGATCTGCTAAAATTAACAGACTGGTGATAACCTGCGCATCTAAATGATAATCTTCATATATCAATCCCATTATATTTTCCGGAAATACATGATATTCGCGAAGGAAACGCAAAGCTTCTTGTTGATACTCTGTTCCCGCTTCATAAATATTCACAAGGCCATCATTTGCAGACGCCTTTATATTTTCAAGTACCGTTTCCATATCGTCTATATATAATTCATAATTCAAAAAAAGACCTTCATTTGTAAGATTACTTGACGTATACTCAAAATAATCACCAGGCTTATATGCAGCATAATTTAATTGTACTTTTATTGGTTTAACAATGAGTGCGTCAAAAATCCATTGACTTATGATGGTCGGAAGCTTTGTTTGCTTTTTTCCAAAGGCGATAGGAACAAGTTCAACCGATAGGCCTTCCTCTTTTTTATAAATAATCATATCATGATATACTGGAATGGTTATATGTTTTCTGTAATTTATTTTAATCCATTTTTGATCAGCATTAACAATCACACCTTCTGTTATAATATTCATAGATTGTGTTGCTTCTTCAATTCGATAACTTAGTTCATTATTAATGACAGACATAGGAATAAACCCAGTAAATAAATTATCCTGAGTTCGATGAATAAAACCTGATTCTAGAGAACTTAAATAGTTCTCTATTGGTTTTTCCTTTATACTATAATCTTCAGGTTCAAATAAATTCACCTGCATATATCCCCAAAAGGATAAGCATAAGACCAATATAATTGTTAAAATTCCAATGACGACGAAAAAGAAACGTCTTTTTATGATATCTGTCATAATGCCTCCTATATGTTACATTTACTTAATTATTCAAACACGCTTGATGCCACTGACTAAGGAATCCTATGGATACTTCTTGATACTGAACGTGAATAAAAGGTTCATGATACGCTCGCATCTGTATTGCCTCTTTATTTGAATACTTACAACCATATTCTGAAAATCGTGTTGTTTTACGATTTTCTTCATTGTTCCAATCGTCCCATCCTTCAGGATAAATATGTTCACCGATAGTACAGTTTATAAGCATGACCTGAGCAAATTCACGCCATGGTCTTCCTAGATACACACTTGCTGCTGCAGTTTCTTCTTCAGCTACAAAATTACAGGCATAAAACACAAAACCGTAGTCTTCTCCTTCATAGGTTGAAGGTGCACTTACATATCCGTTGACTTTTTCATTACGGTTTTTTGACTGAATAACACATCTATTAAAAAGAGCTTGTCCTCCACCAAAGATGAAATCAACATCACCTTCAATATAGCAATTTTCAAAATAAGATTCCAATCGTCGATACACCTTATGTTCACTTGGACCTACAAATGATCCGGGAATGCGCGGTGCGATGGGTAATGGAGCTAAAAACAAAGTGTCTTGATATCCATATAACTTGCAATTTTTCACTTGAATATGGTGTCCATCCAAATACAAAGCAATCGCCTGTCCGACACTACGACTATCTCCCGAACTATTCTCAATACATATGTTTTCTAAAACTATATTATCACCTTCAACGAGACATGTATATGAGCGAAATGTCCCAAATCGTCTCCCATCTTCATGATCTTTTAGTGCATAATCATTATAAGTAATTTTAACCTCTCCATCTGTGCTACCGACTAAATGTAGCCCATGCTTTGATATAACCAGTTTTTCCTCATAGACGCCGGGTCCGATTAAAATTGTATCCCCTTCATTTGCTTGATCAATTACCTTTTGTATTTTTTCATTCGCCTTAACAATATACTTCATCTAATTCCCTTTCTGTTGTCTACAGCATGGATATATTTCGGACGCTTTCCTTTAAAACCATCTCACCTGTCACGATTTGAATCCCTTTTACAAAAGGTCTTTTTTGGATTTTTTCCATCAAGGTATTCACGCAAGTTGTTGCCATACGCTCCATATTGACTTCGTATGTTGTTATGTCACGATAAGTTATTGTCGGATAGAGATAATTATCAAATCCCACAACCGATATATCTTGAGGTACCGATAGATTTTTTTCTTCAATCTTTTTTATGAGCATATTGGCAACTGCATCACAGTTACAAGCAAAAGCAGTTGGCAAAGTATTCGGTAATTCGATGTCAATACTATTTCCGTAGGTTAAGTCCCGGTCCGGAATAATCCATACCTCATTAATATCAAGATGGTGTTCCATCATAGCTTTCATATATCCCAGATAACGATCAGTAATACTGCTAGTTGCAAGAATTGTACCTAAAAAGCCAATTTTTTTATGACCTTGACTTATTAGATAATTTGTCAAAGCATACATTCCATAGAACCCGTCTGATATTACAGCATCTAACTGCTGCACATCATTATAGGCATCCAAAAGCATCATGGGTACATCATTATTTTGACTCATATACTCGCCATAGGCTTCGCTTACTTGGCCCATGATAATAAGACCTTCTATTTTTTGATCTAAAACCATTTTAGGTAACTGTAAATTTTCTTCCTCTTCATGGTTAAGTATTTCTAAGATTGCATAATACCCCAACTGAGTCATACTCTCTACAAGTTGCTGATACATTGCCCAATAAAAAGAATGTCCCTCGGCTAAAAAGTGATTAGGGATTAACACACCAATATTGCCTGTGTTTTGCGAACCTTTAGAGGCCCGCGAACGTACATAACCCATCTTTTTTGCAACAGCTTTAATATCCTCTCTCTTTTCTTCACTAACCCCACTTTGATCTGATAAAGCTTTTGAAACAGTTACCGTACTAACGCCAACTCGTTTTGCAATATCTGATAACCTAACTGCTTTTGCCATAAATGCCTCCTAATTACTTTAATTTCAACGTATCAAAAGCCTGTTTCAATTCTTGATATGTCGTTTTAAATAGTGTTTCACTAATTGAACATCCCTTATCCACTGCACTAACCAGAATACTTTCTTTATATCTTGGCGGAGTATAGGTCAACGGAAACATATGATTAAGAATGATATCTTTTTCAATCGAATTTATCGGATAGATTTTTTTTGAATTTTTTAATGCAAACCTTGCATGTTTAAATCCATGAAACTGATGATACTTCTCGCGTACATGCCAATCATACAAATAATAGTCATGAAACAAGGCTCCGATAACCATGCTTTTTTTTTGAATTTTGAGTTTTAACAATGATGCAATTTTCAAACTAAAATAGGTCACTGCAATGCAATGCCACATGGTCGTAACTTTCCCATGATGATAATATGCATCCATCTTTTGAATATGACGTAAAATATCTTCGCGTCGAATAATCTCTTTGATTTCCTCTACTACTTTTTGATTCATTTATACATTCCTTTAGCGCCTTCGCAAGTCTTTTAAAAGTTCAGAAAACCGTCTTGGTGTCATGTCCGGGAAGGCTTTAAACAATCGTGAATATCGTATTTTTTTTACAAGTTGTTCATAATTATTTTGGTTATTTAACATGTTGAACTTCGTTCGAACACTAATAATCTTATCATGATCAATTAAATCATTAATAATCTCTTTGATTTCAAAGCTATAATAGCTTTGTAGGGCATCTAGTTTTTCGATATATTTTTTGAACAACTCAAAGGAATCCCGCATTTCATTAATAAGTTTTACCTGCGATTGTCGCATATTTTTTGCTTCATTTTCTAACTCAAAAAGTAATCGTCTAAAGTCAACAAGGGTCCGCATCGTCAAACTACCATCAATGACAAAATATATCAAAAATAGAGTAATCATAGCTTCCATAAAGGGTTCTGATAACTTTCTAATCATGAAAAAACTGAGCGGTAACACACTATATATGACAAGAGTACCTATAATCCCCCAATAAATGGAGAATTTCAAACAGATGTATCCTTTTAAATTAAACTTTTGGTGAGAATAATCCCACCATCTTGTTTTAAAAAAATAAAACAACAAGGAGCCGACGACCCATTCAATAAGTGTCGTAATGAGTGCTGAAAGGATAAAGGTTCCAATAATTAATCCAGGGTTACGTAATGAGCTTTGATTTAAAATAGTATGAATTGTAACATAAAGTAAAACCACACCTATTCCGTAAATCGGACAAAATGGCCCTGCCAAAAAGCCACGATTTACGAATTTATGATGCTTGTAGTAGGCATAGATAACTTCAATAGACCAACCTAAAAAGGAAAATAAAACAAATATCAGAAATAATTCATCCATTAGATATGACAATTATTTACAGTCCTAGGGAAGGATATTACATCACGAATGTTGGTCATTCCCGTCATATACATAATCATACGCTCAAAGCCTAAACCAAACCCAGCATGTCTTGTACCACCGTATTTGCGAAGATCTAAGTACCACCAATAATCTTCTTCATTTAATCCCATTTCAGCCATACGCTTTTTCATAAGTTCTAAATCGTCTTCACGCTGACTTCCACCGATAATCTCTCCGACTCCAGGGACGAGTAAATCCATTGCTGCAACTGTTTTTCCATCATCATTGAGTTTCATATAGAAGGCCTTAATATCTTTTGGATAATCGGTAACAAAAACAGGTTTTTTATAAATCACTTCTGTCAAATAACGCTCATGCTCTGTTTGGAGGTCACTTCCCCATTCAACCGGATATTCAAAGTTGGAATTATTCTTTTTAAGCAGCTCCACCGCATCCGTATATGTAATTCGCTCAAAGCGGTTATTCATTACATTACTCAATCGTTCATTTAATCCTTTGTCAATAAATTGACTGAAGAAGTTCATCTCTTCCGGTGCATGTTCTTGCACATATCGAATAATATACTTAATCATATCTTCTGCAACATCCATATCATCAATTAAGTCCGCAAACGCCATCTCAGGTTCAATCATCCAAAATTCCGCAGCATGTCGCGGTGTATTTGAATTTTCCGCACGGAATGTTGGACCAAACGTATATACATTTCTAAATGCCATCGCATAGGTTTCAACATTGAGTTGCCCACTAACCGTAAGACTCGCTTCTTTTCCAAAAAAATCTTGACTATAATCAACAGCACCTTCTGCCATAGGTATATTTGAAGGATTCATGGTCGATACTCTAAACATTTCACCGGCTCCTTCACAGTCACTCGCCGTCACAATTGGAGTATGTACATAGACAAATCCACGCTCATTAAAAAATTGATGAATGGCAAAAGCAGTTAATGAACGCACACGGAAAACAGCTGCAAATGTATTTGTTCGCGGACGCAAATGTTCAATCGTTCGTAAATATTCAAATGTATGACGCTTTTTTTGTAATGGATAATCCGGTTGTGAATGTCCTTCGACTTGAATTTCAGATGCCTGAAGTTCAAAATCTTGCTTGGCTTCCGGTGTTGCCACAAGAGTTCCTTTAACAATAATTGCTGAACCTACATTTAATTTAGCATGTTCTTTATATCCTTCGAGTGCTTCATCCATAACAATTTGTAAGGTGTTAAAATAAGTTCCGTCATTAATGACAATAAAGCCGAATTTACTCGATGCCCGAACGCTTCGTACCCAACCGGATACCGTAATCTCTTTGTCCAAAAACTTGGAATAATCCTTGTACAAATCTTTAATCAATGTTGCTTTCATAATATACCTTCCTTTTCATATAGTGTTTAAATCCTATGTATTTTATGATATAATACTAGCAGTATATTAGATGACCATCAAATATAAAAATCATCTATATAGAATCAATAATATCATATATTAAAGATGAAGGAAAGGTGAAACTATGGATCAAAGAGTACAAAAATTAGCTCAAAATCTCATACAATATTCGTTGAAAGTACAAAAAGGCGAAAAAGTATTAATCGAGCATATGGATAAAGATACAAAAGAACTCGCAAGAGCACTTGTTAAGGAAGTATTTAATGTTGGCGGGATCCCATTTATTCAATCCACAGATATGCGTTTACTTCGTGAACAAATTATTGAAGCACCTGATGAATACTTTACACTGCGGGCACAATGGGAAATGGACCGCATGAAAGCGATGGATTGTTACATCGGTGTGCGTGGCAGTGAAAATGTCAGCGAATTATCTGATGTTCCGTCCACACAAATGTCCAAATATCAAAAATTACTCCAGCAAAAAGTACATAGTGAAATACGTGTACCTCATACACGTTGGGTTGTATTAAGATATCCAACACCATCGATGGCACAATTAAGTAATACAAGTACCTCTGCATTTGAAGATTTTTATTTTAATGTATGTAATCTTGACTATAGCAAAATGGATGAAGCCATGAATCCACTAAAAGCACTCATGGAAAAAACAGATCAAGTACATATCGTTGGTCCCGGAACGGATTTAACCTTCTCAATAAAAGACATTCCTGTTATAAAATGCGCAGGTGAAATGAATATTCCGGATGGCGAGATTTACACAGCGCCGGTAAAAAATTCCATCAACGGAACCCTTCAATATAATACACCGGCGGTATATCAAGGATTCACGTATGAAAATATTCAACTTACCTTCAAAGATGGTAAAATTATCGAAGCGACTTCAAATGATAATGAACGTATTAACGAAGTTTTCGATACCGATGAGGGCGCAAGATACGTCGGCGAATTTGCCATTGGAATTAATCCATATATTTTAAAACCAATGAAAGATACACTCTTTGATGAAAAAATTATGGGAAGCTTCCATTTCACCCCCGGCAACGCTTATGAAGATGCAGATAACACAAACCGTTCTGCAATTCACTGGGATCTTGTATGCATTCAAACACCGGAGTTTGGTGGCGGAAAAATCTACTTTGATGATGTCCTTATTCGTGAAAACGGCCGTTTCGTACTCCCTGAACTTGATTGCTTAAATCCTGAGAATCTGAAGTAGCTAAGTCGCCAAGCGGGCCTTTTTCAATGAGGAACTGCCTTAAGATGGACTAACTCTGAAAACTATAAAAAGATAGCAAGCGGATTCAAAACTCACTGCGTTCAAACAATTGAATCCTTAACTTGCTATCTTTTTCGTTTTCAGTGAAGTCCATCTAAACTGCGTTCCAAAATTTCTAAAGACCCGCTTGGCGACTCTTCCACAAACATATCCACCGTATCTTAATAGCATAGGGAGTTATTACGCAAAAAAATAGTATCTTTATCATGACCGAGCGTTTAGGTATAAGTCCGTATACGAAAAGCGCACATAGAAAAGCAGGTATATATAGATTCATGGGCATTGTATCCTTGCTTGCGACCTGTTCCAAATTAGGGCGTTATTACGCAAAAAAATAGTATCTTCATCATGACCGAGCGTTTAGGTATAAGTCCGAAAGCTTGCGCCACAAGGATGTGGCGCTTCGCACTTTCAGACCAAGGATGGTCTGACGGGCGACGCAGGACTTTGTACCTAAGAGCGATTGATCATGACAAACATACTATTATTTTATGCTTAATTCTAGCCTTTTAATCCTGATGTTGAAATACCTTCTACGAGATACTTCTGGAACATTAAGAAAATCAATACGATTGGAACGATGGATAGGGTTGCCATTGAGAGCATCTCTCCCCATGGAACGGTGCTACCCGGGTCAGCAAAGAGTCGTAATGCTAGAGTTGCTGTATATTGTTGAGGTTTGTTTAAGTAAAGTAATGGACCTAAGAAGTCGTCCCATTTCCAGTAAAATTGGAAGATGGTTGCTGTAACAAGTGCAGGTTTCATTAATGGTAGTATAATCTTGTAAAAGATTGCATACTTACTACATCCGTCTATTTTTGCTGCTTCATCCAAATCTCTTGGAACCCCTTGTATAAACTGCATCATTAAGAAAATGAAAAATGGAACTCCGAAAAAGTGTGGCAATACAACCGGTAATATGGTTCCCACAAGTTTTAACTTATGGAAGATTATAAATTGGGGTACCATGATAATCTGAATCGGTAGCATCATGGTCGAAATCATAATAGCAAACCAAAATTTTTGAAACTTAAACTTCACGCGTGCAAATCCATACGCGATGATTGCTGATGAAAGCACAGTTGCTAGCGTTGAAATAACGGAAATAACTGCCGAATTCTTGAAAAAGGTTCCGAAGGTATATCCACTAAATCCGGCCCACCCACGTGCGTAGTTTCCAAAATCAAAGTTTTGTGGCCATAGTCGACTTGCATCTGCAAAAATCTCCATGTTATCTTTAAATGAAGCAAAGAACATCCAAAGGATTGGATAAATCATAACGTACGCAAAGCCCATTATGATGATATGATATATTAATCGTCCTATTTGCTGTTTACGTTTCATACTAGTCCTCCTTTGCCTCATAGAATACCCATTGATTTGATGTCTTGAAGATAATGCCTGTCATGATACTTACCACAATCAACATAAACCATGCCATAGCTGAACCGTATCCCATTTGATAGAATTCAAATGTTTTCCTATACATATACATTGAATATACTAACAAGCTATTTAAAGGTCCACCTGTTCCATTGGTTAAGACAAAGGCTTGCGTAAACATCATAAAACCGTTAATTACTTGCATAATTAAATTAAACAAAATAATCGGTGTTAACATTGGTATTGTTATTCTGAAAAATTGTTGTAATTTATTGGCTCCGTCTATTTTAGCCGATTCATATAAACTCATGGGAATCTGTTTTAATCCTGCTAAGAAAATAAGCATAGCAGAACCAAATTGCCATACATATAGAAGCACTAATACAATCATCGTTGTATTGGGATTCCCTAGCCAGTATATTGGCTCGTTTATAATGCCTAAACTGATCATAATACTATTAATGGCACCTTCAGAATCAAATATACGACTCCACATAACGGCTATAGCAACACTTCCTCCAACAATTGAAGGTATATAGTAAACAGCTCGGTAAAAGCCGGTTAACCTCGTAGGTTTATTAAAGACCATTGCCAACATTAAGGCAAAAATCAATCGTAACGGTACTGAAACCGCAACAAATAAGAAAGTTATCTTTACTGATTTAACAAATAATGCATCCCCGGTAAACATTGTAATATAATTTTTAAGTCCAATGAATGTAGGCGGAGATAGTAAATCATATTTGGTAAATGAAAGTACGAGAGAAGCAACAACCGGAATAAAGGTAAATGCAAAGAAACCAATCAACCATGGTAAGATAAAAACATATCCTACTGTATTATCCTTGTCCATAAATGTTGAGAACCGTTCTCGAAAATTTGGGTTTTGAACTTTTTTATCCATATACATCTCCTAATTTTTGCCGGTTACCCTTTAGAAGGATAACCGGCCAATTCACATGAGTTAATGACTAACAAGCTATATTAGTTTGCTGATAAAACAGCATTTGCTTCTTGTATAAATCGTTCTGCACCCTCTTCAGGTGTTGTCACACCATAAGCCACTTCTTCAT
>CAZLXW010000078.1:0-15274 GCA_964563505.1 uncultured Eubacteriales bacterium
CCATTTGCTCACTTATCGGAAACACTTCACTAACCACGGTTAATATACCTACCGTTAAAATGTTTAAGAAAATCCCAAATACAAAAAGCGTTATGGCATTTTTCCATTTAAGTGGTGAAAAATTAATATATGTTTTAAATGATTCTTTTCGTCCAACAAATATCAACATAATTCCCAATAAAGTCAATGTATTTACTGCAATGACCGTTGGAATTGCAAATTGACCCACTAATTGTAAAATTGTCTCTATAAACTCAGTTTCGTTGGCCATAACTTCGGGATTGAACAAGCCTTGTTTTGTGAATAAGACAACAACGACAACCGCAACACCGACAAATCCACTCGCAACCAAGTACACGAAAGCTATTAATGCTGTGAACCCACATGCTTTTAAAAAATTCTTCATCGCTCCACTCTCCTCAAACTCTATTTTAATTGGTTTTTATATAGTGTATAACTTCATTTAAATCTTTGGCAATATATGTTGCTCTCTTTTTTATAGCATCTGATGGAGCCTTTAGGTCAGGTACATGGATGCATTGAATCTTTCCATCGGATGCTCCGATAATTCCATTTTCTGAGTCTTCCAACACAATAGCTTCTTCTGGCTTAACCCCAAGTTTTTGACAAGCCGTCAAAAAAATCTCAGGATTTGGCTTACTATAAGTTATTTCATCGCCACATACGCTTGTATCAAAATAGGACGTAATCTCAGCTTTTGCTAGAATTTTATCGACTCGATGCCTTGCACTGGACGTGGCTAATCCGATTTTTATAGAATTTTGTTTTAGAAAATTGAGTAAATTCATTGCCCCGGCTTTTAAGGGAACGCCCCCATTTTGAAAAATCTCTTCTATATAACTATGGACGTCTTCAAGTATTTGGTCAAAAGGAAAATCCTGACCGTAATGCGCATGAAAACCGTCTCGCATATAATCAATATTGGTGCCTAAAAACTGAAAATAAAATTCATCCTCTAGCTTGTAACTGTGGTCACTACACAATTTCTTATACCCTTTAAATGTCATTGCTTCACTGTCTATAAGTAATCCATCCATATCAAATATCACTGCTTTGAGCATTAATAACCTCCGCCTCGAATCATCTTTTCAAATTTATTTTTCACAATTTTCTTATAAAAATTACGTGTATAAGGAATAAGTAGTGTAAACCCTGCAATATCTGTTATAATACCCGGAGTAAGCAAAAAAGCACCACCTATTAATACACATAAGCCGTTAACCAACTCTTCTTTTGGCATAATTCCTTGATTAAGTGCTTGGCGAATATTAAAAATAACCAATCGGCCTTGAACTTTTGCAAAATATGCACCGACAATTCCTGTTAGAATAATTAATATGAATGTAAATGTAGCACTGGTTTTTTCAGCAATCTGAAGCAACAAGAATAATTCGATAAAGGGAATGACGGTAAAAAGCAAAAGTAAATATCCAAAAACATTTCTCTTTTTCTGCATATCGGAATAAAATCCTTTCTTAATACGATTGTAACGTTCAACTTATCACTGTCTATTATAACTGTTTTTGTGATATCAATCAATTTTTTAATGGAATTCTAAGATGATTCTCTTTATTTACAAAGTAATTGTTGGTATTCTAAGTATATTAAAAGCGAAAGGAGCTTTGTTATGGATAAATACACCTACCTTCATGAACTCAATCAATCGTTATCTGCATTAACATCCGAAGAACGTTTTCACGTAATGAAGGATGCAGAAGCAAAATTTGACCAAGCCGAAGAAACGGGCCGTCCTATTTCAGAAGTTATTGATGAACTCGGTCTTCCAAAAAGCACAAGTTTAATTAAAGAACCACAACGAATATATAAAACACCTGAACCGGTCACTCAGCGTACAAGGCCTAATCAACCTATTACAATGATTCTTATCATCATTGCTTTATTACTATTTAACACAATTATTGTTTTAGGACCTTTTGTCGGTACATGGGGCGTCATTTTAGGTTTTTTTATTTCAGGTATTGCACTTGCTATATCCGGAATACTCATTGTACTTAGTGGTATATTGGCTTTTCCAATTTCGTTTATATCGATACCCTTAATCGTTATGTCCCATCCGGTACTTCTTTTTTCGACAGGATTTTTCTTATTGGGACTAGGAGGACTATTTAGCTTATTAACTATTTATATTGGTAGATTTTTAGGAATCTTAACCTATCGGTACGCAAAATGGAATATTAAAGTAATTAGGGGGTATTAATTATGAAATCTTTTCATAGAACAATGGGATATCTTATGGGATTTTTCTTTCTAATGACATTATTAAGTGTTGTTGTTGCGATTTCCTACATTGAACGTAATGGGCTATCCATTGAAAATATATTTACAGAAAGTACATCAATCAATTATACCGATCATTGGGATATTGATTTTTTTCCTGGCATCCTCTCCTCCAACCATCGGAGTAATGAGTATGAAACAATCTCATTAAATGAAAGTCAAACATTTGATTTTGTTGACCAATTATTTATTTCGACAGCTGTTGAAGATGTTCAATTTATTGAAGAAGATCGGGACAACATCCTTATTGAGTATTCCCGTGATCGTCCTGATACAGATCGTTATCATACAAAATTCAATACCCAATTAAAAAACAATCAATTATCTGTCACCACGTCTTTATCAGTACGTAATCTAATTATGACTAAGCATTATGAAGGAACAATTAAAGTCCATGTTCCTACAGACTATCACTTTGAAGAAATAAAGCTTGATTCAGATACTACACGAATAACCAATGATAATATTTACCAAAATACAGATAAACTTATTCTTATTACTGATTTAGGTGATATAGATATTTCAATTAATCAGGATATGGACTACCTTGGTGTCTTTTGTGATCTTGGTTCAATCGACCTTCATTCGACGTCTCCTATCAACAATGTTGAGATTCGTAATAATCTTGGAGATATCAATGTCACGCTTGAAGCCATGGAAACACTTGATATTAAGGCAGACCTAGGTTCAATCGACGCACACTTAAATCTGCCCTCAGACACGTTAATCTACGCAGATACAGATCTTGGCTCCATAAAGTCTGACTTTGCTCGTATAGAATCACCTGATGAAAGTAGCTACACTTTTCAATCTGATCTAGGTTCAATTCAAATTAATCAAGTCAAATAAAAATAAAAAAAATAGTCCTACTTCGAAAGTAGGACTAAGCAATTATATCTATCAAAATAAAAGGGGGGATAGTTTTACAATATTATAATAACAAGTCTGTATGACATTACCATGAATAATGTATTACAAAAATATTAAACTTTTCTTTTTATCCCCTTTTTTTAAAAACTTTTGCCAAATCAATAAATTGTTGTAGCGAAAGTGCTTCTCCACGTATTTTTTCAGAAAGGTCTATTTTAGCTAAAGCCTCTCGAATTTCTTCTTTTGTCAAATGAATATTGGGTTGATGTGCCAATGTGTTTACAAGTGTTTTTCTACGCTGTTGGAAAGCTCCTCGAATCAGTTGAAATAAAAATCTATCATCTTCTGTTTGATTTTTATAATGATCCGTAAGTTCTAAACGAATAACTGATGATCCTACTTTTGGCTGCGGGACAAAACAACTCGGTGGTACTTTTACAATTACTTTCGGATAAGAATAGTATTGAACAGCCAAAGAAAGGGCTCCATATTCTTTTGTTGAAGGTTTTGCCTGCATGCGATCAGCAACTTCTTCTTGAATCATAATAGTAATAGAATCAATGGGTACATGCTCTTCAAATATCTTCATAATAATTGGTGTCGTAATATAATAAGGTAGGTTAGCTACAATTTTGATACGACGATTTTTATAATCACGCTCAAGAAGTCCTTTCAAATCGACTTTCAATATATCTTCATTTATTATACGTATATTATCATACTCTGATAATGTATCTTCCAAAATCGGTATCAGTGTTTTATCAATCTCTATTGCTAACACCTCATCGACCTGCTCTGCAATATATTGTGTCAAACTCCCAATTCCCGGACCAATCTCTATGACAATATCTTCTGGGGTAAGATCCGCCCCTTTTATAATATCATCCAATATATTTTGGTTTATTAAGAAGTTTTGTCCGAATTTTTTCTTTAATGAAAATTGATACTTTTCGATGATTTCTCTTGTTCGTTGCGGTTTAGAAATTTTATCCATAAAACCCCTTTCTTTCGGAAATATCTTTACAAGTTTTTAAGATTAGTGTACAATAACAATAACGGGATATTGTAATATTCAAATATAAATTACGAGGTGAAACCATGCAAATCAGAGATTTTGAACGTTCATCTGAGCTTTTAAAACTTTTAGGACATCCTGCTAGATTATGTATACTTATCGGCATTCTAGAAAAAGAGAATGCCGGATGTAATGTGACCTATATGCAATCATGTCTTAATATTCCTCAATCAACTGTTTCTCAACATTTATCAAAACTTAAAGCTGCCGGCTTAATAAAGGGCGAACGAAACGGATTAGAAATTCAATACACTGTTGTTAATAAAGATGTTGAAAAAATTATTCGTGCACTCGGTTTAATTTAAAAGGCCATCAGAACACCGTATTATCTCAAGTCAATACTTGAATCATACGGTGTTTTTATTTGAGTATGAACTTTTCAATTACTTCACAAACAGCATGGTGATTATTGTCTTTTTCTGTTACATAATTTGCGATTGCTTTCACTTTTTCTCTTCCATTAGCCACTGCAACACCTAATCCTGCATATTCAATCATAAATATGTCATTAAAACTATCACCAACAGCAATGATTTCTTCTGAATCAATTCCAAGTTTTTCTGCCAAATATTTTACAGCGAGTCCCTTGTTGGCTTCTTTATGAAGTATTTCTAAATAATTCGGTTTAGAAAAAAACACATTGGCTTGGTTTTGATATTTATTCTCAATAATTACTTTTAATTCTTCTAAAAGCTCACGATTCGCTGAATTCAAAAGAATTTTTGTTGAATACTCTAAGTCTTCAATATTTTTCTCAACAATCGGTTCACTTTGGGTTAATTCAACATACTTTTTTACTGTCTCATTAATTTCTTCGACAACCATTTTACTACCATTGTATAATTGTACGGTTACATGATGTTCTTTGCCAATTTTAACAATTTTATTAAGAAGTGGTTGTTCAATTTTTTTATGAAAGATATTTTGTCGATCTATCGTATCTATTTTTGCTCCATTATAGGAAATAAAATATTCATCGGAATCATGCATATCCAGTTCCTCTATAAAATGAAACATTGATTCATCGCTACGACCTGAACAAAATAAAATGATGATACCTTGATCTTTTGCTTTTTGTATAGCTTTAATATTTTCAGAGCTTATCGACAAATCATCTTTAAGTAATGTGTCATCAAAGTCTAACACTAACATTTTATACATAACTTCCTCCTAAAAATAGGTGCTCTACTTTTTTTCATTCATCGCTCTTAGTAGAACTTCTTTTTCTTCTTCTGTTAATTTTTCTTTTGTCATTCCATTTGTTACATTTTTCGAATATAAATATGAATACTCACTGTTATGCAAGTTATGGAGAATCACTCCATTATTATGTTGATTTAGCATAACTAATACAAAACTCATTTCTCCACCTTGACGTTCAAATGCATTATAGCGATGCAAGCGAACTTTTGTATATGCATCTTTTGCTTGGTCGTATATTTTATCAATGTGGTTGAATATTTCAGATTGATGTTGTTTTAAATATTCTATATCTGACTTATTCTTTATAATATGTTCTTCATACGACTGAATTGCTTTGCCTTTATTTAGTTTTTTATATTTATTTCTAAATATTGACAAATTAATCATTGTAATAAAAAGTAAAATAAAAAGTACAAAGGTAATACCTGTTATAATCATTAATATCTCTACCTGCATACTTTCAAAAAAGATAATTATTTCATTCATTTTTATCTCCCTTCGTTACTTAATCTGTTCAAGCAAGTCAATAATTCTTTCTAATTCTTGATTTGAATAATATTCAATTTCTATTTTACCTTTATTTTTTTTGTTTTGAATGTTTACCTTCGTTCCTAAAATTTCTTCAATGTTTTTCTCTAATGACGCCATGATAGGATCCATATAGTCTTTTTTCTTTTTGTGTTCATCATTATTTTCTGGCTTTAATAGCTTTTTAATCAGTCGTTCAGTATCTCTTACATTTAGCTCATGATCAAAGACTTGTAAGGCCACTTCATATTGTTTTTCTAAATCTTTCACTCCAAGAAGCGTTCTTGCATGGCCGGTTGAAAGTTTTTCATCAATGAGCATTTGTCTTACTCTTTCATCAAGTTGAAGTAAGCGGAGTGCATTTGCAATCGCTGATCTTGATTTTGAAACTTTTTCTGCGATTTCATCTTGTTTTAATTTATACTCATGGATTAAACGATGATAGGCCATTGCTTCTTCAATCGGATTTAGATTTTCACGTTGTATGTTTTCAATTAATGCAACTTCAACAATTTCTTCTTCTGTAAATTCCTTTACTATAATGGGTATTTCTTTTAATTTTGCCATTTTTGCAGCACGCCAACGGCGTTCTCCAGCAATAATTTCATAAAACTTATCTTTTTTTATGACAACAAGGGGTTGTAGCACTCCGAATCGTTTAATGGATTCTGCTAGTTCATGTAATCCATCTTCATCAAATTGATTTCGTGGTTGATTTGGATTTGGTTCGATTTGTGTAATCTTTACTTTTGATATATTTCTTTTGTTTTCTGAAGAAATTTCTTCTTCCAAATCATCCGTAATTAATGCAGATAAACCTTGGCCTAAGCCTCTTTTTCTTGCCATGTTAAGCCTCTCTTTCTATTACTTCTTCTGCCAATTGTCGATAGCTTACTGCTCCTTTTGAATTGGGATCATACATTGTAATCGGAAGCCCAAAACTTGGTGATTCTGCTAATCGCACATTACGTGGAATAATTGTTTTATATATATTCGTATGTCTCAACTCATGTTTTACTTCTTCCACAACTTGCAAGGATAAGTTTGTCCTTGCATCATACATGGTAAAGACAACACCTTCGATTTCAAGATTTGGATTTAAGCGCTTTTGGACTAAATTGATTGTATACATGAGCTGTGACAAGCCTTCTAATGCAAAATATTCACATTGAATTGGGACGAGTATAGAGTCCGATGCACAAAGTGCATTTACCGTTAATATACTTAAGGATGGGGGACAATCAATAATGATAAAATCATATCGATGCTTTATTTTGTTCACTTCATAATTTAATATGTAATTACTTTCTTTGACACCTATGAGTTCAACCTCAGCTCCAGCTAAATCCACATCAGAAGGTACAAGATCAAGATTTCTAAAAACATCTTCTAAAATAATTTCTTCTATTTTTTTTTCTTTTAGAAGCATTTCATAAACTGTTGTTTCTAGGGTTTCTTTATTAATACCTAAACCTCTTGTTGTGTTTCCTTGAGGATCAATATCAATCGTCAACACTTTTTTTCCAGCTTCCGCTAAAGCGGCCGAAAGATTAATTGTCGTCGTTGTTTTTCCTACTCCGCCTTTTTGATTTACTATTGATATAACTCTTCCCATTTAATACTATCCTCCTGACTTTATACTAAAAACTATTATATCATAAGTAAGGTTTTACTTCTATCCTTTTCACACTAAACCATACTTCTCTAGATATAAAAACAACAGTAATGTTTCACGTGAAACATTACTGTTGTTTTTATATCTGTTTGAAAAGATAATTTATATTTGCTGTTGTTTTCATTTATTAATGTTTCACGTGAAACATTAATAAATATTCACAATATTATTTTTAATTGCATAAACAGCAGCTTGAGTACGATCAGATACCTCGATTTTTTTAAAAATATTCGAAACATGATTTTTTACCGTTTTTTCACTTATACATAATTCATCCGCAATTTCTTTATTAAGAGAACCCAAGGTGATAAGTTTTAGAACTTCTGTTTCTCTGCGTGTCAATTTGTGATGACGAACCTGGTAATCTAATTCACCATTGATTTTCTTAAATAATAAGGATGCCATATTCGGCTGAATATAAGACTCTCCACTATGTATTGAGCGAATTGCTTTTATAAGAACATCAGATTCGGAGTCTTTTAAAACATATCCTTCAACGCCTATTTCAACAGCTCTATATAAGTATTCAACTTCATTGTGAATAGTTAGCAGTAATACATTAACTTCTTTATTCATTTTCTTTAGTTCTTCTAATACTTCTAGACCATTCATAATTGGCATATTAATATCTAAAAGAACAATATCCGGTTCAAACTCAAATATTTTTTTAATGGTTTCTTTTCCGTCTCCTGCTTGAGCTATGACTTCAATATCATCCTCTAACTCAATCAATTGTTTCAAGCCTTCGCGAACCATTGAATGATCATCCGCAATCAAAACTTTAATTTTATCCACTATAACTCCTCCTAACTTCTCTCCCTGTTTATCGGCAATCTTGCAAATACACGCGTTCCTTGACCTAACATTGAAGAAAGGTCAAACTGTCCTGCCAATAAATTCACTCTCTCTCTCATAATCGAAACTCCCAGCCCTGTATGTGCTAAGAAATCCGTTTTAATCTGGGCTACATCAAAACCACATCCGTTATCATCAATGATTATCTCTGTATATTGATTGTTTAATATAAGGTTTATAATTATTTCGTCTGCATCCGCGTACTTTTGAATATTATTTAATGACTCCTGAACAATTCTAAATAATGTCAATGAATTGATTTTAGGAATATTTTCTATTTTTAAACCATCTTGATATTCAATATTTAATTGTATAGAAAAGTCATTAACAGACTCAACTTGATCAATATATCTTTCTAACGTTGGAACTAATCCTAAATCATCAATTGACATTGGTCTTAAATTATAGATTAATTCACGCGTTTCCTCAATTGTTTCATGAATACGACCTTTCAATGTCTGCAATTCAATCTTAGCTTTAGCAATATCCTTATCGACAAGCTTTAAACATATCTCAGCTTTAAAACTAATATTACTCAAGCTTTGTGCCGGCCCATCATGTAACTCTCGTGCAATTCGTTGTCGCTCTTCTTCCTGAGCATGAATGATTCGATAACCTAATAATCGTTCACTCTTAAACTGACCAATATGCTCTGTTAAATCTTTTAAATTTCCATGTAACATATTATGAACCAATTCAAAATCATTAGATACTTTATCTGCTTTATCGACAATGTTTCTTACAGATTTCAAATGTAATTCTAATTCATTACGCCGTTTAACGATATTCATCTCGCGCTCTCGCTCAAGAACTAATTGAACCCGCAAATGATCTGTTTTTTCATAAATCCTTTTCATTTCTTCTTCTGAATAATTATCATAATTTTTATTGACAATAATCAACTTTGATTTACTAATTCGATATTCACGGTCCAACTTCTCTACACGATCAATTAATTCACTTGCTTCAATTCGAAGTTTCAAAAATTCGTCTTCAAGTTCTTGATACTCTTTTTTTGCAAAGTGACTTATTTCCTTAATCTCTGTACTACTTTGCTGGATGGAAATAATTGTAGAGTCAATAATCTCGTCAAGCCTTTTATTTTCTTTAAGATTCATAGCCTTTTCCATAGATTTACATCCTTTGTCAAATATACTTAATTATAGCATTAAATACCTAGTGTATACAAGTATTTCCTACTAGGACAACCTACCTATAAAACTACATTTATATCTAATGCGAAAATTCTACAGTTGTAATTTCATCAATTTTGCGTCATAATAAACATAAAGAAATTGTTATGATTAGGAGGTATTATTACATGAAAAAAAATAATTGGATTATTCCATTAGCCATATCTGGTTTATCGATTCATATATTCAATAATCATTTGTTTAAAAAATCAAAAGAAAAACTTCAACCAAAAGAACGACAATATAAGGTATATAATTGGAAATTTGGTTCAGTAAGCTATCGCCAACTTGGGTCCGGTTCACCATTGCTATTAATTCACGATACATTTACAGGAACATCTTCCATTGAATATGAGCGTATCATACATCAATTATCAAAAAAACATGAGGTATTTGTCATTGATCTACTCGGCTTCGGTTATTCAGAAAAAGCAAATATCACTTACACAGCTTATTTATATGTACAATTAATTCATGATTTTATTACTGAAATTATTAATCAAACACATGTCGATATTATTACGTCAGGAAGTAGTCATATTTTTGCATTATTTGCATCACACCAGACGAATGAACTCGTAAGAAAGTGTATTATGATTAATCCAACTAACCTTCCTAAGACCGCCATGAATCCTTCTAAAAAAAATTACACCTTAAAATATCTCCTTGAAACACCTTTTATAGGTACAACACTATATAATTTTCTTAACAGTAAATATATGTTTAACTATCAATTTAACATAAAAAATAAAATGAATATACTTTCACCATATATAGAACAATTTTATTATAATGCACATAATGAAGATACACGTATTCGGTATGCCTTTGCTTCAAGTTTATGTAATTATCTCAATCTGGATTTAAAAAATATTTTAGATAAATCAGATCGTTGTTTATATATTATTAACGGAATTGATCGCGATTACGATGTAAAAACAATTGAAAAACAATATACAACAATTAATCCTTCTATTGAATGTGCCACGATAAAAAATTCTTCGAACTTTCCGCATATTGAAAATCCATATGCAACGTGTGACACTATCGAACTTTTTTTACTTGACTAGATAAAAGCAGTATACATTTATGTATACTGCTTTTTGATTACTAATGATTACACGGTTTCTTGAACATGTCTTGTGTAATATACATACTGATGTGATCAAGACCCGATTCTTTGTAAATCGAACCGTAAGGTTCAAATCCAATTTTTTTGTAAAAATCAATGGCATATAATTGGGAATGTACTTCAACACGTTCTACTCCCTGGTCAAAACCATAACAAACAAGTTTACGTACAATTAAATCACCAATGCCTTGACCTCTATGACTCTTTAACACTGCAATACGTCCAATTAAAAGAGCATTTTTTTGCTCAATATTTATAATGCGTCCGGTTCCAATGGGTACTTTATCCTCGGATACAATGACATGATAACAAATCGGATCATATTCGTCATGACTAGTTTCTTTTGAAATTCCTTGCTCTTCAGTGAAAACTTCATCACGTATTTTATATTGAATATCGAGTCCATCCAAACCATAAACCATTTCTGCAATAATCATAAACAACGCTCCCTACTTAAGACTTCATTAACGGTTTTTTCTGTGGAACACCGGCTCGTCTAGGATATCGCTCCGGTGTCTCGACCATTTTATCAATCATTACAAATCGACGTGGCATGTCTCCGTCTAGCAAATCAATATCTTCGATCTTTCGAATCTTTCCACCAAGCACTTCAATGGCATACTCGGATGCTTCGATTTCTTCATCTGAATTCACCGATTTATATGCAATAAAAGATCCGCCAACTTTAACAAAAGGTATGCAATATTCACTTAGAACCGGCAACTGACTGACCGCCCTTGATACACAACAATCATAATACTCACGATGATCGAGATCACGTCCTAATTCTTCAGCACGTCCATGAATTGCAACTGTGTCTTCCAATTCTAAATCCTTAATAACTTCATTTAAAAAATTAATACGCTTATTCAATGAATCAACAAGGGTAATCTCAATATGTGGGAAAAAGATTTTTAATGGTATTCCAGGGAGTCCAGCACCGGTTCCAATATCTATTATCGTATTAATTTGAAATATATCAATATATTTTGCCAAAGTGATACTGTCGATAATGTGCTTTGTTGCAAATTCAACTTCATCAACGATTGCGGTTAAATTCATAACCGAATTCCACTCTTTCAACTTTTCATAATACTTGCATATTTGTTCTTCCTGATGTGCGTTTAATACAATATTTAAGGTCTTTAATGGATTTTGAAGTTGCTTAATAATAATCGTTTTCCAGTTCATTTCGTCCTAGTCCTCCTGTCTGTCCATGTTTTGTTGACGATAATACTGTTCTAAAAAAACTAACAAAACAGAAATATCCGCTGGCGAAACACCTGATATACGTGAGGCTTGTCCGACAGATCTCGGTTGAATTTTTTCGAGTTTTTGTATCGCTTCAATTCGCAAACTCTTTATTTTTGCATAATCAACCCCTTCAGGAATTAATTTTTTTTCTAACTTTTCAAACTGCTGGACTTGTTTTTTCTGACGATTGATATATCCTTCATATTTAATTTGTATTTCAACTTGTTCAATAACATCTGTAGGTAAATTCGGTCGATTCATATCAATAACACCAATATTATGGTAGCTTATCTCCGGACGTTTGAGTAGCTCCTTTAATGAAACTCCTGAACGAAGTGGTGTGGAATCAAATTCACCTAATAACTGTTGAACCTCATCTGTAGTTCCAATAATTGTTTTTGACAGTCTTTGTATTTCATGTTCTATGGATTCACGCTTGGTTGAGAATTTATTATAACGTTCTTCACCAATTAAACCGACCTTATATCCGGTTTCTGTTAATCGTAAATCTGCATTATCCTGGCGTAGTAATAATCGATATTCTGCTCTAGAGGTCATCATGCGATAGGGTTCATTGGTGCCTTTTGTTACCAAATCGTCAATAAGCACGCCTATATAAGCCTCAGAACGATCAATAATAATGGGTTCTTCTCCTTTTATTCGTAAGGCTGCATTAATTCCAGCAACAAGTCCTTGCGCAGCTGCTTCCTCATAACCTGAGCTACCATTAAACTGGCCTGCACTAAATAAGCCTTCAATGGATTTGAATTCGAGTGTTGACTTTAATTGTAAGGGATTGATGCAATCATATTCAATAGCATATGCAGTACGCATAATCTCAACATTTTCAAGTCCCGGTAATGTTCGAAGCATATCTTTTTGTACATCTTCGGGCAAGGAACTTGACATTCCCTGTACATACATTTCATTCGTATATTCTGCTTCTGGCTCAAGAAAAACCTGGTGCCTTTCTTTATCGCTAAATCGAACAACTTTATCTTCAATGGAAGGACAATACCTTGGCCCTGTTCCGCTAATTTCACCACCGTAGAGTGGGGAACGATGAAGATTATCACGAATAATATCATGTGTCTCATTGTTTGTATAGGTTAGCCAACACGATATTTGATCACGATAAATATCCTCTGGAGTATTAGTAAATGAAAATGGGACAACATTTTTGTCGCCTTTTTGTTCTTCCATTTTTGAAAAATCCAGTGTTTTTTTATCTACACGTGCAGGTGTACCTGTTTTAAATCGATAGATTTCTATACCTAGATTTCGCAATGATTCTGTTAGGTAATTAGCTGCTTGAAGTCCATTGGGCCCACTATAAATACTAACATCACCATAGATACATCGTGCTTTCAAGTATGTTCCTGTTGCTATAATGATTGCTTTTGCCTTATAAATTAATCCGGATACAATTTTTACACCGACAACACGCTGGTCTTCAACAAGAATTTCTGTCACTTCATTTTGTCGGATTAATAGATTCTCTTGATTTTCTAATGTACGTTTCATGGTTTGGGAGTACTGATGTTTGTCTGCTTGCGCTCTTAATGAATGTACCGCCGGACCTTTTGCCGTGTTGAGCATGCGTGATTGGATATATGTCTTATCAATATTTTTACCCATTTGACCACCGAGTGCATCAATTTCTCGAACCAAATGGCCTTTGGATGTACCTCCGATGTTGGGATTACATGGCATCATGGCTATACTATCTAAATTAATGGCAAAGACAACAGTTTTCATACCTAATCGAGCACTGGCTAAAGCTGCTTCGCACCCGGCATGTCCCCCACCGATAACAATGACATCAACAGTATTTTCAATATAATTCATTGCTTTCTCCTTATTTTCCAAGACAAAATTGACTAAAAATCTGTGAAATAACATCCTCTGTCACATGATCCCCGGTAACTTCACCAAATGCTTCATAAACATCATGAAGATCAATAGCCCAACAATCCTCAGGCATGCCCATATCAATAGAGTTCATGACTTGTTCTATACTATTATGTGCCTTTTCAAGACTTTGTTTATGTCTAACATTATGAATAACGGTCTCATCAATAGAAGTAATCCGACCTGTCATAAATTGATCTTTAATTTCTTGTTCTAATTGCTCTAAACCTTCATATGAAACTGCAGACGTTTCAATAATCGAAGCTGACTGCAAATGCTCTTTTAAATGCTCCTTTTTGACGTGTTGATTTAAATCACTTTTATTCATTAAAACAATAACTTTTTGATTATTAATTAAGTCCATAATTGCATCATCTTCTGTCGTTAAGGCTTCTGAAGAATCGACAACATAAAGGACAAGATCTGCCTGTGCAATAAGCTCTTTTGACTTATTAACGCCAATTTTTTCGACAATATCCTCGGTTATACGAATCCCCGCTGTATCAATAAGTTTTAAAGGTATTCCATGGACATTCATATATTCTTCTAATGAATCACGGGTTGTTCCCGGAACTTCCGTAACGATGGCACGTTGCTCCTTAAGTAAGGCGTTAAGTAAAGATGATTTTCCTACATTGGGTCGACCGACAATCACAGTTTTGATTCCTTCACGAATAATACGTCCATGATCATAACTTCGAATCAATTTGTCAATTCGCCCTTTAATAACTTGGCATTGTTCTTTCACTTTAGAAAATTCAAGCTCTTCCACATCATACTCCGGGTAATCAATGGATGCCTCCACATGTGCAATCAAGGATAGAACTTCTTCATTTAGCTCATCAATTTCTTTTTTTACACTACCTTCAAGTTGCTTAACCGAAGCATTTAGAGCTAATTCAGTTTTTGAATGTATAATATCCATAACAGCTTCTGCTTGGGATAAATCAATCCGTCCATTCAAAAAAGCCCGTTTTGTAAACTCCCCGGGTTCTGCCATACGAGCTCCACGACGAAGGACTAATGACAGGATGCTTTGCATGACAACAAGTCCACCATGACAATTAATTTCGACAATATCTTCACATGTATATGTATTTGGATTTAACATAAATGTAACGAGGACTTCATCAAGAATGCGCTCGTATTCAGAATCTATAATATAACCATAGCGTAAGGTATGGCTCATAATTTTCTCATAATTTAATTTTTTTTTCGGTTTAAAAATAGATTGAATAATTTCAAGGGCATCATCACCT
>CAZLXW010000079.1:0-14519 GCA_964563505.1 uncultured Eubacteriales bacterium
GCTGTTCTTTTTTGATTGTTCTAAATATGATACTTCGCTTAATAATTATAACATATCCATTTACACGATTCCATATCCTTCAATTTAGTAACTATATTGCTTGACACCTTCATAGGATTGGTATATATTATACCCAAGGGTGACACGTGTAACTTTCATGCACATGTGTTACCTAAGACTAAGATGAAAGGATATCCGTCAAATGCTCAAAAGCACAGAAAAATATAGAGAACAAGAACGCCAGTTACAAAAAGAAAATCGCAAGAAGACCATTATCCAATGTGCAAAAGATCTTTTTTTATCCAAAGGTTATACCAAAACCAATATGGCGGAGCTAGCCACTCAAGCCCAAATCAGCCGTAAAACCTTATACCAATACTTCTCTTCAAAAGAAGAAATTGCTTTCGAACTTGAGATTCATGCATTTGAATCTTTTGTTCACTACCAAAAAGAAATTTTAGATAAACTATCCGGCAATGGCTACGAGCGCTTATCCTCGTATTTTCAAACACTCATTAATGATTTGGATTCACACGATGATTTTATTCGATTAACCGGACTTTTTGACTATTATTTTCTTCAGGATTATCCTATCAACGAAAGTGACCGACGATTTATATCCTTGATTGAAGAAACATCAAGACCTCTAGTCCAAATGATTCGTATGGGTATAGACGACGGTTCCTTAACCCCTAGTTTGGATCCAGAACAAGTTGCCCACACATTATCTAATGCTTTTTTAGCCTTGACTCAGCGATGTCTATCCAGAGAAAAACACTTATCCTTAGAACACCATATGGATCCACGAAAGATGATTCAAATACAATGTGACCTATTCTTACGGGCCCTAAAGAATACCTCAAAGGAGAACGTCAATGAATACAAATAACCTATCGAAGGCACCGGAAGCTTTACCCAAAAAACTCAAAATCACTTATGCCCTTGGCCAATTCGGTTGGTCTCTTATTTTGGGACTTGTCAACGTTTGGCTTGTCTGGTTCTACAACCCTCCTGAAGGGGAAGTCGGTGCATTAGACATCCTCTTTATCCCTCAAGTAAGATTTCTCGGTTTTTTAACCATTATCGGACTTATCACCATGCTTGGACGACTTATGGATGCTGTAACTGACCCATGGATTGCTACCATGTCGGATCGTTCCAACCATCCAAAGGGACGTCGTATTTCCTTTATGCGTAAAGGGGCTGCTCCCTTTGCCCTATTAACAATCCTCGTCTTTCTTCCCCCTTTTGCTCCCGGCAGTTACTTGAATGCCCTTTGGCTTGGCGTCACCTTAATCGCCTCCTACGTTTTTTATACCATGTATGTCACTCCCTATTTTGCCTTGGTTTCTGAACTGGGACACAGTCCAAAAGAACGGTTGGACCTATCAACCTATATTTCTGCCACTTGGTTTTTAGGCTATGTTACTGCCAGTGGTGCCAGCGTCGTCTGGGGCGCATTTACCACTATGGGAATGGAAAAATTGACTGCCATCCGTGTGACCATTGCCATATTTGCAGCTATCGGACTCTTCTTCATGTTGCTTCCGGTCTTTACTATCGATGAAAAAAAATACTCCCGATCGAACCCTTCCACCGACAAGGTTATCGACTCAATTAAAGCAACTTTTCGTAACCGGGAATTTCGTATATTCGTCTACTCTGATTTAGTCTACTGGATTTCGGTTACCATGTTTGCCACTGGGACGGTCTACTATGTCACTGTTTTAGCCGGTCTGCCAGATACCTGGACCTTTACAGTCACTGCCGCCATCGGGATTCTTTCATTTCTTTTTTATGTGCCCGTTAATTTAATCGCAAAAAAAATAGGCAAAAAAAGCCTTTTAGTTTTTGCCTTCTTTGCCTATTCCATCGTATTCATTTATACCGGTTTTCTCGGAAAGCTTCCCTTGGCTTCCACTACTCAGATTTTTATCTTGATTATGTTAACCGGACTTCCTATGGCAATATTAGGTATTCTTCCCAATGCCATGATTGCTGATATTGCCGAATATGATGCCATCAGCACACGCGTCAATCGTGAAGCCATGTTTTTCGGCGCCCGAACCTTTATGAGTAAGCTAGGACAAATGATTGCTATGCTCCTCTTCAATGGTTTGATAACTTTCGGCAAAAGCACCACCAATGACATGGGCATCCGCATGTCCGCTTATGTTGCAGGAATCACCTGCATAGGCGGAATGCTGATTTTACTCTTATACAACGAACGCAAGATTCTTCAGACCTTAAAGAATCATTAGTCGCACCAATTGGTTCAAGGCCTTGAATTAACTCGTGATCGCCTACCATTGTAATGGTTAAGTCTCGTCTTTTTGGATGACCAATAAACCTCGCCCCTACCATGCCGGCAAATTCATAGTTATCTTGATAGGATATACCATTGTGTAAAACTAACATCCTACCACCCTGAGCTACATAAGAAAGCAATTCAGCCATGTACTGAGCATCTAATTTTTGCTCCCAACAATCTACATAACTCAAAAACATATCATAAGGCTTCAAATTTTTCAGTTCTTTACGATCTTTGGTGCACTTCACATCGTATTCATTTAAAATCTCAATTAAAACTTCTTCTATTTGTGTAATGGGATGATAGGATGCGTTCTCATCGTCCCCTAACACAAGTATTCTTTTTTTATCAAAAGATGTGGTTCCATTTACCATGGTAATTGTCTCCCTTCGCTATCTATAAAGTTATTACGTGAAAAAGGCTCTGCGGCTTGTCGACGCATAGTGGTATATATCATTTGCGCAGCCTCTTTGGGTGTATAGGTTGCATCACTATCGACTTTACCACGCATGAAGGTTTGCACCCATCCAGGATGCATAATAATAACCTTGATATCGTCTTCCTGCAGATGATCTCGAAGCATGGCACTTTGCATATTAAGCGCGGCTTTTGACATACAATAGGCATACCAACTGGTCCGAAAAGAATTACCGATACTTCCCGCTTCCGATGAAATATTGAGCAGAATTTTTTCATTTCCCGCTTGCAATAAGGCAAGTAAGGCATGTGTCACTCGTAAGGGACCGACACTATTGACATTATAGACCGTAAGCATTTCATCGTTGATTCTCCTTCATGACGTTCAAGTAGTTGACTTAATTGTAGCACATATTCACAGTTCTTGAGAAGCCTCCCTGACACTCTAACCGCTATTGTCATATTTTAGCCATAATTTGTATACATAATAAAACAAAATATATGGAGATTAGTATTATGAAGAGAAAAAGATATAGTCCACTGTTGGCCGGAATAGGTGCGAGTTTTCTGCTCATTGGGTTTTATTGGATCGTTTTAGTTGGGTTTGAATCTGTAGACTATGCGATAAACCAATGGAATACCTATAAATATTGGATGATTCCACTCGTTGTAGGTTTTGGATTACAGATGTCTTTAGTGATATATGTTACAAGAGCAAAAGGTTATGTAAATATTTACGCTTTAGGATATTTATTGAAACCTTTTAACCAGTCTCTCAATGTAATGTTTGTATCCCAAGAAGCATCCTCAGGTGGTAAAATTTCATTGCTAGCTGCTTCGATTGCTTTTCTCTTGAGATTTGCATCCGTTCTAGCGTAAACTTCAGTTGTAATAACACTTGAATGACCAAGAAGGTCTCTAATATAAATCAGATCCACTCCTGCAATTACTAATTCCATTGCGGCTGTATGCCTCATTTTTGCGGACTAAGATCATTAGGTATTTCAGATGGATTGATTTTTCTGGCTTTTACTCCATATTTCTTTAAAATATAATTAATTCCTTACCTTGTAAAAGGCATATACTGTTGTTTAACTTCGAGCTATATCGCCTGAAATCGCAAACCTGTCGAGATTCCTTCGAAAAACAAAAAACCACCAAGATTCGGTCTAAGTTCGGAACTGATGCCGAGCCTAGATGCCATCTTGGTGGTTGCAGTAAACTAAATTAAATTTCCTGAAACAAATCAGATTTAGCCTTCATTAATGTCAACAGTAATGCCTAAAAGTTTTTCTGATTCATGATCATCTGTAAGAGTTAACACAATATTGTCATTTACAATTTTCTGGAAGAGTTCCGGTTCCATACACTGTTTAATTTCATTAAGCTGGTTTTGATTTACGGTAGCTATATACTGCTTTCTTGAGTCCACAAATTCTTCAAATACAATCTTAAACAACTCGGCTTTCTGTCTTTCGTCAATACCATCAAATAGTCTACTATCATGAAACAGAAAATCAATATTATGATTTTGACCTTTAAATAGTAGTGTCATGTCATAACAAAAGATTTTTACATTATTTATTCCATCTGAGTTGTCAGACTCAATTTTTGCATCAATATTGTACCTTTGAAGATTCTCTCCGTCGTTATTACTAACTGATAAACCTGCAACAGCATTTGGATAAAATCGCTTTGCTAAACCTCTAAAATAATCTCTTAACACATTAATTTCAGCCTCAATTTCAGCAAGAAAATTCTCTGCTGTTTCTGATTGTTCAAGTTGAATTTTCTCTGCATCACGTAGCTTTTCTTTGTATTCTGATTGAAGGGATTGATATTTCTTTAAGCTTTCTAGTTTTGTCTTCAAATGAGCATTCTTATCACTAAGTGATAAAAATACATCAAGAGCCTGATGGTCTCCAAGATACTTCATTAAACGATCAAGTTCACTTTTTAATCTATTTGCCACCTCAGATTTAGCTGCAATCTCTGATTCAAACTTATTTTTTTGTTCAAGAAGTCTTTTCTTCCTGTTTGTAACTAGCTTCTCATAGAATCTTTCTAAGTCGTTAAGAGTTTTTTGTAGATTTTCAGTAAAATGAACATTCGCTTCTTCATATACTTTTGCAATATCATCCTGATTAGTCTTTGTTTCCATATTCAAACTCTTATTTACAGACTCAATATTGTTTTGAATCAGAATTATTTTATTATTTAGAGCAAATAATTCATTCTCTATCCTATCTGCTTCTTTTTGCACATCCCGGTAGTCTTCCGCAACCTTAAAGTTGCTAAGATTTCTTTCCAGTTTTTCAATTTGTTCTTCCAAATCAACAATAGTCAATGCAACATCTTTGTTACCAGTAAAGAAATCTCTTAACAATTCATCATTCTTGAAATTGCCTTCTAAAGTTTTAATTCTGTCTTGTTCTTTTCTAATGTTATATTTTTTCTGAGCTAGAAAAACATCAAGACCTAAAAGAAATGCATTATATAGCATTGTCTGATACTGATTATAGCTACTTGAAGCGCCGTTAAAATCGACGTACCATTTTTTATTTGGTCTTATGAAAAACGGGAATAGGGATCTAAAGCTTAAATGTGAGATATCATCTGGTATATTAAAACATATAGACTCCATTTTAGAATTAAATTTTGCTAGTGTTAGTTCTTCATCATTCAGTACGATCCTATTTGGGTTATCTGTAGATCTCTTCGCTGTATAATCTATTCCCCCGATAGAAAAATCCAAATAAAACTCCCAGCCAGGGAGCTTGTTACAGAAGGATGTGTAATTTTTCTTTTTCGATCCCATACAAAAATGAATTATATTGACCAGTAGAGATTTTCCTACGCCATTATAAGTTTTCCCATTATTTTTATTGTCAGGATTTTTCTGTTTAGCAACAACGAAGCTCAATCCAGTCTCATTAAATTCTACAGTTCTAAAGCTAGGTCTATTGGAGTAAACCTTTTTTAATTGCATCTTATAACACCCCCATCTTTTTCTTCAATGACTCCTATAGAGTGAAGAAATACAAGAGTGAGTAACAAGTTGTCAAAACTATGTTTTGCAGAAAATCGATTCTTAGATAAATCATTTTGATATTCGTTCCATAATGAATCTATAGTTTTTATGGAATCTATTTTTCCTAATAAATATGCACCAAAACCTAACAGGGATTCTGAAAAATGGGTATGTTTAGTTGGTATTATCATTATTCTCCCTCCTTAATAGGTTCTTCAAAAATATCACAAGTTTCAAAATACTTAGACATTATAATTATAACTGTTGTCTGATATACTTGCTGCACTTTGGGACTTAAACGATTGACAATATTCCAAAACAGCTCATCAGCGACATATCTTTCTTTTTCTTGATGGTAAATCTCACTTAATTTATCCCTTAAAGAATCTGCAACAAAGTTACTATTGTTCGATAGAAATTCCTCTAAATATACCACCTTTAAAAGACCGTTATATAAATACTCAGCAGTAACATCTGACAACCCGTTAAATTGAATCTTTTCGTCTAGATCAGGAAGTGTAATTCTATACTCTTTATTATTATCTATAGGTAACTCCATAATGTAAGAAATTACTTCATTTAGTATTGAAAAATCTACATTCTTTAAGTTACTCGGATCTGGTAGATATCCTATGATCGAAAAAATTTGGTCATCTTCTAAGGAGAATATTGTATTCTCTAAATCTTTGGCAGTAAGTATCTTAGCATCCCTTAAGTTATGTGTTTCTTTTAAACCCTGAATAATCTGCTCACAGTCAGCATTTACACCATTGTATTTATCGTTTACAACAAAATAAAAATTGTCAACTGGAGACCATTGTTCAATCAGTCCAGAAAAATCTCTATTAATTTTCTTAACAAGCTCCACATATGACTTTGTAATCTCTTCAGGAGCATACACTTGGAAATATGTACCTTCACTCTTTATATACCCATCATTTTTCCGGTCTCCAATATTTCCCCAAGGTTTTATTGCTTGGAACCCAGGATGAGCATAATACATTGTTTGAGTAAAGATATCTTCAAATGCTTGCCCATTAGCTTTGAATATTTTGTTTTGAAATTGTAATCTTGCAATACTGCGCTCTTGAGCATTCATCAAGTCAATCCTCCCAAAAAATTCTTATCACTACTATTATAGAACAACTCTACTTGTTTGTAACCCATTTTCTAAATTAATTATTGTACCACTTTGTTTCACTCCTTGCAACTCCCTAATTAATTATAATATTACTCCGCATAGTACTTCTGATCATGGCTGTAGATATATTCTGGAATCGTCCGTTTCAGTCTATCCATTTCAACCAATGGATTTATTATAGTTGTCCTGGTTTGTAACTATTATACTGTTCATGGTTCCTGAGAAGCCTCCGAAAAACGATGACACGCTTTCAATTCATTTTTTCTTTTTCTTCAAGTCTTGATTTATTCAGTTGGTAGTTTATTTCTAAATTCATCCAAAATTGTGCGCTTAGGCCTAAGATACTTTCAAGCTTCAGTGCCGTTTCATATGTGACAGGAGCATTACCATTTAAAACATTGCAAAGATGCTTCGAAGTAATATCCAATCTAGCTGCCAATTCTTTTTGATTCATACCCATATACTCCATATTTTCTCGTATTGTTTCTCCAGGAGCTATTGCTACAGTTGGCTTAAAACTTTCACTTTCTTTTTTGTTTACCATGGTAATCTTCCACCTCCAATTTTAACTATATTTATACATTCAAGTTTATTTATATTGGAAATTCATTAATCCTTTGAGTCAACTTGTATTCTACTTTCATTATATAATACCATCCCTCGAAAGTCATTTTTTTAACCTAACAGGTTATCTTTTTTTGATAAAATTTAATTGTATTATTGCTTAACTTCCAGCACCGTGCCAACGACATCTTCATAATCAATGCCACTTTATTCATTCCTAATTTGTCATCAGACAATAGTTTGATATTTTAAATAAATAGCGCTTCTTCTTAGTTTATCATAAACACTATTCCTTTTGGTCTGCTGGGAGCAGACAGATATAATTGTCAGACTATTTGTTCATGATTCCTGACATCTAATTTCCCGCAAAAGGCAATTTATACAGATCGTATAAAAAGTGATTTTCAATATCATGGACCAGATAATGAATTAAGTGAAAAACTGAAATTAGGCAATGAGGTTTTCAAACTGTAGGTAAAGCCAAAGACGAAGTGATTAATTCTGACTCATCTTTCCACAAAAAATGGCCTTTTGACAAAAGAGATTTATTCTCTGTCAAAAGACCATTTCTATATAATTTCACACACCTCAAATCGTGTTATGCAAAAATACGAAGCACTTCCTCGCTTTAGTTATTTGTTCATATTCCTCTCAAAATTCCATTAAACTTTCAACTTCTCGCAAAAATTCACTAGGTGATGTATTTAATGCCTCACAAATTCTAAAGAGAATATGAAGTGTTGGTTTTCGCTTCTGTCGTTCAATCATACTGATATAGGTTCTATCAATTTTACATCTGTGTGCTAGCTCTTCTTGAGAAAATTTATGTTTCAATCTATTCGCCTTAAGAACTTGCGCTAAAGCCTTTTCTAACTTCATTAACCTCACCTCCCCTCAAATATAAATTTACATCCATATTAGACTATTAGTCCACGGACTATAGTCAACATAATTTATTTATGATATAATTTCTATAGTATTTATTGGAATATTATATTTAATTCAATCGAGAGGACATAATTGGGGAGATTTCTTATGCGAAAAGATCGATTAAAAAAGGCGGACATTAAATTTTTCATACTACCTTTTATTTTTTTAGTTATTACTTTTGCTAGCCTTACATACCTGGCAACAAAAGAGCGCATTGAAGAGCGCTATGATATTCTAGAAAAAGATGCAATAAAAATTTCAAATAGCTACTCCCATGGTCTTTCAAATACAAGAGAAGCTTATGACCTCATGACAGTACTCCTTGACGAAAAACTTTTAGTTGCCAGTAAAGCGATTATGCTTATTGAAAATAGAGCTGATAACCAAGTACTTAAGGAACTTGCACAACAATTTAATGTTGATGAAATATATTTGTATAATAATCAAGGGGAAGTAACTCATAGCACACAAGAACAATTTATCGGTTGGAAAGCCCCCGAGAACCACCCGGTCAATGAATTCATGGTCAGCAAAAACAATACCTTAGTTGAAGAAATCCGTCCGGATACAGAAACGGGCATCTATTATAAATTTGGATATGTGAAAAACGGTGACGGAACTTTTGTTCAGATCGGCGTATTAGCAGAAAATGTACGTGCATATCTATCAAAATTTGAAATCGCCCAATTTATCCATGATATTTCAGAACAAAACAATTTACAATATGCCTTTTTTATAGATACAAATTATAAAATTATTGCTGGCACACTTCCACAATACGTTGGTCATTATATAGACGATACGCGTTTTCAACAGCATATGTCAAACGAAGAATTGACAGTTATTAAGACAAGCATTGACCATACCGATGTATTTCAAGTATCCGTCCCTATATATGTGTCAGATGAAAAACTTGGAACCCTCTCAATTGCATGGCCAAGTTATGACGTCGACTATCAAGTGCATAAAATAATCCTTATCAGCTTGAGTCTTTTCCTCTTGTCCATTTTGATTACTGCAGGCATTTTCTATTATGCCTATCATAAGGATAAATCAAATGTTCAGATCGCTTATTATGATCTTCTCACTCATTTGCCAAATCATATTTACTTATCTGAATATCTCCAAGAACTTCTGGAACAGTCTACGAAAAAAAGTCGTGCTGTTATGTTACTTAATTGCACAAATTTTAAAACACTAAATATGACCTATGGATTTTTACATGGAGATTATATTCTCAAACAAATTGCTGAAGCTGTTGGTAAGGTTCTCGATGACCACCATATGTTTTTTCGATTTAATGCAGACCGTTTTGTTTTAGTTATCGATGATTATCTTGACCGAGAAGAGCTCAGTCAGCTAGCCCAAAAACTTATATCAATCTTTAACAATCCCTTCCAAGGTATATCTGAACATCAATATATTGATGCGGAAATTGCAATTGTTGAAATCAACGGCAATGAATTTACTGTTGATAAAATTCTACAAGATGCCTCTCTAACCTTGTCCGGGCAACAAAAAGTTCATAGCCGTCCGATTAAGTTTTTTAATGAAAATATGGAAAAATCGGTTCAACGTGAAAATGCAATAGAAAAAGTTATAAGAGCTGTTATTGACGGAAGCGATACAGAATCGTTTTCACTTGTTTTTCAACCTAAAATTGATATACTCACAAACAAAGTCGCGGGATTTGAAGCACTTGCCCGATTATATGTTGAAGACATAGGACCCATATCACCTATTGAATTTATTGAAATTGCAGAACGCAAACTTCTCATTGCTGATCTGGGAATCGTGATATTGCAAAAAGCCTGTAGCTTTATTCAAGACCTTCATAATCAAAACTTTAATGATATAAATATTGCAGTTAATATTTCAATAATACAGCTATTACGTGATGATTTCATTGATAATGTACAGCAAATGATCCAAGCAAACAACATTCCCATGGGCACACTAGAATTTGAAATTACTGAAACAGTTTTATTGAAGAATTTTGATTTAATAAATAGAAAACTTGAAATCCTAGCCTCTATGGGCATTTTGATTGCCTTAGATGACTTTGGCACCGGTTTTTCTTCCTTTGCTCGTTTAAGTGAGTTACGTATTAATACCGTTAAAATTGATAAATGTTTTATTGATAAAATCACTTCTCATGAAGAGACACAGTTAATTACTGCTGACATCATATCAATGTCACATAAACTTGGTCTTAATGTCGTTGCAGAAGGCGTTGAAACTAAAGAGCAAAACGATTATTTAAAAAGACATGCCTGTGATATTATTCAAGGCTATTTGATAAGTAAACCACGGTCGCAAGAAGAAAGTATTGCTTTCTTAATGCATTATCAATAGCGTTTTTTTTATTATTACAATCGGAGTAATCATCGGAAGTCTTGTATCTTATATCGTAATACAAGTTAATGTTACCCGTCCATTAAAAGCAGTTGAAGAGCATATCATTGAATTAGCTCAGGGAAACTTTTCTATCGAAGTGCCCCAAACCGGTAGCAAAGAACTGGAAATGATGGTTTCACATGTGAACGAAGTTCAATCATCCTTCAGTCAGGTTATAAACATGATTGAACATCTCTCAAGTTCTATAGCAGAAATAAGTGGAATAACAAACATTATATCCGGTATCTCCGAACAGACCAATTTATTAGCATTAAATGCCGCGATTGAAGCAGCTCGCGCCGGCGAACAAGGAAAGGGATTTGCTGTTGTTGCCGAAGAGGTTAGAAAACTTGCAGAAGAATCAAAACGCTCCACTGATAATATTATTTCTTTGATACAATCCGTCAATAACAATAGCGAAAAAGTTATATCAACGTCAAAATTAGTGGATGATGCTATTTCAAATCAAGTTAAATCCATATCTTCTACCGAAAAAGCAACAAGTGCAAATAATATAACTTCAGATAATTCTGCAGCAACAGAAGAAGCTGCTGCATCTTCTGAAGAGTTATCGGCCTCTTCCCAAGAAGTATCTTCAACAGCGCAGATGCTAGAGTCGATTGTCAATGATCTAAAAGTTGCAGTACAAAAATTTAAGGTGTAATTCGCCTACTACTTTAAAACAATGGTTGGCAACTCTTGAAAATATGACAGTGAACGTCCTAAGGGCGCTCACTGTCATATAAAAATTCAGGATCTATATGTTAACATTACTTTGCACGCTTTCTATGCATATAATTTACTAAAAAAGTCTTTGGCGTAATCTTTAATGTCCGTCAGATTTAACATTTTATATTTCTCCTTAACACTGATGAAATAGGAACCTATCTTTGCCTTATCAATAATCCTATTTGAATTTTCCCAATCCACTAACCCTCGTCTTGCTGCCCGCCAAGGCTCTTCAGAATGTGTCATATTCTCAAGGATTTTACCACTATAACAGCCAAAGTATAAAAGAATGTGATTAAGTAGCTCTTTTTCGTCTTCGGTCAAAATAATATTTTCAAAGGCTAGTTCCTTCTCTTCGATTGGATTAAACCCATAGTTTCTGTACTTTTCATAGACATTGCGATATACAGGACCATGCACCCAAGCTTCACAATCTTCTTCAAACATATATACATCTGTGAATGCCTTTTGAAATCCTTGAGCAAAATACACTAATTTTTGTAATGCAAGGGGGGTAATCTCCGTTGTCTGCATTAGCAAATATTTCACCGCTGATTCCAGTTTACTTATTTCATTCCCATCTACCATGACCAAGCCTTCAATGGCGGCTATGCTTTTACGAAAAGCAATTGATGAAATGTTTCCTTTATTTTGCTCGAGTATCTCTCGGTAATAATTCTCATCCTCAAGAATTCGGCTCAACATATCAGAATACGGTTTTGATGGTATATCTCCGTCAACATATCTCGTCAAGGTCCCTTCTCCCCATCCTAATAATAAAGATAGCGGTCTTTTACCGATATCATACTTCTCTAATATCTTTTCAATGTCTTCAACTCGAATTAAATTTTCAGTTTTTCTATATGCCGTATCGAGCTCTCTTAAGTTATAATCTCTAATCTCCGGCACAAAAATTATTTCTTTACATTCATCACAGTGAGCCTCTTTAGCTACATATTTAATCTCTTCCCCTTTAATTTCCTTTTTCTGATCGATAATTTTCACATAGTAATCAACCATATCACGGCAATTCTCACAAAATCCTTGCATTCCATTCGCCTCCATTTTATGTGTCAGTGCCACTCTGATTCATCTAAACAAATATTTGATTTCAAAATTTTTCTTATGAAATGAAACAACAACTGAAAACAGATCTCCTCTTCTCGTTTCAATCATATTCACTTTAATATATATGTCAACATCTTCTAGCGTTCCCCAAAAATCCAGTTTGTGCTTCTTACAATAAATATACAAAATCTCATGTTCTCTCTTTGTATTAATCTTATAATCTTCAATAAAGTTAATATTCTCTTGTCTATTTTCATTTTGAGAAATAGAATATCTACCTTCGAGGACACATTTTTTAAATTTATGTAAATAATTATTAATTTCATCTGGTGTAAAATCAATAAACTTTTGTGGGTTCTTCTTTTTTGAACACAAATGACACACTCCTTATCTGAAGTATAACCTTATTATACGATATTTAAACTTATTATGCAAATATTTAGTATCAATTAATACTTTTTTTATTCTGAAAATATCACCACGGCGATTTCCTCGATTCATTACATGGTATTCCGCAATAGTGTTTATACTAAATATATCATAAAAACTATTGTATTTGGTCAGCTGGGAGCAGACATACTATTATTATTCAAGCAATATATGTTTGGCACATAGCTTAAGAAATCCAAAAAAGCCCCCATAAGGATTTCTCCCTATGAAGCCTCATTTTAATTCTATTATCTTGAGATAAAGATCCAAACTTTTTCGTCAAAAGTCGTATAATTTGTTCATGGTTACTGCGGCAATTGTAGTTACGACCCTCCAATGGTTATGGTTGGGATTGTACCTTCACGTTACTCATATAAATTGATTAAAGAATCCGGTTGCTTTGTTGTTAATCTAGCTACTAACGATTACAAAGAAACTTTTGATTACTTAGGCAGTGTGAGTAAACGCGATGAAGATAAATTAAAGGTTAAAAAGATCAATACCAAAAACGGAAAAGTTGTCAACGCACCAATATTATCTGATTGTCCCGTTAATATTGAATGCACCATCGTTGACTCCATTGTAACCGGTTCTCATGAAATGTTTGTCGGAAAAGTTGAATATGTTCATGCCGATGATACACTTCTTGATAGTGATGGTAAAATCGATTTTTCAAAACTTACGCTTTTATAGTCCCCTTAATCTACTAATTATATCTTATTATCCGGTGAATCCAAACAAAAAAAGTGTGAACAATTTCTGTTCACACTTTTTTTTACAGTTCCTGAGAAGCCTCCGATGAGATATTGAGCAAAATCTTCTTTTCAACCGCTTGTAATAAGGGAAGCAATGCATATGGCGCTCACTTTAACTTATAGGTTAATGTAGCTCCGCTACCTGTTTTGCTTATGATGTTTTTATCTACAAGATTATTAAGTATCCTAAGAGTCTTTGCTTTATTAAATCCAGTTTTTAAATCTATTTCTTTTCTTGAAAGCTCTACCTCTTCTTTTATTAACTCATATACCATATTTTCATCTTCAGATAAGTCTATAAGATTAATTTTAGTAACTGGAAGTATGATTCTAATTCTATTTTCACTTATCTCAAAGTCAGGTTTAGAAATGCTCTGAGTATACTCTTTATTAATTCTTGCTATTCCTGTCCCAAACTTTTCAATAATATTTAATCGATTAAAAACCCCCGCTATTATTGGGTTTCTGAGTACGGAAATATTACCATATAAATATTCGTCTTTAGATATTCCTGCTGGAAGCCCCCCTGGTGAGTTTATTTCTATTTTGTCTTCATACATTGCTATTTGTATATATGTGTTGGTATCCCAAACTCTATGGACAATAGAATTCACCAAAGCCTCTCTAAAAGCTTCTCTAGAAATCAGCTCTTTTTTTATTCTATTGTAGCCGTCTATTTCTTCAAATATATAATATGATTAGGGCGTCAAAAGCCCAAGAACTTTGAAAATTTAATACAGTATTTTA
>CAZLXW010000080.1:0-14218 GCA_964563505.1 uncultured Eubacteriales bacterium
GCTCTTGAAGGCGACGATTATAGGTTGCTATTTGAGGCTGACTGAATAGATACAATTAAATAAAGTTAACAAGGAATTTAGGTGTTTAATATTTTCACGCATATTATCAATGACTTAAGAAAGGTGGTAAGAGCTTTATGAAAAGAAAGTTAGCAGTAGTATTGGCACTCGTATTAATGTTTGCTTCACTAATACAAACAATAGCACAAGTAGGATCACAAGGGTTTTCAGATATGCCTGAGAACTGGTCCACTGAAGCTTTAACGCAAGCGGTAGACAATGGATTATTATTAGGGCATGATGGGAAGTTAAACCCAGATAATAATCTTTCAAGAGCAGAAATGGCAGTAGTCATTAACAGAGCTTTTGGAGCAACAGAAAGGGCAGACATTTCAGGTTATACAGATGTAAAAAGTATAGATTGGTTTTATGCTGAAATGTCAAAAGCTGTAGGAATGAGAACTTTCCAAGGATACGCAAACCAATTAAGACCTAATGATCCAATCAATAGAGAAGAAGTCTTTGTGGTTTTAGCGAAAGCTTTGAAATTAGAAGCAGAAGATAGTATCAAAATATTCACAGATATTAATGAAATTTCAGAATGGGCAAAACCAAGCGTTTTTGCATTAATTAACGAGGGTTATATTAATGGGATGGGTGGTAAGATAAACCCGAAAGCTCATATAACTAGAGCAGAATTTGCACAAGTAATGCACAACATTATAAAAGATTATGTAAATACATCAGAAGTCTATGAAAAAGTCAGTGAAGGAAATGTTGTCGTCAACGTGCCAAATGCCACATTAAAAAATGTGGTAATCAAAGGTGATTTGATTATTGCAGATGGTGTAGGTGAAGGCGAAGTAACATTAGAGAATGTAAAAGTAGAAGGTAGGGTCTTGGTTAGAGGTGGCGGAGAAAACTCCATCATAATCAAGGGTGACTCAGAGATAGATACAATAATTATCGTTAAAAACGGAAATAAAGTCAGAATATTTAATGAAACAGGTGTTGAGATAGCCGTAGCAACAGTAGAAGGTGAAGCTGATGTTATATTAGAGGGTAAATTTAAGAATGTCGTCGTACAATCACCTGATATTACAGTATTGGCAAGAGATACAGAAATAGACAAAGTTGAAGTGAACGGAACGAGAAGTACAGTAATCGTCGATGAAAGTTCAAAAATACAAGAAGTTATTATTAGGGCTAATAGAGTAACCATAGAAGGTGAAGGAGAAGTCAAAGAAGCAGGAGTAGAAGCAGGTGGAAGTGGAACATCAATAACTACACCACAGACCCAAATCAATGTAGATAGGGGTGCCGATGATGTAACAGGAACGGGCGGGGTAGAGATAGAAGCAAATGAAACCTATCTAAATGGTAAAGATGCCAATGAAGATGCGAAACCATTAGCGCAATCTTCAACAGATGAAAGTTCAAGTGGGAGCGGTGGAACAACGATATCACCAGTAACAAAATATTCAGTAAACTATTCAGTTGTTGGTGAAAATGGAACACTGACAAGTAGTGTTACAACAGGTTCAAGTGTAAAAACAGGAACATCGGTAACCTTTACAGCAACTCCAAGTACGGGTTACGAAATCAAAGAGTGGTTAGTAAACGGAACAGTAACAGAAGTCAGTGGAAGCACATTAACAAGAACAATAAGCACTAACACAACAGTAATTCTTGAGTTTGTACCAATAAACAATGCACCAGTAGCAGTAGATGATAATGCGACAGTAGATGAAGATAGTAGTGTATTAATTAATGTATTAGCCAATGACTCTGATGTTGATGAAGACACCTTGAGCATAACATCCTTTACCCAAGGTCAGTATGGTTCAGTAACCCAAGAAGGAAATTCATTACGATATGAGCCAAACGCAGAATTTAGGGAAATAGACAGTTTTGAATATGAAATAAATGACGGTAATGGAGAAACAGATACTGCAACTGTAAATATAATTGTTCATATTACCAGCTCGTTACAAAATTTATACAGCGGTAATTATAGCGAAGTAAGTGGAGCAGTTGATTTTCCATTTACAATTATAACTGAGGGCGTCTATGTATTTGAAACGAGTCAATATATTGAACCATGTGATACGATCATGTATTTGTATGATTCGAATAATAATACGATTGCCATGAATGATAATTATATTGACTCATACGCAACCATAGTGAAAAAATTAAGTCCTGGAGATTATAGGTTGTCAGTGGAAGAAAAGAATCTACAAACATTAAATACCACTTTGACTATATATCTAAAAAGTGCTACGGCTACTGTCAATAACTCTCCAGTGGCAGTAAATGACAGCGCTATAGTCAATGAAGATGGTACAGTATTAGTAGATGTACTTACAAATGATAGCGATGTGGATGGAGATACCATATCAATCACAGGATTTACACAAGGTACAAACGGAACAGTTGTACAAGAAGGTGACAATCTAAGATATACACCGGATTCAAATTATAATGGGGCAGATACTTTCACCTATGACATAAGTGACGGCAACGGAGGAATAGCAACGGCAACGGTGAACATTACAGTCAATCCAGTAAACGATGTACCGGTAGCAATAGATGATTCAGTAACAGTAAACGAAGATAGTACTGTTCTGATTGATGTACTTGTAAATGATACGGATATAGATGGAGATACCCTAAGTATTACAGGATTTACCCAGGGCACAAACGGAACAGTTGCACAAGAAGGTGATAGCTTAAGATATACACCTAATGCTAATTACAATGGATCAGATAGTTTCATGTATGAAATAAGTGATGGCAATGGAGGTATAGCAGTAGCAACGGTGAACATTACAGTCAATCCAGTAAACGATGTACCGGTAGCAATAGATGATTCAGTAACAGTAAACGAAGATAGTACTGTTCTGATTGATGTACTTGTAAATGATACGGATATAGATGGAGATACCCTAAGTATTACAGGATTTACCCAGGGCACAAACGGAACAGTTGCACAAGAAGGTGATAGCTTAAGATATACACCTAATGCTAATTACAATGGATCAGATAGTTTCATGTATGAAATAAGTGATGGCAATGGAGGTATAGCAGTAGCAACGGTAAACATTACAGTCAATCCAATCTAAAAAATCCATAACACTGAATTAATTAACAGTAACAAATTATGTTAAGAAGAATGATTTTAAATATTTGGTTACTATAGGATAAATTTAGGAACATTAGTGATTTACTATTTTTAGCAGCCGTTTTAAGGATTGTTTTTTGCCTGAGGAAAAAAGCAAGCTTCGCTATGTTAATTCTTCGTTCAGCAAGCGTGTCAGGAAGTGATAAGATGGGGGGAATAAATTGAGTTTAATATTTGAAAAAATAAGTTCTTTTGACAGAGGTATATTATATCGATTATTAGTAGACGGATATGCATTTGACCATAGATGGAAATCATGTTTTGAAAAGGATTGGTTAGAGTTTGATGATTTTTTCTTTGATAATTTGAATATTGCAGATAAATATGGTTTTATCACTGTATTAAATGGTGAACCTATTGGTCATATATCATGGGATCCAAGAAATATGCCTGAATATGTAAGATTAGGTCATAATTGTATTGCATCAAAGTATAAAGGGAATGGATATGGTAAAAGACAACTTCAAGAGGCAATTGATAGAATTCGACAGTATGATGAGCTTCAAAAAATAATTGTTGGTACAAATAGTAATCTAATTGCGCCGCATAATTATGAAAGTGTAGGTTTTAAGCTTTGTCAAAGGAGAAAAAATGAAACGGAAACTGATTTTTCAGGTGATTATCTTGATTATGAAATGATTCTATAACAAAATTCCATTGAACAAAGTTGTGATTCTACAGATATTATTAAGCTGTTTTAAAGGCGTATGAATAAGGTTTAATAAAAATTATGGCGCTACTCATGAGATTTTTGCTGCTGTAGTGATTGTAAAAAAGTGGGGTCCTAGATCAAGCATTAAGTGATGAGGATATAAAAAATGATGGGAGAAAAAAGATGCTACTCGATATAGAGAAAGTGGCTCAATATAGGGGAGACACTTCAATAATAATTAAAGTTCAAAATATGAACAATAGAATAAATGCAAAAATATCAGACCAAAACCAGAGAAAGGTTGTTGGTTTTGTTTGCATGCTTGGATAAAATTAGTAAAAAAGAAAAAAATGTAAGAAGATACATAATAAGAGATAGGAGTTACTTATTTATGATTGATTATTTTATAATAGTTCCTTGTATACTTTTAATTTTAAGTTTAGTATTTGGAAAAAGATTAAGTGAATCTCAAGACAAATTAATAAGGTCAATAGTAATAATATTATTATTGGTTATAGTCAATGTGAAAAAATCAGGTTAGTTACACAAAATAATCACTCTAGTATAATAGTACAAGAGTGATTATTCGGATATAGGTAATATACAGGAGGGCTTTGATGGGAGTGACAGAAGAGAGTTGTATAAACGGCTATTTAGCATCATGGCCGAATATGAGCTGCAAATGGAACAAACAATCCGTGAGATTCAACATGACTTTGAGCGTATTGTGGGAGAGTCAGAAATTGACATCATCGGATTCAAGGATGAAAGCCATCCGTATGGTGCAATTTTGAAGAAAAGGGTAAACATATTATGACAAATAACAAACTCAAAACATAATAACATTTTAAAAAAAGAGAGAGGAAGGAGGAAAACATATGAACGGTATTGGATTTCCATTTTCATTTATGCCTATACTTGTTGTTGTTCTGTACTTAGGTTTTATCGGTATAGGGGTTTATCTGGCCATACTTTTTGCAAACTTTATGAAAGCTGGTATTAAAGCATTTAATCTTTATGTCGAGAAGAACAAATAATACTTTGAATATAAATCATAATTCACAAAAAAAACTGATCCATCCCTCAAAAAACAAGATGGATCAGTTTTTAGTAAATATAGTATCAATTAAGATACTTAATAATAGCCTTTAATAAGGCAGGTAAATCGTTGGGATTTCTTGAAGTTATAATATGTCCATCTTGAACAACTTCTTCGTCAACATAGATCCCTCCGGCATTGACCAAATCATCTTTTATGGAATGAAATGAGGTTATTTTTTTATCTTCTATATTACAACAAGAAGCAATCATCCATGGTCCATGACAAACCGCTGCTATTAACTTCGATTCTTTATCCATATCTTTGACAAAATTAACGGTCGCCTGACATCGTCGCATATAATCGGGCGAAAAACCACCAGGAATAAATACAGCATCATAATCTTTCGATGATATTTCATCTGAAGAATGGGTACTTGTCTGCGTTAAACCTGATTTAGAGACGTAATCCGCTTTCTTTTTTGTCCCAATTAAATCAACCTCATAACCTTCTTCTAAAAGTCTATAATAGGGGTAAATGAGTTCTTTTTCATCAAATAAGTTTTCCAATAATACAGCTATTTTTTTCATAATGACTCCTTCCTATAAACTATAAAAACTTGCTAGTTATCATGGTACAATTATAACATTTGTTCACTTTATATACAATATTTGGAATCTATTCGCTAATGAATTAAAAGCTTGTTACAAAATCATATATATCTTCTGGCTCTGTAGCAAAATAATCAGGCTTACCTGTTTGTAAAAGATTTTTTGGATCAAATCCCCAAAGAACAGCAATGACTTTCACTGCCAATTTTTTACAAGCCTCAACATCCCGAAGTTCATCTCCGACATAGATAATCTCATCTGGCCTTAAATTATTATGTTTCATAAATTTTTTTAATGTTTTATGTTTACCGAAGATATTGTTGGATGAGATAATGTGATCAAAACCGACAATACTATTGTTCTCAAAAAAATCAGTAATATTATTAACTGAGTTTGAAGAAAGTACCGATAAGTTTAAACCTGTATTTTTCAAGTTAGCTAGCAACTCATTAATTCCATCAAATGCTTTGAGATGCTTAATACCATCATTGTACAAAGTCATGACTTCAAATGTCATCTTCGGAATCTTGTAGAGTGGCAAACCCACTGCTTTAAAACGTTCCTTAAGCGGTGCATTTTTTAATACATGCATATCTTCAAGAGTTATGGGTTTATAGTTGAACTTAGCAGCAAGTTCGTTATAAATATAGAAGGATAAATCCAGTGAATCTACAATCGTTCCATCAAAATCAAAAATTATGTGCTTAATCATTAGCGTGCCTCTTTTTATTTTATTTTAGTGTTAATATGTGACAATCTTTAGAATATAACTATAACATAATTTTCTTAATAAAACCTCTAAGAGTGTCTATTTTAAAAAAATTGTAGTAAAATAGAATTATCAAATTTATTGACAAAAGGAGAAACATACAATGGAATTGATTTCAGTAAGAGAAAACCCAGTATATAAAGATAGAACGATTAAATATTTTCAAAGTAAATGGGCGAGTGAATCCAGTATGAAAGTATACGAAGATTGCATTGAGAGCTGCTTAACAACAAGTAGCCCATTGCCCCATTGGTATATCCTTGAAGAATCAGGAAATATAATTGGTGGTGCCGGGTTAATAACGAACGATTTTATCAGTAGAATGGATTTATACCCATGGTTGTGTGCTTTGTATATTGAAGAGAACTATAGAGGAAATGAATATGGCAAGATGTTATTGGATAAAGCAAAACGAGATGCAAAAGCAGGAGGATTTGAAAATTTATATTTATGTACAGATCATATAGGATATTATGAGAGGTATGGATTCGAGTATATAGGAACAGGTTATCACCCTTGGGGAAGCGAATCAAGAATTTATAAGTTTATGGGGAGTTAATGGATAAATGTTATTTAAGGCGTTTCATTTAAATCAAAAAATACAAAAAGTATTACAGGAACAGCACTATGAGCAACCAACACCTATCCAACAAATGGCAATTCCTTTATTGTTGGAAGGTAAGGATTTGATGGCTTGTGCTGCAACTGGTACTGGTAAAACAGCAGCTTTTGCTTTACCCATATTAGAAAAGCTTGCTTGCGAAGGAAGGTTAGCTGGCCAAAAGATACCAATAAGAGCTTTGATTCTAGCACCAACAAGAGAACTAGCTATTCAGATTGAAAAAAGCTTTCAAATATATGGCAAGTATTTAGATGTACAAATGGCAGTTATATATGGTGGTGTTTCACAAAAACGCCAAATCAATGCAATCAGAAGAGAACCGGATATCCTGATTGCAACACCTGGTCGTTTAATTGACTTAATTGAACATAAGTTTTTAGATCTTAGTCATATAGATATATTCGTATTAGATGAAGCAGACAGGATGTTGGATTTAGGAATGGGTAAAGACGTCAAAAAGATAATATCTTGGTTACCTAAAAAACGACAAAGCATACTTTTTTCAGCAACAATGTCCAAAGATGTCACTGGGTTAGTGGATGGTATATTAAAGGCTCCGGTAAAACTTAATATCAACATAAGTGAAAGAGAAATAATCAAAATTCGTGAAAATCTCTATTTTGTTGAGGAATCATATAAAACAGCACTTCTTCTTAAACTATTAAAAGATGAATCATTGGAATCCGTTTTAATATTTACGAAAACACAAAGAAGAGCAGATCAAGTTTCAAAAGTTATTCAAAAAGCTCATATTAGGACAAAAGTAATTCATGGAGGTAGAACACAGCAAGCAAGACAAGATGCTCTAGAATTGTTCAAAACAAAGAGAATTCGCATTCTAGTGGCAACAGATATCGCTGCTAGAGGTCTAGATATTCATGATTTAACCAATGTTATTAATATGGATCTACCACAAGTGCCAGAAACATATATACATAGAATAGGTCGAACTGGACGTGCTGGTATGTTTGGAGAGGCTATAAGTTTTTGTTCGCCACACGAAGTAGAGCTGTTACAAAGAATAGAAAAATATTTAGGACGTCAACTTATAGAAGTTGAGAATCATGAATTTTTACCATTACATATGGTAATGATTAGAAATAGGAGAGGAAAATGAAATATTTAGGTTCATGTCTTTGTAAAACAGTTGAATATGAAATCAGTGGAAGTTTTGAAGATTTCTTTTTATGCCATTGTAAATCCTGCCGTAAGGATACAGGCTCGGCCCATGCCGCCAATTTGTTTTCGACAAATGCAAACATCAAATGGTTAAAAGGAGAAAAGGCGATTAAAAGTTATAACCACAATAATTCCGGGCACATTAAAAGCTTCTGTTCCCAATGTGGTTCAGCCTTACCGAATATTCAAATGAATGGAAAACTATTGGTTGTTCCGGCAGGAAGTTTGGATTCTGAAATATATATTAAGCCAAGCGGACACATATTTATAAAGGATAAAGCCAACTGGGATGAAGGTCTTGAACAATATCCCCATTATGAGCAATTACCAAAAGGATAAAAGCATAAAAGGAGGTTGTCATGAAACGCGTCGTTATTGCCGGGGGTACCGGATATTTTGGAGGATACATGATTAAAAAGTTAAAAGAAGCTGGATATGAAGTGGTGGCAATATCGCGAAGCAAAAAACGTATTGCCCATCTTAAGGCATATATTGATGAACTCGTCATAGCCGATGTTAGCAATCCTACAGAGCTTCAGGGTATTATGAAAGATGCCGATTTGGTAGTCTCATCCGTAGGAATTACCAAGCAAAAAGACGATATGACCTATATGGATGTTGACTATCAATGCAATAAAAATCTATTGGATGAAGCGATAGATGCAGGAGTAAAGTCGTTTATGTATATAGCCGCACTTAATGGAGAGCACTTACGTGAATTAAAAATCATGGAAGCCAAAGAAAGATTTGTTGATGCCTTATTATCGACAAAATTAAAGGCTTATATTATTCGTCCTAGTGGGTTTTTTAGTGATATCTATGAATTTTATAAAATGGCAAAAAAAGGAAGAGTTTATGTATTCGGTCAGGGCCAATTCAAAGCTAATCCGATTCATGGAGCAGATCTTGCAGACTTTTGCGTTGAAAAGTTAACGGGAGCTCCGGGAACATATGAAGTAGGTGGGCCGGAGATACTTACACAAAGAGAACTTGCCGAAATTGCTTTTGATGTATTGGAGAAACCAGTAAAAATAACAAAAATACCCCTAGTCATGGTTCGTGTCATAGAAAAACTCGTGGTCTTGATGACAAAACAAACCATCTACGGTCCGGTAGAATTTTTCTTGACTGTTCTAACCAGAGATATGGTTGCTTCAAAGTATGGTAAACATACTGTTCGAAAGCTCTTTTCTACTCAAAAGTAATATCTCCGGACTGAGGAGGATTTTTATGTTTGAAAGTACAAGATTAATATATAGAAAACTAGATGAAACAGATTTTGACATATTTTATGCGCTATATTCTAATGAAGATGTAATGAAATATGCGTACTTAGATAGACTCAAATCTCGAGAAGATTCAATTGAAGTCTTCACGGAGGTATTACAAAACCAGAGAGATCAGAATAAAGGCACTCAATATGTTGCGATTTTTAGAGAAACAAATGTTGCAATAGGAATAGTTGATTATTCTGTTGACATAAATCATGAGAAAGGCGGAATATTTGAAATTGGATATTTTATAAAACCAGAGTATTGGGGACAAGGATTGGGGACAGAAATGGGAAAGGCTTTAATTGATTATCTTTTTAGTAATTTTAATATACATAAGGTTATTGCCAGCTGTAATTCTAACAATAGAAATTCAGAAAATATAATGCTAAAACTAGGTATGACAAAAGAAGGCGTGTTTAAGAAGGTAAGATACAAAAATGGTCAATGGGATGACGAGATAAAATATGGTTTATTAAAAGAAGAGTGGATGTGCAAAAAGTCATACATCGTCTAAAAGGTTTTTGCCAAAATTGTAGGATTAGGGGTGATTTTTTGAGGGTAGCATTTTTGGATAGGGATGGAACAATTATAGAAGATTATGAGGACGAGCTGTGGAGAAATAAAACAGAGCCAATTTTCTTAGTTGGTTCAATAGAAGCACTTGAAAACATAAAACGGAAAGGTTATGAAATTATTATTTTAACAAATCAGTATTTAATAGATGAAAAAATTATTTCAATAGAACAATATCAAGATTTTACGGATAAATTCATAAAAAGAATAAAAGATAATGGAATTGAAATATTAGATATTTTTTATTGCCCTCATTCTAGAGAATTAAATTGTAGCTGCATGAAACCAAAAGATGGTTTAGTAAAAAAGTCATTAGAGAAATATCCTGAAATAGATTTAAAGGATTGTTTTATTGTAGGCGATTCCTTATGTGATGTTGAACTAGGAGAGCGATTAGGAATAAAGACGTTTAGTATAGGGGTAGGGAAAAAAGAAGGTGAAGTAATAATTATTAATTCATTAGGGGATGTAGCCAGTTATATATAGTGGGAAAAAGACAATCGCAATTGACAAACCTTTGGCTTATTGGTGCAATCTAATTATGAGCTTTATGGAAAATCAGGTACTGGGGTATAAAAGTCCTCTATACGGTAGAAGAACAGCACAGTTTAAAATTGAACCACTTGATTATTATGATGTGGCCGATTATTTTCATTCATTTTCCCTGGAGAAGAAATTGTTAGCTTACGGAGTAACTGGTGGGATTCCGCAGTATATCAATACTTTCTTAGATGAAACCAAGGATAGAGTAAGGCAACTGGCAGCACCAATAGATGCAAAGAGATTAGAGAAGAATACACCTTGTACAAAGGTTAGCTATTGTGTTGACTGGAAGCATGAATAGAGAATTTGCTATCATAGATAATATCAGAAATGCATATGATCCTTTAGTAGATTTATTTCAGCCACATATTACGCTTGTGTTTCCATTTGAAAGTGGATATGGATTAGAAGAATTAAAGGAACACATGAAGAATGTTTTAGAAGGGGTTAAGACATTTAACTTGGTGATGAATCATATAGTACCGAACCAAGCTGGAGGAAATTATCTTTTCCTAACAGTTACTGAAGGTACCGATGAGATAAAGCGAATACACGATAGGCTATATGCTGGCATTTTAGAGTCATATTACAAGAAAGAATTACCCTATATGCCACATTTAACAGTTGGATGTATTGATGAAGAAAATGAATATGATAAAGCAATAAATGCAACAAAGGAAATTAGTGATTTATTTACGACAATTGTAGATAAGATATTAATTGAAAAAATTGGATCAAACGGGGAATCGATTATTGAATACGAATATAATTTACTATAAAGATTGAGCATCAATAGCGGCCATCATAACATCCGCATCATCAATAATAGAAGGCACACCACCGGCAACGATTAAGGAGAAACCATGAGATATCTAAAGAGAAGTATATCACTACTAATTCTTATTTTAATTATAGTATTGTCTTTTTGCAGTTGTGAAAAGACAAAGGATGATAGAGTTTTTTTTGAAGCAATATTAGAACTCAATGATTTAGATGAAGACATGAATTTTTTTAAGTTTAAGGAGTATTTTCAAAAAAAACTAAACCGGTTGAGCGTGGTTTCAAAAATAGATGATCATATTTTTTACAATGGTGAGTTCCAGCACTATACTATGATTTTCAAAGAGCTGGATATTGTAGATTATGCGGATTTGGAAATCTATTTGGTGGATAAAATACAGAACACCGAAATTCTGTCTACAAAGCAGTATAAAATATCTTATACACTGATTAGTTCAGATGGTAAAGAATATAATTTTATTGATTACTGGGATATTTATATTGAAGACGACAAAATTTTTAATGGGTTTGTTAAAGATACAAGTGATATCGTAAAATGTTCAGAAGAGGAGGGTCATCTTGATGACGGCAAAATAGTTGATGAGCAACTGATCGATGGAGGAAGGGAACATGATGATATTATTATGTCAAAAATAACCTATATGAGTGATGGATTAGAAGTGTTCGGATTTATGACCAGACCAGCCGATGAAAAGACTGAACTTCCACTTATTGTAATATTGCGTGGTGGATATGGAAATGAATATTGGCGTGAAACAATCACTGGAGATAATGCCTACTCAGAAATTGCCAGAAAAGGCTATGTAGTGATTTCGCCTCAATATAGAGGGGGAACAATCGGTAAGGATGAGCTAGGTGGTGGAGACCTTAACGACGTGATAAACATGATTGAAATGGCTAAAGGACTAGATTATGTTGATGCTGATGATATATATTTGATTGGCAACTCTCGAGGTGGCCTTATGGCTCTATTAACGGCAAGAGAACATGTTGAAGGTGTAAGAGGCGGCGCGATTTTATCAGGACTATATTCAATGCTATTTAACTATTATTATTATGAAAGAGCGAGTAACTTTTTCGAGAACACTGTCGGCTTGGGAACGCCAGAAGAAAATCTTGAAGGATATATAAAACGCTCTGCTACCATGTGGGCGAATGAAATTGACATACCCTTATTAATGATCCACGGAAAAGAAGATATTGAGCATTGTCCAATAGCTCAAGTATATGAGTTTATTGACCAAATGGATAAATATGGGAAGGAATATGAGTTTATAGAATTGGAAGGTGTTGGTCATCAAATATGGGATCATCCAATAAACCCCTATGACAAGGCACTTGAATATATTGAAAGCATTAGTAATTCATGATTTTCATTGGCGGTCGGAAATCACTTGATGGAAAATCCGAGTAGAATAATTTGATTTATTGCTTGAAATTGTTGAAGTGCCAGAAATACTTCCGGAAAAAATAAAAATGCTTAGAGGCATATTGGAATGACAAAGAAGTTCATTATTAAGTGCTAATGCTCTTTCTCATATGATCCAAGGGGTCGAGAATTAGCCGATGCAATCATTGAAGCGCAAAAAAAAGAAAGCAACGAAATGAACAAACTAATTGAAGAGCTTAATTATTCACACATATAATTTGAAGATATGTAATTTTGCATCTTGACTTGATAAAAAATCTACTATACTATTAAGTAATGAGGTTATAAAAATTGATGGGAGAACTAATGATGTTACTCTTAATAGAGAAAATGGCTCAATATAGGGGAGACACTTCAATAACAAAACAAGTTCAGAATATGAACAATAGAATAAATATCCAAACATTCAACCAAAATCGGTTAACGCTTATTGGTTTTATTTGCATGTTTGGATATTGTTGATAGAATGAAAAATGTAAGCATTTGTACAATAAGAGATAATGCGATTATTGGCGACATGCGTATTAAATCACAAATAGTGTCATATTAACGACATGCGTAAACAAAGGAGTTATCGGACACTATCAACTTGGCTTTGAGGAGGTTATTATGTATGAATATATTGATGATGTAGTAGTTCTAATTAATGAGATGATCGAAGAATATATTATTCCACCAAAAAATCGTAGTTTCTATATAGGTAGAATAAAGAACTTCTTTATTGAATATATGGATAGCGATGCGAATCGATTGCGTCCACTTAATGCACTAACTTATTTTGATGTTGATGCACATCTTGAATCGGTTGTGTCAAGTGATTCTGAAAAGCTCAATGTTTATTATGCTTTGAAGAGATTTTTTCTTTACACATACCGAAGAAGTTTAACAACTCATTTTATGCTAGATGTTACTAAGCCAGTAGTTATTCCTGAGGCACAAGTTTATATATCAGATGAAGATTACGCAAGTCTGACAAATTATATCTATAATCGTGAAAAGGATGTACGTGAACGTTTGACAATAGGCTTGTTTTTGTTTACAGGGTTAAGTCGGAAGTTCATCTACAATGTGCACTCTGATGATTTCCAATATGTTGATGGTTTATATAAATTGAAAGTGTGGAAAGCAGAAGAGGAAGTCATATTACCTATTAAAGCAGAGCTACAGTTAATTATTTATGAGTTCTTATCAGTAAATGAAGGTGTTAAATCTGTAAGAATTACAGATAAAAGTGAGAATTATTTTAGTACAGTGTTAAAGCAATTATGTGAAAGGGTATGTGGTACGGGATACACGCCAACTCATTTTTCAAATACTTTTATTCGTAATGCATTGAAGAGTGGTAATTATATTTGGGAAGTAAGTAAACTTACGTTGGAAGGAACATCAACGATAGAGAAGCATATATCTAGTGAAGCGGGAATAGAGTTGAGGCAGTTGAGCATCCTTAATGGTTTTTAGTGACTTTAAGTGGGGTGTTGATAGCGTCCGATAACTATTATAGATATATCCGATGACTCAAAAAAATACCCCATCCAAAGA
>CAZLXW010000081.1:0-13911 GCA_964563505.1 uncultured Eubacteriales bacterium
TACGTATTTTAAGAAGTTATCATCACCAACGGGATTTTATTATGTCGATTAGTTATTTGCTGGTCATGGTGGCAGTTAAAAATGGAGCGATATCCGAAAAAGAAGACCAACTTGTGAGTCGAATAACTTTTGATCTTGGATTATCACCTTATGAATATGAAAGTATTAAACGCTATATTGTCGGCCGGATGTCTGGTGCGGGTTCTACGTATTCAAGAGCCGGATCGTCAACATATAATGGATATAATCAAGGCATGTCAAAAGATGGACTTGTTGAAAAATATACAAAAGTCTTAGGTGTCCCTAAAAATGCGGATGAAGGTATGATTAAGAAAGCATATCGTAAGATGGCAAAAGAATATCACCCGGATAAAGTGATGTCGGAAGGGATGCCTGATGAGTATATTGAATATGCAAATAAACGCTTTTCAGAGATTAGTCATGCTTATGAGCAATTGAAAACGCTTGTGTTTGAATAGGAGTTCCTATGAATAAAGAAAAGATTCTAAAACAAATGGCCTTAATTTTGCCAGCGGCATTCAGTTGCTTTTTATGGGCGACCGCGATACCAACCCTAAAAATAAGCTATAATCTATTAAATATTCCGGCAGATGACATTTTTAATCGGTTTGTCTTAGCCGGAATACGTTTTTTATTGGCCGGAGTACTTATTGGCGTATATATTCTGATAAAAGAGAAAAAAATAAAAGGCTTAAAAGGCTCCCAATGGAAAACAGTCTTGATTTTTGGATTATTAAATACAAGCTTACAATATATGTTTTTTTATATCGGAGTGGGGAACACAGGAGCAATCAAAGGGGTGCTGATTGATACATCAAAACCCTTGATTGTTGTCATATTAGCCCACTTATTGACTCAGGATGATAGAATTAATATGAACAAAATCATGGGTCTTATCATTGGATTTGCAGGGATTATTCTCGCAAATATTGAAAGTGCTGTTGGTGGTGGCTTAAATCTAGATGTTTCACTTATGGGTGAAGGGTCGCTTATACTAGCTTCCTTAGCCTATGGCTTTGCAGTTCTATATGGGAAACGTGCAATGCAGACTATGTCGTCAGTCATGCTGAACATGTACCAAATGGTCTTCGGATCCATTATATTATTAGGGATTGGACTTGTTGGAGCCGGCGGATTTAACCTTGTGTTTAATGTGCAAGCCCTACTTTTGTTGATTTATTCAGCGTTCTTATCGGCCATTGCTTTTGTGGTTTGGTATGGACTTATTCATAAATACAATGCATCATCAGTAACAATATATATTTTTTTAATTCCGGTCTTCGGGTCTATTATTTCTTCAGCTATATTTCCAGAAGAGAGCTTATCAGTATTTGTTGTCATAAGTCTTATTCTTATGACGATTAGTATTAATCTGGTGAATCGGAATGGACAGACAAAAAAAGGAAGGATGACCTATCATGAAATTAAAGAAAATTCTGCATCTTAGTATAATCAGCAGTTTATTAGCCCTATTTTTAACCGCATGCGGTGGTGAGTTATATACAGTAGATTCGCATTTAGAGGATAAGACAACGACACAAGAGACGGAAATTCGTGTGGAGGTTGCACCGGCACCGGGACAAGAGGACTTGGAAGAGACTCCAATTACTGAGCCGATAGAAAACAAACCGTCGGAAAATGAAATGATGGACGAAGACGACGAAGCAGAGAAGGACATTCAGGAAAGCACGGTGATTTTTGCCAATCAGTTTGGTGTAGAAGATGCATATGATTTGGAGCTAGATCCCAATCAGTTAGATAATACAAGTACCAGTTGGTCATTTCGTAGAAATAGTGAACATAATCCGGTAACCGGTTATTATGACGTGGATATAGAACGTTATGGAACGTATTTTATTAATGAAGATGCTGCGGATGAGAAGGTTGTCTATCTGACGTTTGATGAAGGTTATGAATATGGATTCACACCAACGATTTTAGATGTTTTGCAGGAAAATAAGGTTCAAGCGGCATTCTTTGTAACCAAATATTTTATTGATAAAGAACCGGAATTAATCCAACGCATGGTCAATGAAGGGCATATTGTTGCCAATCACTCAAATTCACACCCGGAATTTCCAACATTGACACATGATGAAGTCTATGATGAATTGAAAACGACCAATGATCGTTTTAAAGAAGTGACAGGACAAGATTTGGATCCGTTTTTTAGGCCACCAAGTGGAAAATATAGTGAGCGAACCCTGTACCTTGTGCGAAAATTAGGCTACCGAAATATTTTTTGGAGTATGGCCTATGCAGATTGGGATGTGAATAATCAACCGGGAAAAGATGTTGCTTATAACCACGTCATGGATAACTATCATAATGGAGCAATTATTCTCTTACACGCTGTTTCGGAATCGAATACACAAGCCTTAGATGACATATTAAAGTCGATGAAAGATGAAGGTTATCGATTTGGTAGTCTATATGAGCTGGAATAAGAGAGAATTCGTGTCTAATCCTTTACACCAAGGTTAATTTTATATATAATCATAGGGAATAGAGCAAAGAGAGCTTAGAGTTTATAGGAGGAATTAGTAATGAATAAAGAAGCAATGAAGTTACGTCTAGATTTTAACAATATGATGGCTAACTTAATCGGTGAGCACGGTATCAGTGAAGAAGACTTCGCAATACTCGAAGGAAAAATTGAAGCGGCTGAAAAAGCCATGGTTGAAAAACGTGCAAACGGTGGTATGGACTGGAGAGATTTACCTTATAACCAAGATGAGATTGTTGAAGATATTGTTGGATATGTTGAAGAAAATAAAGATTGGGTTGAATCTTTTGTCGTATTAGGTATTGGTGGATCGGCCTTAGGACCGATTGCTGTTCAGCAAGCCATTAATCATCCTCACTGGAATGAGTTGTCAAAAGACAAGCGTAAAGGTTATCCAAAGCTATATGTTGTCGATAATGTGGATCCTGAAAAACTCATCGCATTGTTTGATGTTATTGACTTAGAGACATCTCTTTTTAATGTCATTTCCAAATCAGGCGGAACCAGTGAGACAATGTCTCAATTTATGATTATTAAAGAAAAACTTGAACAAGAGCTTGGTAAAGACGCTGTTAAAAAACATGTGGTTGCAACAACAGATGCGTCAAAAGGAACACTACGTCCAATAGCTGACGAAGAAGGCCTTAAAAGCTATATCATCCCAGCAGGCGTGGGCGGAAGATTTTCAGAGTTAACACCTGTTGGTTTGCTCCCAGCAGCAATGTGTGGTATCGATATCAAGACTTTACTAGAGGGTGCAGCCTACATGGATGAAATCTGTAAGATGGATAATACATTCAAAAACCCTGCACATATGTACGGATTATTACAATACATTTCCATGCAACAAGGCAAGAATATCTCAATTGTTATGGCTTATGCCGACGGACTGAAATTTATTGCTGATTGGTATGCACAGTTATGGGCTGAATCTTTAGGAAAAAAATATGATCTTGATGGCAATGTGGTTAATGTCGGTCAAACGCCGGTAAAAGCGCTAGGAGCGACTGACCAGCATTCACAAGTTCAACTTTATGCAGAAGGCCCTCATGACAAAGTTGTCCTATTTATGGGTGTTGATAAATACCGTAATGAAATTACAATTCCTGAGATTTACGGCGATGTTCCTAATCTTGGATTTTTAGGCGGAGCGACACATAATAAGTTGATTCAGACAGAACAAATGGCAACAGAATATGCCTTATTCAAAGCCGGTCAGACGAACATGACATTAACCATACCTGAGATTAATGAATTTACTGTCGGTCAAATTCTATACTTATTTGAAGTTGCGACAGGTTTTGCAGGTGAGCTTATGAACATCAACGCCTTTGATCAACCGGGTGTTGAAGAAGGAAAGAATGCAACTTATGCAATGTTTGGTCGTCCGGGATATGAAGAGAAGAAAAAAGAACTAGATTCTCGTCCTGAGAAAAAAGATAAATATATTATTTAGTTAACATAACCATGAATTATATATAAAAATAAAAGCTGATATAAACGCATTTAGTTGCGATATATCAGCTTTTATTTTGAGAAAATTGCCGTACTGTTTTTCTTTGAATCAATTTAGGTGGGAATAGAACGTTTTGAGTTTCATTTCCTTCAATCATGGAAATGAGTTGATGAGCGACAGTGTGCCCGAGTTCTTCAGAAGGATGGACAATGCTGGTTAATCCGCTACGCTTTCCCATCATTGTATTATCAACACCGATCACAGAAAATGCAGTAGGAACAAATATATCGCGTTGATCCAACTGGTCCATTAGCATAAGAGCTAGGCTATCATTAAAACAAAAAGCAGCTGTAGAACCTGCTATATTTTGCCAGAGAGATTTGCGTGATAATTCTTCTTCAACATCTTCTTTTGAGTACCAATGGACATGCGTATCAATAAGTGGGATACCGGCTTCATTCATTGCCATGCAATAGCCCTTATATCGAAGCTGACCCTGACGGTCTCCATGAGGAAAGATGCCTAGTATTTTTTTGTGACCGCTTTGAATCAAATGTGATGTAGCTAAGCGTCCAACAGAAATATCATCTATAGCAACATAAGTTCCGGAAAGTTCAGGATAAAATGAGTCGACAAAAATAATCGGTAAACCCTTGTTAATGAGTTGCGCATAATATTGAAGGTTTAAACAAGGAAGTCCACTTTTCGTCGGCCATACGATGAGACCGTCTAAGCGATTATCTAGCATGGATTGTAAAGCACGGCGTTCTCCTTCAACAGTATTGTGTGTTGAAGCCACTTGTACGGTATAACCCTCCTGTGATAACTCGCTTTCAATAGCTTGCATAATTGAGGGGAAAATATATGCATCCAAATAGGTTGTTATGATTCCTATAGATTTTGAAGAATCCCCTTTGGATTTAACTTGTGTTGAATTATGGGGCGGTGATTTAGAAATATATGTACCACTCCCTTTAATTCGCGTGATATAGCCATTGCTTTCAAGTTCTTCTAAAGCACGTCTAACCGTTTGGCGAGATACGTTAAATTGTTGACATAATGCGTTTTCAGAACTAAATTTATCTCCTGGAATAATAGATCCGGATACAAGTTGTTCCAATGTCCAATGGACAATTTTTTTATATTTGGGTACTTGTTTCATCAAATCCTCCTTGCCCTATAACGTCATAAACTCAATTATACAACTGGAAATATAAAAAGGCAATAATCAAAGATATAATAATAGGATTGACAATGCATTTATCCTATGATATGTTTTTATTAAGAAAAACAATACATTTATAGGAGAAACAATACAACTAAACAATTAAAAGATACAGATTTTCATATATTAAATAATATAGCTAGAAGAGGTGAACGATGAGCTTTGAAAAAATGTGGTTAAATTATAAGAAAAATGAAAAAAGTCAATTGATTAATCGTATCTTATGTGGGCAAAGCATTTATGTTTGCATAAGTGATGACAAGTATCAGGAAAATCGTGTAATCCGAACAGCTGCCAAGGAGCTTCAAGAGGCTATCGGGGATATTCTCCATATCACTGTGGATATCTCTGAAAAAACACAGAAAACTGTGGATGAATGCATAGAAGGGATTGTCTTAAGAAGGAATCATTTGATGGAGAAACCGGATGCTTATCGCTTATGTGAAAAAGACGGATTAATAACTGTAGAAGCAAACAATGGACGTGGTATACTCTATGGGGTATTCGATTTAATTCGTCGTTTGCAACAGGCCATTCATTTGAAAGATATAGATATCATGGAAACACCAGATAATCCCTTGCGAATGTTGAATCATTGGGACAACATGGATGGCAGTATTGAACGCGGATATTCAGGAAAATCCTTTTTCTTTAAAAATCATGAATTATGTATCAATGATCGTACACACATGTATGCAAAACTCATCGCCTCTATAGGTATTAATGCAACAGTTATTAATAATGTGAATGTCAAAGATTCTGCAACTGAATTGATCAGTTCCAGGTATTATAAATATTTACAAGTGCTTAGTGAAGTTTTTGCAGACTATGGAATTACACTTTATCTTAGCCTCAACTATGCAGCTCCCATTGATTTAGGGGGACTAGATTCAGCAGATCCCCTTGATGCTGAAGTGATTGCATGGTGGGATCAAAAGATGCAAGAGGTATATACGCATTTGCCTCACTTAAGCGGTTTTCTTGTGAAGGCAGATTCTGAAGGTCGTCCAGGACCATTTACTTATGGACGCAATCAAGCAGAAGGTGCAAATCTATTAGCTAGAGCCATTAAACCTTATGGTGGAACCATTATATGGCGGTGCTTTGTCTATAATTGTCAACAAGATTGGCGAGACTATACGACAGACCGAGCGCGAGCTGGCTATGATTATTTTGCACCGCTTGATGGAGCGTTTTTAGATAATGTGGTACTGCAAATAAAAAATGGCCCTATGGATTTTCAAGTTCGGGAACCTGTGTCTCCATTATTCGGCGTAATGGAGCATACCCAACAAATTCTTGAGGTTCAGATTGCCCAAGAATATACAGGGCAGCAGCGTCATGTCTGTTACCTAATTCCTATGTTTAAGGAAATACTTGAGTTTAAGACCTATTGCGGAAAAGATAAGGACAAGGTTTCAGATATTGTCAGTGGAAGAACTTACGGACAAAAGTTATGTGGCATGGCAACAGTTGTAAATACAGGCAATGATACCAATTGGACGGGACATGATTTGGCCGGAGCCAATCTCTATGGCTTTGGGCGTTTGAGTTTTAATACATCCCTTAGTGCAGAAGCCATAGCCAAAGAGTGGATTCAAATGACCTTTGGTCTGGATCCTGAAGTTGAACATATTCTTTTGAATATTTTAACGAAATCACATTCAACCTATGAAAAGTATACTAGTCCATTAGGCATTGGCTGGATGGTGGAACCCAACCATCACTATGGTCCTAATGTTGACGGATATGAATATTCTCGCTGGGGAACTTATCATCGTGCAGACCACTTAGGGATTGGTGTTGACCGAACACCTCAAGGTACAGGATATACACGTCAATACAAGGAGCCCAATGCGTCTATGTACGCGGACCTAGAATCCTGTCCTGAACCCTTAGTGCTATTCTTTCATCACTTAAAATATACACATGAACTAAAAACAGGTAAGACAGTGATTCAACATATTTATGACACCCATTTTGAGGGTGTCAGTGAGGTTGAAACAATGATTCGGGAATTTAAAAGGCTTCAAGGCCGGATAGAACAGCAGGTCTATTTACGAATACTTGATCGCCTTGAAGAACAGCTAGAAAGCGCAAGAGAATGGAGAGACCAGATTAATACGTATTTTTATCGCAAATCAGGGATTCCGGATGAACATGGTAGACAAATATTTTAGATTTATTTTTTTTTCTCATCATCTTCTATGATTTCGATTTCAAAGTAATCAAAGTCAATGGTCTCGATAAATTGATCATCGTGAAAGCTCGTCTTTGAAAACATAGCTAACTCCTTGGTATTTTTATCAAACCAATGGGGGCGCTCGAGATCAAAATGTTTACAAAATTCATCAATAGCTTCATGAATTTTTTGGATTTTTGATAGTTCTGTGTTTCTAATCGATATGACATGATCGTCAACAAAGCGCGTGTCTTTAATGATTTTTCCCCAAATTCTAAACATGTGTTTTACCTCGTTTCAACGTAGTTATAAGTTGTTAAGAGTATAGCATGGGGGAGATGATGTGTAAAGCCTTGCAGATAGAGCAATTATTATATTCGTAAAGGCTTGTTCAAAAAGGAGAATAATATGGAATTGGCATGGAATAAAGATAAAAACTTAGAATATCGCAAACGAGCAAAAGAGTTAGTTGTCCAGATGACGCTTGAAGAGAAAGTCTCACAGACACTACACTCTGCGCCAGCCATTGAGCGATTAGGCATCAAAGCATATAATTGGTGGAATGAAGCCTTACACGGTGTAGCAAGAGCAGGAGTGGCCACGGTTTTTCCTCAGGCAATCGGTTTAGCGGCTACATTTGATGAGGCATTTATTGAAGAGGTGGCTGATGCAATCTCTACCGAAGGACGGGCAAAATTCAACATGCAACAAGAATTTAATGATAGGGACATATATAAAGGTCTAACATTTTGGTCTCCGAATGTAAATATATTTAGAGATCCACGTTGGGGACGAGGACATGAAACGTTTGGTGAAGATCCATACTTATCTTCACGACTAGGCGTTCGCTTTGTCCAGGGGATTCAAGGCCATGATACAGACCATATGAAAGCAGCGGCATGTGCTAAGCATTTTGCCGTCCATAGTGGGCCGGAAGATATTCGTCATAGTTTTGATGCAATCGCAAGCAAAAAAGATATGTATGAAACCTATTTACCGGCATTTAAGGCTTGCGTTCAGGAAGGAAAAGTCGAAGCGGTCATGGGGGCATATAACCGAACGAATGGTCAACCTTGTTGTGGAAGCCAGACATTGCTTCAAGAAATTTTACGCGATGAATGGGGGTTTGAAGGACATGTTGTTTCAGACTGTTGGGCAATTCGTGATTTTCATGAGCATCATCATGTGACGAATAATTCGACAGAATCCGTTGCCATGGCTATGAATAACGGATGTGATTTAAACTGTGGGAATCAGTTCTTCTACTTGGAAGATGCGGTAAAAAAGGGAATGGTTCAAGAATCCACACTTGATCAAGCCGTGATCCGTTTATTTACAACACGGATGAAGTTAGGATTATTTGACAGTGAAGAAGCGACAGGATTTAATACCATTAAATATGGAGAGGTCGATAGCCAATTCATGCGCCAACTTAATATAAGAGCAGCAGAAAAAAGCCTTGTCTTGTTAAAAAATACCAATAGCACTTTGCCACTTGCGCTAGATAAGATAAGGACAATTGGCGTAATCGGGCCAAATGCAAACAACCGAAAAGCACTTGTAGGAAACTATGAAGGAACGGCTTCTCGCTATGTTACTATTTTAGAAGGAATCCAAGATTATGTTGGAGAACGTGCACGTATTCTTTATTCAGAAGGATGCCATTTATATAAGGAACGTATTAGCGGATTAGGAGAACTTAATGACCGACGAGCAGAAGTTAGGGGAGTCTGTGCAGAGAGCGACGTGGTGATTGCCTGTTTAGGACTTGACTCAGGTTTAGAAGGAGAAGAAGGCGACCAAGGCAATCAATATGCCAGTGGAGATAAAGGCAACCTTGATTTACCAGGTATTCAAGAAGATATTTTAAAAACAATTGTCCAAAGTGGAAAACCAGTTATTTTAGTATTGCTATCTGGAAGCGCATTAGCTATTAATTATGCACAAGAACATGTTTCGGCAATACTACAAGGGTGGTATCCGGGAGCGCAAGGAGGAAGAGCGATTGCAAATATTCTCTTTGGTGAAAAATCACCGGAAGGCCGTTTACCTGTTACTTTTTATCAATCAACAGAAGAACTGCCGGAGTTTGTTGATTATTCTATGAAGAATAGGACCTATCGATATATGAAAACAAAGCCCCTATACCCATTTGGATATGGACTGTCTTATACAAAGTTTGAATATATGAATGTTCATGTGTCATCCGAAGAATTAAGACAAGACGGCATTACAGTTACGGGTGAAGTGAAAAATATCGGTGATTTTCCAGGCTCCGAAGCGGTGCAAGTATATATATCGTCAATGATTCCAGATGCACCCAATTGCCAACTGAAAGGACTTGAGAAAGTTTATCTTGAGCCGGGACAGAGCCAATTAATTTCCATTCATTTGCCAATAGAAGCATTTGGATTATATAATGAAGAAGGTCATTTTAAAATAGAAAAGGAAACCTATCAAGTATCCTTTGGAGGCTATCAACCGGATCTTCGAAGTGAAGAATTGAGTGGAGTTAAAGTTATCAAATTCGATGTATATAAAAAGTAATGGATAAGGAGATAACTATGGAAAAAATATGGTTTCCGCGTCTAGTATCAAGTGGAATGGTTTTACAAAGAGGTAATGGAACGACATTACCTGGAAAATCAAGAGCACATGATTGTATAAGCATTCAATTTATTAATCAGGAATATCAAATAGAGGCAGATAATCAAGGGGATTTCTTAATCAGCTTCGATTATCTTGAAGCCGGTGGCCCCTACGAACTTCTCGTCCAAAGCCAAGCCCATGGTCAAATGTGTTTTGAAGATGTCTATATTGGAGATGTCTATATTGGGTCGGGGCAATCAAATATGGAACTGCCTATTTCTCGTGTACATTGGTTTTATGATATTGACTGGAAACGGTTTAATAATAGACAATTACGTTACTTTAAGGTAGAGGAGAATCCGAATTTTTCAGAAGTTCAAAAGGACCATACGAGTGGAACATGGACCGGATTTACGGTGGACTCGATACAGTCTGTATCTGCACTCGGCGTGTTTTTTTTAGAACGACTCTATCAAAAGTTAGGAATTCCCTTAGGCTTTATTCAAGTAGCTATTGGTGGAAGTCCAATTCAGGCATGGTTACCCAAATATTTGATTGATGCAGAAGATCAAATGCTTTATGAAGAGTATCAAGATGATGTGCTTCGTCTGAAGTGTCAAGAAGAAGACGTTGCCAAAGAAGAAGAATGGAACAAACGACTAGATCAAGGGGACCTAGGATATCGTGAAAAGTGGCATTTGCGTACAGATTTTTCAGAATGGAAGAATACAGATATTCCATGTGCTTTTAAAGATTTATTCGGTAAAAATTTTACAGGTGTGGCCTGGTTTGCAAAAACACTACAAATGGAGGAGGAAGAAGTTAAGCAACAATGGCTTCTGGACTTAGGTACCATTGTCGATGCTGACGAAGCCTATATTAATGGTATCCAAATCGGACAAACCGAGTATAGGTATCCGCCAAGGCGCTATGAAGTACCTCAAGGACTTCTGAAAAAAGGGGAAAATACGATTATTCTTCGGATCAAAAGTTTTCAAGGCCAAGGATGGTTCACCCCGGATAAAGAATACGCATTAACATGCGAAGAGACCAAGATTGTACTTAAAAAATCTTGGAAATATCATTTGGGTGGAGTAATAGAGCCTAAACCGGCAAAAGAATTTATGTCGTGGAAGCCAACAGTTTTGCATAATGGAATGTTAGCTCCTTGTTTTCAATATAATATTAGAGGGTTTTTGTGGTACCAAGGGGAGTCCAATACAGAACGTCCGGAAAAATATGAAGGATATCTCAAAGCGTATGTGCAATATCTTCGCCAACAGTTTAATCAGCCGAAACTTCCGATAGCTCTTATTCAACTTGTCAACTTTGATGTGGATTTGGATCCCCAGGATTCCGGATGGCCAGAGGTGCGAGAAGCTCAACGTAAAGTAGCTAGGGAAGAAAGCATAGGATTGATTGTTGGTATTGATGCCGGTGAGCACAACGATTTGCATCCTTTGAACAAACAGTTATTAGCAGAGCGTTCAGCCCGTTACTTTGAAGATGTGGTTTATCAATCAAAAGTGAATGGTCAAAGTCCAGAATGGATTCAAGTAACTGAAGATGCAAAAACTCAAGAGTGGATTTGTGAATTGGATGTGCATGGTTTAAAGCTTGATGACAGTCAGACGACCATTGACGGTTTTGTTGCTATTGATGCAAAAGGACATTCATATCCGCTTGAAGCTAGTGTGCAAGGGACGACAGTCCGATTACAAAAACCAATAATAAGTGAAAATACAAATATCCAGTATATTGAAATCCGTTATGCATATGAAAATAATCCGGCAGGCCAACTTTTATATGATCAAAGCGGATTGCCGGCATCTCCCATTATTTTACCAAAGTTTGATTTTTAATATTCAATAATAACCATTTGATGGCATGTAAATGCATCAATTGTTGTGGTTAATAGTCCATTCTCAAGGCTATAACTTAATGGTGTCATCTGAGGGGCAAGGTATACCTTTTTAACCGGATGATGTACCTTTACTGAAAGCTTTGTATCTATAATAGGAATCAGATCTTCAATAACTTCAATATTTTTACCTGTATAGTCACTATGACCACGAAGTAATGGTGAAGCATAAAGGAGATGAATAATGTCACGATTTTCTTGAGCTTGATTCATCATAGTTATAATGCCTTGGGATGGGAGATTGGTATTAATGGTTTTTTCTTCTCCAAGGAGTAAATTTAAGGCATAAATAATAATCTCGCGTTGTGGAAGACTACCCAAATTGGCAAAATCAGTAAAAATTTTCCAAGGAATGTAAACGCTGTTATCAGTTACAACGAAGCCAGGTCCATCATCAATTCCAGAATTAGGCGCATGTTGGTGAGAGCAAAATTGGAAGGTTGTGCGATTAAAGTATGATTGTTCCATTCTTGCTTTTGCATAGCCACGTGTAAGTGAAATCTTTTCAGCGTCACAATAAAAAATGAAAGAAGAGTCATTGAAGTTATTCAATGGCATTTCAGGTTTGAAATAGTTTGGTCTATGAAGGCTTTTTCCATTCCATTTGACCCCTAAATCTAGTACGAAAGTATTTTCGGACCAATCAAGTCCGGATTCTCCAGTGGCTAAAACCTTGCCACCTTGAGCGATATAAGCCTGAATTTTATTAGCTAGTTTAGAACTTAAACGAATGGTGTCCGGTAGAATCAGTACTTTATACTTGTTAAAATCAGCATCTGTGTCTAAAATATCATATAACATATGGGCTTGAAGTAATATACGGTTAGCGCCAATGTCCATTGGAAAGTAGCTCTCCTGACTTGTAGAACTTACCAAATTGACGGATTCATAAGATAATAAACCAATATCAGCAACACTTTTTACATGAGAAATCCATTCTTCTTTGGCTTCTATATATTTATAGGCCTCTCCAATAATTCGATACGTCAATGGATCCATAAAACCGGAAGGATGTAGTTGGTCTCCGATAGAGCACTTAGCACCATTTGCAATCGAAAGGGAAGTTTCGTATTTAAGAGCATTTGGATGTTTAAAGCCACCAAACTCTCCCCAGCTTGTGTGGAATTTACCGGTCATCCCCAAGAAGTCAATACCTAATGGTTGGACATAACGTGCAGAAAGTGGAAAATGATCATAACCCCATCCTCCGGTGGGCAAAGATTCCAGTTCTAAATGGGTGTTCATTTTGATTAAGTCATGCCGACCTTTTGTTATATGACCTGCGTTATGAAAAACGGGTAAGCCGGGTTTGTGAGCATCGATGGTTTTACGCACGCGTTTGGTGTAATTCGCATAGACACGTTCGCCAAGTTCAATAGCATTGGCTTCATCATAAGGGTCCTTGCCTTCAGAAAGCAAAGTTTGAATACAATTTTGACAGTAGCATGGCTTTGGGCTGACAATATCTAAGAAAAGACCATCACCATCATAGTTGATGACGACTTCTTCAATTTGGTCAAGAAGAACTTCTAAATAGGGCGAATTGAAGCAGAGTTGATGGAAACCGGGAGAGTTAAAATCAACTGCCCAAGAAGTACTTTCATCTTTGTTTCTAAAAAGCCAATCGGGATGCTTTCTTGTGACTTTTTCGTCTAATCCTGCTGAAATGTAAATGGGTGTGTTAATATTAATTTCATGAGCGGCTTCAATCATTGATCCTAACAGGTCAAAATCGAGATGAGGATGTATTTGATTAGCCCTAGTCGGATGATAAGCCCACCCATGATGACACTTTGAAAAAACAGTAATAGAATCAACATGTCCTTCTAGTAACATCTTTTGAAACTGAATTTTGTCAAATTGCTTGCCAATATCTTTGATTTTTTCAGAAGTATGAAAATCAAGATGAATTTGTCTAAAACGTAATGGTTTCATATGAACCTCCTTAATAGGAATAATAGTCTCTCGGAATTACAAAGCCCGAAAAATCAGTGCTTTGAATCCCATGTTT
>CAZLXW010000082.1:0-13757 GCA_964563505.1 uncultured Eubacteriales bacterium
TCAGCAAATGTCACAAAATCAATGGAAAATGCGAACCGACTGAACAGTTACATTTTATCTATTATAGCGTTTTACTTGCGACGGGATTTATAGAGATACTCTTTTTTTTCAACCAAGAATTTGATCGATTAGCACAATATGATAAGATTGGGTTTGGTTTGTTTTTGATTTTCCAATTTATTGAAACCATTCGCTATGTGAAAAACCTTCTTATAATACAAAATGAGGCCACCTACCTTGAACAGATGGCATATCAAGACGCGCTCACTAAAGCCAAAAATAGAGCAGCCTTTGAAAAAGAACTTGATCGATTATTGCTCCCGGAAAATAAAGGTGAATTTCGATTAATTTTAGTCGATATCAATCAATTAAAATATATTAATGATAACTATGGTCATAACAAAGGGGATGAAGCCATTGTCGCATGTTATGAGTGCCTTATTATGGCATTTAGTCCATTGGGTTCTTGCTATCGATTAGGTGGTGATGAGTTCGCCTGTTTATTGACAGACACACATGAAGATCATTTAGAAAATGCAATGGAATACTTTTATCAACTGATTGGTGAAGTGGATGACCGCCTTGAATTTCCATTTAGCGTCGCTTTAGGAGAGAAAATATATCGAAGAGAAGCAAGCGATGGAATGGAAAAATTCAGAGATTTTTTTCATCATGTGGATGGAATCATGTATGATACGAAAAAGAGGATGAAAACTTAAAGGATAAAAAATATTTGAGAAATATTTGAGAAGTGAGCACTATTTTTGATTTTGTGCAATATATGCAACAAATGATGGTTATATGGTGCTATATAGTATGTTTTTTGTAAGAAATAAACAAAATAGTGCATTTTTTGCTTGACAAAGATAGATTGAGTCTGTATTATGTCGTTATAACAACAAAGACGTTGGAGAACATTCAGCGGTCTTTGTTTTTTTATACCCTTTTTTACTGAGAGAGAAGAATGATTAAGCGCTTAACATCTATCGGTAAACAATAATAACGATTATAGCATAGAAGATGGAGGAAATGATGATGAAGAAGATGATGAAGAAGATAGTGATCATATGTTTGAACTTAATTCTTATATTAATGATGGTGACAGCTTGTGGAACGTCGACAAAAACGGGTTCAGGATCTGGAAGTGGAAAAGAAATTTTACGCGTAGGAATGGAATGTGCTTATGCACCATTTAACTGGACACAATCGGAATCGGAACTTAAAAATGGGTCAGTGGCTGAACCCATATATGGAACCAACGATTATGCATACGGATATGATGTTATGGTAGCTCGAATGTTGGCGGATGAATTAGATATGGAATTACAAATTCATAAAGTTGAGTGGTCAAGTATCGTTTTAGGTATGAACTCAGGAAACTATGATGCAATTATTGCAGGAATGGGCTATACAGAAGAGCGAGATAACAGTGTAGATTTTACACAAGCTTATTATTTAAGAGATAATGTATTGATTGTTCGAAAAGATAGTGAACTTGCAACAATTAAAGGATTAAGCGAGATTGATGGAGCCTCTGCAACAACACAGATTGGAACAATATGGGAACAATACGTAGAACAGATTCCCAATGTGGATAAGAAAACGTATTTTGAAACAACATCAGAAGTTGTCATGTCAGTAATTACGGGAAGTGTGGATTGTGCAGTTTTAGATGAACCAACAGCAATGTCAGCAACCCTTTCAAATCCTGATCTTGCAGTCGTTAAGTTTAGTGAAGATGATGGATTTTTTATTCCGGAAGGTCAATCATTAAATGTGTGTATTGCAGTTAAAGAAGGAGATACAGAACTTCAGAGTAAGCTTGATGAAGCTTTGGATATTATTGAATGGGATAGTGAAAAAATGGAAGAGTTGATGAATCTATCGGTAACATTACAACCATTAAGTAAATAGAAAAAAGGAGATCAATATGGAGAAAAATTTATTTGAGTGGATTAGTTTTCTTTTACAAGAATATGGACAATATTTTTGGCAAGGAACTATAGTAACCGTGGTGATTTCCGTTTTAGGAACATTTTTGGGATTTGCCGGAGGTTTTTTGATAGGAATCGTTCAATCCACGCCGGTTCATGATGATGATAGTTCTATGAAAAAAATCTTTTATGGCTTTGCAAAGAAGTTGGCTAGTGTCTACATACATATATTTAGAGGGACCCCCATGATGGTTCAGGCCATGACAATTTATTATGGTCTTAGACAAAATGGTGTGAACATCACTCCCTTTATGGCAGCTATAGCAGTTATTATGCTAAATACAGGTGCCTATATGGCAGAAACTGTACGCGGAGGAATTATGTCTATTGAAAAAGGACAGTTTGAAGGCGGAATGGCATTAGGTATGTCACATTTTACCATTATGTTTTCAGTCGTATTGCCACAGGCCTTAAAAAACATTACTCCGGAGATGGGGAATTTATTTATCACCAATCTAAAAATGACCTCTGTTTTAAATGTTATTGGTATTGCTGAATTATATTTTGTCACAAAAACAGCAGCAAATACATACTATCGATATTTTGAATCTTTTTTAATTACAGGGGTTATCTATTTTATACTTTGTGCAATAGCCTCTTGGGTACTTAATATCGTAGAAAAGAAATTGGAAGGCGACAAAGACTACGAATTGGCGGCAGAATATATTTCAGAATAGGAGGTCAAGATGGCAGTTATAAAAGTTGAACATTTGAGTAAAAAATTTGGGAATCATGAAGTGCTTAAAGACATAGATTTTAAAATCGACCAAGGCGAAGTTGTTTGTGTTATCGGTTCATCCGGATCAGGAAAATCAACCTTACTAAGATGTATTAATTTGCTGGAAAAGAAAACAAGCGGTAATATATTTTTTCTGGATGAAGAGATTGGTGGAAATCAAAAACAGATTAATCAATATCGATCAAAGGTAGGGATGGTTTTTCAATCCTTTAATTTGTTTAACAACATGACCGTTCTTGAGAATTGTATGTCCGGTAGTATAAAAGTATTAAAGAGAAGCGAAGAAGATGCCCATAATTTGGCTATTAAATTTTTGAAAAAGGTGGGCATGGCACCTTATATTCATGCAAAACCGTCACAACTTTCGGGTGGTCAAAAACAAAGAGTTGCTATAGCAAGGGCCCTAACAATGGAGCCGGAAGTCTTACTATTTGATGAACCGACAAGTGCACTCGATCCGGAAATGGTTGGCGATGTACTTAATGTTATGAAAGGATTAGCAGATGAAGGTTTGACAATGATTATCGTTACTCACGAGATGGCGTTTGCAAGGGATGTATCAACCAGAACGATTTTTATGGATCAAGGAGTTATAGCAGAAAACGATGTGCCGTCAAAGCTTTTCTCCAATCCGGATAATTCTAGAACAAAAGAGTTTCTAACGCGTTTTATGCTTGGATAAGAGCTTAAAAAGGAGGGTAACTAATGGATCATGTAAATAGAAGTATATCGTTGAATCTTAAACGAATACGTAAAGCAAAAAACATCAGTTTGGATATCGTTTCGGAGCAAACAGGCGTGAGTAAAAGTATGCTTGCTAGAATAGAACGTGGTGAAGCAAACCCTTCAGTTGCGTGTCTTGTGAAAATATCCAGTGGTCTACGAATTGAGTTTAATCAACTCATGGAACCCCCAAGAGAAGCGTTTCATTTTATACCGTTTGATAAGATGATTCCAACAAAGGAAGTCACAGGGAAATACAGTATTTATACCTATTGTCCTTATGATAATAATAAAGCGTTTGAGATTTACGGAATCAGCTTGCATCCAAATGCGACCTATTACAGTGGGGCCCATGGAGAAAACACTATGGAATATATTACAGTTATCTCGGGTAAACTATCATTAAAAGCTTCAGGAATTACCTACGAGATTGGACCGGGAGATTTCTTTCGTTTTGATTCGGATGTTGAGCATTGGTATTGTAATAAAAGCGAGGAAATGACAAAGCTTATTGTCGTATTTGCATTTTAAAAAACACATGGAGGAGGAAAAGGTATGCAAAGTTATGTAATCACCGTAGCACGAGGTTTTGGAAGTGGTGGCAAAGCGATTGCTGATGCACTTGCGAAAGAACTGGGAATCTCGTGTTATGAAAATCAGATACTATCGTTAGCTTCTCAAATGAGTGGACTTGATCAGGAGTTGTTTGAAGAGGTTAATGAACGGATTCGAGATAATAAATTTTCGAGACTTTTAAAAGGAATCCCTAAAACCATTCGACCGGATCCGGTTCACAATGAATTTGTTTCAGATAAACGGTTATTTGAATTTCAAAAACAGATTATTATGGATCTTGCAAGTTCAGAGTCGTGTATTATTGTGGGAAAGTGTGCCGACTGGATTTTAAGAGACTATGACAATGTAATCAGTATATATATAGAAGCGCCAAGGGAATATTGTGTTAAACGTGTAATTGAAAAAATGGAGGTGAGTGAAGATACTGCACATCGCTCGATTGCTTCAACAGACAAATACAGAGCAAATTATTATCAACACTATACAGGGGGTAACTATTGGACTAATCCTGTGAATTATGATCTTACATTCAACAGTGGACGGATTGATGACGAAAAAATTATTTGTCTTTTGAAAACATATATAAACTTAAAATTTAGTACTAATACAAATGAGGAGGATGACAATGAATGATTTTCAATTTTCTGTTCCGCAAATGATTCTATTTGGGGAGAACAAAGTTAATGCCTTACATGAAATCACAAAAAAAGAAAAGATGAAGAAAATCTTGTTAATATCAGACCGAATGCTAGAAAAAATTGGAGTTGTTGAAAAAGTTATCAATATATTTCGAAATACAAATATACAGGTAAATACATTTCTTGACGTTGAGGCGAATCCTTCGGTTGAAACTGTGAATAAAGCGGTTGAGGTCTGTAAAAAGGAAGGCGCAGATGGGATTGTTGCATTAGGTGGGGGAAGTCCTATGGATGTTGCAAAAGCAGTAGCTGTTCTTGCAACATATGGAGGAGATATAACAGATTATGAAGGCGCCCATCAAGTTCCCGGTCCGATTATGCCAGTAATTGCTATTCCGACAACGGCTGGAACCGGAAGTGAAGTGACAGCATTTTCAGTTATTACAGATATTAAGAGAAATTATAAGTTGACAGTGTTTAGCTATGAATTAATTCCATCATACGCTATTTTGGATCCGCAACTGATATGCTCCTTGCCTCAAAACGTTGCTGCATCCACAGGAATAGATGCCCTTGTTCATGCCGTTGAAGCTTATCTTTCTAAAGCGGCATCCCCTTTTAGTGATGCTATGGCTGAGAAAGCGATAACCCTAATTGGTGAAAACATACAAGCGTTTGCTAAGGATCGAACGAATCTAGAAGCGGCATCAGCTATGCTTTATGGATCTACGTTTGCTGGTATAGCTTTTGCGTGGGCCAGATTAGGTAATGTGCATGCCATGGCACATCCGCTTGGTGGATTTTTTAATGTACCCCACGGAGTGGCTAATGCGATTTTATTGCCTACAGTACTTGAATATAATGCAGTAGAAGATCAAGGGAGATACAGTGAAATATACAGATTAATGACAGGAAAAACAAGCGATTGTTTTGAACCATTGATGTTGGTAAAATATATCAAAACATTATTGGTTGATTTAAATATTCCCCAAAACCTAGCTTCAGTAGGTGTTAAGCCAGAAATGATTCCCCAGATGTCAATGGATGCGATGAAAAGCGGTAATATTTTAGTTAATCCAAGGAGCAGCACAGTTGAAGATATTCAGATGCTTTATGAAAAGGCAATGTGATAGTTAAGGAGTAGATGATGGAAAAACTTAGCAATAATCGGAAGCTCATCTTGTTAGCGGCAGTATTTCTTCAATTTACCTATGGAATCGCTTATGTATGGAGTGTTTTTCAGCCTTATGTAAAGAAAAACTTTGTATTAAATAATGGACAAGCAAATATGCCTTTCGGTGTTTTATTGGCAATGTTTTCATTGGGCAATATATTGGCAGGAGCTTTGAAAAAACACTGGTCTCCAAGATATATTATCATTATGGGAAATGGTTTGTTTCTATTAGGGCTTCTTTTATGTACCCAAATACCAAATAATCGCGGAGAGCTCTTGGTTCTGACATATGGGGTGATGACAGGGTTAGGTGCAGGTGTCGGTTACAACACAACAATAGCAACAGTGCAAAAATGGTTTCCGGATAAAAGAGGGTTTGCAACTGGAGTCTTAATCTGTGCAACAGGATCCTTTGGCTTGATTATGAATCCGATTGCAAATATTGTGTTAAGTAAATATGGATTTTCATATGGCGTATATACAGTTACAGCAATAGTTGCTTTTTGTATGATTATAGGAAATGGTTGGATTAAAGAACCTAAAGATTTTACTGTGAATGATCTAACGTTAAATACATCAGTAAATTATACAGTGGTTGAGGTTTTGAAATTACCACAATATTATCTAATTACATTGACGATGATGTTAGCAGTTCCGGGATATATGTTGTTAAATCCGATGCTTATGACATTAGGGGCGGAGAGAGGGCTAAATGAAAGGACTGCTCTATATGGAGTTATGTTAGTTGCTATTTTCAATACATTTGGACGTTTGATAGCTCCATGGATCTCAGACAAATTAGGTAGAAAAAATGTAGTCATGCTAATATTTGTCATTGATATTATGGCTGTTATCGCAGTAGCATCCTTAAGAAACACATGGTTTCTTGCAGGAATCGGTGTTTTGGGATTTGCATACGGTGGATTTATGGGTATATATCCAGCAATTACGGCGGATTACTTTGGTATAAAAAATAATGGAAGTAATTATGGATTAGTCATGATTGGATATGGTATAAGTTCAATTGCTTGTCCATATCTTGTAAAAGCGGTTCAAGCATCTGCAGCAGGAGAACAATTATCGTTTTTTATTGCGGCAGCCGCCGGAATTATTGGGTTGATTCTAATAAAATTATTAAATAAACCAAGACAAGTAAATAATAGATCAAAAAAAGTGGAAATAATGGAGGTTTAATATGAATTTGAAAGCTTTAAATATGAACATGGAAGATATAAAGAGTATAGTGAATACGTATATGATTGAAACATATAAACGTTTTGATTTTGTTTGTGAGAAAGCGGAAGGTATGTATTATTATGATGAGGAAGGTAATGCGTATTTGGACTTTTATGGTGGAATTGCAGTGAATAATGCTGGGAATGCTAATCCCAAAGTTGTCGAAGCTGTAAAAGATCAAGTTGGAGATGTTATTCATACATTCAACTATCCATATACAATACCACAAGCTTTATTGGCAAAAAAAATATGCGATACGATTGGCATGAATAAGATTTTCTTCCAAAGTACTGGAACGGAAGCGAATGAAGCAATGATTAAGTTGGCTAGAAAATATGGAATAAGCCATCATGGCCCGGATAAATATCATATTATAACAGCCAAGAAAAGTTTTCATGGACGAACATATGGAGCTATGGCAGCAACAGGCCAAACGGATAATGCAATACAAGTTGGATTTAAACCAATGCTTCCGGGATTTTCTTACGGTATTTATAATAATGTGGAATCATTTAAAGACCTTGTGACGAACGATACGATAGCTATTATGCTAGAGCCGATTCAGGGAGAAGGTGGTGTTATTCCGGCGACACAGGAGTTTATGACAGGTATCCGACAACTTTGTGATGAAAAAGGATTACTCTTGTTAATTGATGAAATACAGACAGGATGGTGTCGCACGGGAGAAGTTATGGGCTATATGCACTATGATATTAAGCCAGATGTCGTGAGTATGGCAAAAGGTATGGGTGGAGGCATGCCAATTGGCGCGATTTGTGCAACAAATGAAGTGGCATCTGCTTTTAGCATGGGATCACATGGAACAACATATGGTGGGAATCCGGTATGCTGTGCAGCTTCCTTGGCTCAAATAAATGAGTTGATTGATCGTAAGCTGGCAGACAATGCAAGGGAAATGGGAAATTATTTTATAAATATTCTAAAAGAGCTACCCTATGTAAAGGAAGTTCGAGGGAAAGGGCTTCTCATTGCCTTGGAATTGGATGAAGATATAAGTTTACAGGTAAAGGAAGCTTGTTTAAAACGACGACTTATGGTAACTTCCATTGGGTCCACTATTATTCGAATGGTTCCTCCCCTTATACTTGAAAAATCACATTGTGATGAAGCTACAAAGATATTAAGAGATGCAATCATGGATGTCAAGAAAGAGGAGAATGCTGTTGAAAGAAAAGAATTTGCATCACTATGACCCCTATGAAAATGTATTAAGTGTTTTAGACGAAGCCATGGATATCGGCGGTATTGACCGATATATGTTTGATATCATCAAAAATCCACAACGGACAGTAACCGTGTATTTGCCGGTAGAAATGGATGATGGAAGTATTAAAGTATTTGAAGGATATCGTGTTCAGCATTCGAATATTCGAGGACCATTTAAAGGCGGTATTCGCTATCATCAAGAATGTAACCTTAATGAGGTAAAAGCTTTAGCTACGTGGATGTCACTAAAATGCGCAGTTGTTAATATTGCTTATGGGGGTGCAAAAGGTGGGATTCAAGTCGATCCCAACACCTTGTCAATGCGCGAATTAAGAAGATTAACAAGGCGATATACCTATGCTATTGAACCGATTATAGGTGCAGATATTGACATACCTGCACCAGATGTGAATACAAATTCTCAAATTATGGCATGGATATTAGATACCTATAGTATGTTAAAAGGAAAACCATGTCCAGGGGTAGTCACAGGTAAGCCGATTGAACTTGGAGGTTCAAAAGGAAGAAATTCAGCAACCGGAAGAGGTGTTGTCATTAGTACAAAACTGATTTTAAAAGAGTATGACAAAAAACTTGAAGATATCACCGTTGCTATTCAAGGGATGGGAAATGTAGGAAGTCATGCTGCTAGAATCTTTTATAATCGGGGCACAAAAATTATTGCAGTATCGGATGTTTCATGTGGAATTCGATGTAAAGAAGGACTGGATATTCCTGAAATCAATACATTTTTATCGCAAAAGGGGAATCGACTTTGCAACTATAATAAGGCAGGAATTGAACATGTATCTCAGGATGAAGTGCTGACAATCAATTGTGATGTTTTGGTTCCGGCGGCTCTGGAAAACCAAATAACAGATGAGATTGCAAAACAAGTCAATTGTGATTTTATTGTTGAGGGAGCAAATGGACCAACAACAAAAACAGCGGATGCAATTTTAAAAGAAAGAAATGTTATTGTTGTTCCGGATATTTTTGCAAACAGCGGCGGAGTCATTGTGTCCTATTTTGAATGGATACAAAATATTCAACAGTTGACGTGGGACAGAAATAAAATTAATGAAATACTTGAAAATCTGATGTCAAAAGCATTTGAAGAAATATTGAGTGAATCAAAAAAGTTGGATTCAACACTTCGAATGAGTGCATATGTGGTTGCACTTCGACGATTGATATACGCAGAAGAAATAAAAGGCGTTTTTCCGTGACAGGAAAAACACCTTGACAATAACTGATTACAGATGTAATATCTAATAAGGATTACATCTGTAATCTTTTTTGCTTTATACAATGAAGAGTTATATGCGAGGTGAAAATATGCATGAGAAGGTATCACGTTCGGAGTGGAAGATAATGGAAGTTTTGTGGAAGCAGCCGGGGGCCTTGGCAACGGAGATTGTTCAAGCTCTTAGAGAAAGCGATTGGCAGGAGAAAACGATTAAAACACTCATTAATCGTTTGGTAAAAAAAGGTATTGTTCGATTTGAAAAAGAGGGAAAAGCGTATCGTTATTTTCCTGTGCCCGAACGGGAAGCAGTAAGAGCCGAGGAAAGTAAGGATTTTATTGAACGCATCTTTGGAGGTTCCGTCAAAGCATTTATGACGAATATGATTAAAAATGATGCCCTGAGTGATGAAGAAATCAAAGAGTTGAAGCGTTTGTTAGAGAAAAAAGAGGAGTAATATGGAGATTTTAAGAGGTATATTAGAGCGTCTATTTCACATAACATTAATAAGTTCAATGATGTTTGGTGTGATTGTCCTAATTCGTATGCTTTTTCTAAGAAGAATAAAAGCGAAGTTTATATATTTTTTGTGGATTATTTTTTTGATTCGGTTAATCTTTCCATGGGAAATTCCATTTCAAACGAGTGTGGAAAATTTTGTTCCGGTAGTTTTTGAAGAGTATAAAGAATCACGGGAAATTATTGACACCCACAATATCAACGAGGATTTGATTACTTATGGCTCGGTGGAAAAAGAGATTTATAAGCAGTCCACGTGGAGTAGCAAAGTGATGAATGTGTTTGTCTATATTTGGTTATTCGGAATCTTTGCGATTATGCTTTTTCCCATGATTAGCTATAAGACCTTGATGAAGGCGATTGATGAAGATGAGCGGGCCGAGGAACAACGAATAGAGCTATTAGCTTATAAAGCGGCAAAAGAAGCTAGAGTGAATCGGCTTCAGATACGTTATAGTTATTATTTAGATACTCCGGCATTAATCGGTTTGTTTTATCCGATGATTATTATTCCATATGATATGTTAAGCTATGATGATGAAGTCATCTATCATATTTTACTACATGAATTGGTCCATTATGGTGAACAACATTTGCTGTTTCAGTGGGCGTTTTGGTTGGTAAAGGCTATATATTGGTTTAATCCAATTGTATGGATTGCCCATGAATGGATGAAAATGGATGCAGAATATGCCTGTGATGACGAGGTGCTTCAGATTCTAGGCCAAGAGCAATATAGTAACTATGGTCATAATCTAATTGAACTATCCGCCCATCAAGGGAAGGAAAGTTATGCCATACATGCATCTGGTCTTGTTAATAATGGCAAGGAACTTCGAAAAAGAATTGAACGTATTGGGAATGGAAAGAAAAAATGGCGGATATTGGAAGTAGTCACGGTTTTGATTCTTATTGTCATGATTCCATTATTTTTTACTGTAGAAGGGGAGGCTATTGAAAATAGAACTTGGAGGGTTAGTAAGCCGCTGACCGGAAAAACGATTATAAGCGATCGATTCTCACTTGAACCATCGACGTATAGCTACGATAGCAAAACGGGAGAATTCATCATTACTATGGATTATGATGTTGATCAGGCTTTTTATGATGAGGTGTTTTATAATTCGTATGTATTGAGTTTTGGCTTGACTTTTCCCCAAAGCTATAACAAAGATGTGCGAGAAAACAGTGGATTTGATTCCGTAGTTTTAAGTGAAGCTGTTAAAGATTCAAAGCCACTTACATTAAAGTTTAAGGTTGATGATTATAACATAGAAGCATACGGTGAACCTGTTCTTATTTTTCTTGGTTATGAAATTGGATATAATTTTCAGGAAGATCAGCAGATGACGTTAGACATAAGGACAGAGGACTTGCCCATTGAGATTATTGTTGATGAACAACTGATAATAGAAGTGGTTCAAGCAGAGGCGACAGATGACAAAAGATATACGGTTGGCTATAAGTATCAACTAAAAGCCCCAATAGAGTTTGAAAAGGAAAATATTTCTTACGTGAGTTTATCGGAAGAGTTTAGTCTATATGATTACGAGGGAAACTTAATACCAAGGCAAGAAAGTTCCGGTGGTAGCTCAGATGATTTTAGCACGAGACATATTTGGGTTGAAAATCCTCAATTGGTGGATAAGGTGACAATGACAATCAGAGGATATAGGATAAGTAAAGACAATGTATATCTATGGGGGCATAATAACTATCAAACTTCAGAGATTAGCTATTCATGGACATTGCCAATAGAGACAAAAGATGTGACGTATGAACAAGGAGAGAGTGATGACGCGATTTGACGATGAACAGAAAAACATAAAAAAACAATCCTTGCAAATGAAAATAAAAGACAACATTAAAACAACGTTTAAAATTATTTTCGTCGGTGTAGTCATTGTAGCGTTGATTAATTATCAGTGGCAACAATTTCGAGAAGAAATTCATGAAGATAAAAGTAAAATCATGAATACAAATCAACTATTATTGCATGATGGTCTTGATAGCCTTGAGCATATGAATACCTTGATGAAAACACTAATATATGATGTAGAACCATCATCATATTTATTAGATAATAGATTTGTATATTATCATCAGCTAGAGTCTCTCACATATTTTCGTTATGATTATAAGAGTTATCAAATCGAAACGTGGGAGCTTAGAGACTTTTTTTACAAGGAAAGAGAAGCCATTGAATTTGCCCTTCAAGAAGAAGTCTTATCTGAAAAAACAAAAGAGGGCCTTGCCAAACTCATTCATATTAATCAGCAAATATTAGATGATATTCAAGGAATTACTCGAAAATATATTTATCAAGAAAAGAATCAAGAACGCAAACAAGCCATGGAGTTCGTATATTTCTATCAAGGTGAAGTGTTTTATCTGTTAGTCAATGCAATGGAAGTTTATGGTTCGCAGATGAACTTTTCTTTTATAAAGGATCAGCCACAAATAAATAGGGAAGAAAATGCAAAGGTGAATCGAAGGGCGGCCCAAGCACCGATAGTCTATGTTGATCAAATAAATCAGCTAATATATGAAGACTCCTTTGCTTTTACACAGGTGAAACAAAACCATTTTAGTGCTTTGAATGATTCGGGTGATACAGCGACTATTTATGAACATAAAAACTTAGAGTACATGATGAAATTGACAAAAGACGAAATCAAGGGATTACCCTTATTGTCAATGAATGAAGTTGGAGAGATTGCTGATCAGTTTATCGCTAAAATACCGATGCAACACCTGTCTTTTGAAAATGTCTATGATATTGCTGTGGAAGTGAATGATGAGTTTATAAGCGATGGCTATTATTTCACCTATGTCGTAAAGACAGAGGACTTCCTTGATAAAGCAGCTTCAATCAATCTTCGCTATCATGCTTCAGGCGTGTTGTCATCAGTGTATGTTGGTGATCTTCGCATATTGGATGGCAGCTATAATATTGAAGTTATAAAAAAGGACTTCATATCCGAGGAAGAAGCCCTTCAAGCAATGCCGGAAGGAACTCTTGAGAATATGAAGTCGATTTTGCTTGATGTAACATTTGATCCTGTCTATCGAGTGACGGTTGAAGAATATAATCAAGAATTTCAAATGGTAATTGATGGAAGTACAGGTGAGCTCGTAAGTGTGGAGTAGACTATTGAGAATGTTGAGCAATATATTCAGAGGGGGACATTGTAGTGACGTTTTTAAAAGCTCTAGAGAATGAACGATAATCAGTGTACCCCAATTCATATGCGATTTCACTTATGCTTATATTGTCTTCTAATATTCTTGTTTTGGCATAGTCAATTTTGCAGTTTAAGAGGTATTGACGTAAGTTAATGCCTGTTTTTTGCTTGAAATATGCGGCAAAGTATGACTCGCTTAAGCTTACAAAAGAAGCAATGTCTTTTGCTTTAATAGAATTCAAAAGATTATTGTGTATGTACTGCATAGCTTTTTCAATAATATTATCGATGTTATGTGTATCAATAGAAGTGATCTCTTTTGATACTTTGCAGCAGTCATCAAAAAAAGACAACATCCAATTCGTTAATTCAGAAAAGGTAACTAAATGGTTTAATTCTTCATAGGAAATTTCAGGAAAAGAAAAATTGCTTTGAATGCGTTGGTTTAAATCTTTTAAAACATTTGCAACTAAATAAATGCACATACCTTTAATAAATG
>CAZLXW010000083.1:0-12693 GCA_964563505.1 uncultured Eubacteriales bacterium
TCAATCTCATTTTTAATATCGATGTTTTACAAGATCATTCCCTTCAACTTAGACTCGACCATATACAAACTGCATCCGGAAAAGCAATTACTTTATCCAATGAAATTTTTATGAATTATATAGAATCCATTATTGATACATTTGATACAAGGTCTCTTGATCAGTATCATATTATTGACAGTTCATTGAATTTAACCCATTTACACTTATATTTTGAACAAACTTCTTGGACAATTATGGTATACATGATTGGTTCAGATCTTGAAAGTAGCTATAATTTTTATAACAATGCCCTGTCTGGTCATGCTAGTACTGACCTAGAAGAAATGATGCGGGGACATACAAGCGAAAACATTCATGTCGTTATCGAAACTGGTGGAACAAAAATTTGGCGACTAGATACTATTAGTCCGGGAATTAATCAGCGTTGGAAAATTAGTAATGGCAATATGGATCTGCTCCAAACGTTAGAACGAAAGAATATGTCTGATCAAGAAACGCTCTACGATTTCACTTCATGGGCTATTGAATCATATCCTTCTGATAATTATGCACTTATTCTATGGAATCACGGCGGAGGGTCACTTTACGGTTTTGGATTAGATGAATACTTTCCTAAGGACAGCTTAACTTTAGATGAAATCGATAATGTATTAGAGTGCGTCACTCACGAACAAACTATGCTTTTTGAAGTCATTGGTTTTGATGCCTGTTTAATGGCTACTTTGGAAACTGCTGCAATATTAGAACCTTACGCTAATTACCTCATTGCCTCTGAAGAAACCACTCCAAATTCCGGATGGGACTATGAACAAATACTAACTTATCTGGGTGATGGAGAAGCTTATAATGGAAAAAGTTTTGGAGAACTTGTTGTTTCCAGTTTTTTTGATTCTTCTATTAATAAAAACCAAGATGGCTTATTAACATTATCCGTCATAGATCTAAAACTTATCCCAACCGTCATTCAACGAATGAATGCACTTTTTGAATCTGTCATAGAAACAAATCAGCTTAACCTTTTATCAAAAACACTTCCCAAAATCAAAGCTTTTGGTGGGAATACTGAATTAACGGGATATACAGATCATTATGATATTGAAAATTTTGCTGAACGTACGCTCGAGTTTTTACCCTCTGAATCAAATAGATTACTTGCAGCTATAAATGACGCTGTCGTACATAAAGCTAACGGTTACCTTTCAACCGATGCAGGAGGATTATCTTTTTATCTTCCTTTTTATGACCTTGAAAAAAATAAAAATCTAGCAGATTTGTATTCACCGGTATCCTTCTCTGATTCATATTTTTCATTTGTTAATCAATTCGTTACGTATCGGTTGAGTAACAATGTATCAAGCACGATGATTCCGTATACACTCCATAAAGAAGCCCGTCCTTATCAAATTCAGATTGCAGACGGATTCGAACATCTCGTTAGTGATATTTACTTAGGCGTGTCTGTATTTGGACTTCGCAATGATGGAGAATATCGATTAAATCTAGGCTACGATGCTTGGATTTATGAGTCCTTTGAAAGCGGTCTTTACGAAGAATCCTTTGGTTATTGGCCAACGATTGGAGACACCTACCTACCTATTTCTGTCGTGTATAACGGAAATGATTATATCGAATATGAAACCCCTGTTCTACTTAACAATGAACCTATTATGCTTATCAGTGCTTGGCTATATGATGAAGAACGCTATATAATATTTGGAGGTCGCCCCATTATAACCGATGAAGGTCTTACGGATCGAAATACTATCGAATTTGAAGATGGAGATCAGATTGATATTCTTTATTCTTATTACAACAAAAGCACGGACCAATGGACTGAAGAAATTGCAACTTCATTGACCTATGATCGTGCTTCTGAGCTCATCGTCACCAATAAATCACTGAAAGAAAACAGTGAATATGGCCTCTCTTTTATCATTAAAGATCTTAACGGAACATTAAGTTATACGGAAATGATTCGTTTCATTCATGAATAGTTACATATTAAAGTATTTTTTTCATTTTATCAATTTCATATTTATTACATATTAAAAGTTTATCACCGGATTGAACGACAATCATGTCTTTCAATCCAACTGCTTTTATTTCTAAATTATCTGTCAAAACAATATTTCCGTGGGAATCAACACTTTTAAAATCAGATTTTAATACAATATTATTTTCCTCATCTTTATCATAAACATCTTCATACGCTGTAAATGAACCTACATCGTTCCATCCGAACTCTGAAGGAATCACTTTAACATGACTCGATTTTTCCATGACCCCATAATCAATAGAAAGTCTTTCAAAATCATCAAACAAAAGACGGGTCTTCTCTGCTAGCAAGGTCCCACTTAAATTCTGATCAATATAAAACTGTATATTCTTTAATACACGATAATGCTTTGGCATATGTTTTTTAATTTCCCGCATGATTGTTTTGACACTAAAAATAAACATTCCACTATTCCAAAGATATGTTTTTGCCTCAAAATATTCTTTCGCTTGTTCAAGTTTTGGTTTCTCCAAAAATTTTTCAACTTTATATATCTTTTTTAATTCTATATCCTGGTCTACTTTTATATAACCATAACCAATCTCAGGTCGTGTCGGCCGAATACCTAGCGTAATAATATCTCGATTATATTCTGCCTCAGATGCTCCGATTTTTACAGTTTCAATAAACGCTTCCTTGTCCATAACAAGATGGTCACTTGCTAAAACAACTAAAGTTGCGTCATGTTGACGTCTCTGAATGTATAGACTACTAAAGCCAATCGCTGCTGCAGTATCTTTAAATGCAGGCTCTATAATAAGATTTTCTTTCGGTAACATTGGTATTTCTTGATTGATCGCATCTGCTTGAACAATATTTGTTGCAATATAAATATTTTCAATCGGAATCAAGGGTAGAATTCGCTCAACCGTTTCTCTCAGCATTGATTTATCTGAAAAAAGTTTCAACAATTGTTTTGGATGTTCATCTGTACTTAAAGGCCAGAACCTCTTTCCGGTTCCTCCTGCCATAATGAGTGCACAAAGCATAATATCCCTCCTAGTTCTTTTTTACAATAGTAGCATTCAAAATTGTGGCTGTCAACAAAAGAGGCATTTTAAATAAATAAATTATATGCTAAAATATGAACAGACTAAACAATGTATATATAATCAGATTAGACTAGGAGGAAGATATGAATTATAATAAAAAACATGTACTTCAAACTTTAGAATCTACGTTTTCCACGTTTATAGAGACCGTCAATCAACTTGATCACCTCGAACCTAGCCAATATACTTCAGATAATACAATGATTGTAATGATTGATATGATTAATGGCTTTTGTAAAATCGGACCATTACATAGTGATTTTGTCAATCAAATGATTCCTAAAATGGCAGGTTTTCTTGATACCATGATTCAAAAGAATATTCCGGTCATCTCTTATAGGGACTCCCATCCCGCTGATGCCGGTGAATTCAACTATTTTCCACTCCATTGTGTCGAAGATTCTGAAGAATCAGAACTTGTTTCAGAGCTACAAAGAACTGAATTAATTGATATTACCAAAAATTCAACTAATGGTTTTCTTGCTCAAAACCCTATAGACCTTCCGATTATTAACAAAGAACATTTAGAACATATTCTTGTAATAGGCTGTGTGACCGATATATGTATTAGAGATTTTTCTACAACAATGGCAAAACATCTTCAAGAAATAAATCATTCTGCAAGAGTTACAGTCATCGAAAATTTGGTCGACACCTTTCATATTGAAGCTAGTCATGACCGTGAGACAGAACATTTACTCGCCTTATATCATATGCAGGCCTCAGGAATAAAATTAGTCCGTGTATAGAAGAAACGATGTTCTTCACTAATCATAGTGAAGAACATCGTTCATATTATTCATTAATTCTTCTAGATATGCTTTCATTTCATCTTTTAAATCATCGCGACGTAATGCAAATTCAACTGTTGCTGATAAAAATCCCATCTTATTCCCAACATCATAGCGTTTTCCCTTGAAATCATATGCATACATTGCTTCTTCCTGAGCTAGCTTCTCTAAAGCATCTGTCAACTGAATTTCACCGCCTGCCCCCGGCGTCTGATTTTCAAGATAATGAAAAATACGGGGAGTAATAATATATCGACCTAATATAGCAATATTAGAAGGTGCAACATCTTGATTTGGTTTTTCAATCATTTTCTTAATTTGATAAATACGCTCCCCTACACCGGGTCCATCCACAATTCCGTATTTACTTACCTCTTTCCAGTCAACTTTTTGAACGCCCAAAATGGAGGCCTTATATTTTTCATAAGTGTCCATAAGTTGTTTAAGACAAGGTGTTTTTGATATAACTACATCATCACCTAACATAACAGCAAAAGGTTCGTCGCCGATAAATTTTTTCGCAACTAATACAGCATGTCCTAATCCTTTAGGTTCTTTTTGTCGAATAAAATGAATATTGGCAATATTCGAAACATCTTGGGCGATTTTCAATAAGTCATAATGTTGTTTTTCTTCTAATGTTTTTTCCAATTCATACGACATATCAAAGTGGTCTTCTATTGAACCCTTTGACCGTCCTGTAATAATAATAATATCTTCAATCCCAGAATGAATAGCTTCCTCAACAATATATTGTATTGTTGGCTTGTCAACAATCGGTATCATTTCTTTGGGTTGTGCTTTTGTTGCCGGCAAAAATCGAGTTCCTAAACCGGCAGCAGGAATTACAGCCTTTCGAATTTTCATAACATCTCCCTTTCTAAACCATTTCATCAAAGTACATATTTTTAACCGTTTTCTTATTTGAACATTTTTTTATCATCATATATGGTCTACAATCATAATTATTCTGTCGATTATATGCAAAACAGCTTGTCACTTTTCGTTCCTCAACCTCATGAATAATTATTGGCCATCCATTAGCAAAGTGCAACAAAAACTGTTTGATCTTCTTGTAATTTTCAATTTTACTATTGCAATTTTTATTATAATAAATTTTTCTGACTTCTATTTTTTTGTCCTTGTTTTCTCCATACTGATACAGTAAAATAAGATTTCCATCAACCTCATATATCTGTCCATTCTCAGAACGTGTTTCTTGATATATTCGATATGCTAATGCAGGCGTTTGCATGGGTGAAAAGTCATCGTCGTTTTCAAAGTGAGTATTTAGAAAACACTTCTCAAACTCTTCAAACGTTAAAATATTAGATATATGATTAGCATAAGATTGCCTAGTACACTCATCTAGATACTTTTCAGTATAAATGGTTGTATTATATTGTTTCGAAACAAATTGATAACCAAATGGCTTGTAATAACGTTCGTCAGCTGGCAATAAAATAAGATGGTCAACATTTTGCTCCATTGAAAGTTCCTCTGCATAGCTCAACATTTTACGCATCAACCCACGTCTTCGATAGTCATCTCTTGTCGCAACAGCTACAATATAAAAAATTTTCAAGTGCTCTCTCTCACTATTAATGCTATATGGATTCAAGTGTAACATGGCTACTATTTCTAATGTATCCTTCAATAAATCCTCAGCAACGATCACTTGGTTCTCTTTCATAACCACATTAAAATAAAAGTCCAAATACTCTTTTGAGTCTTCCGGAAAAATCATTTCCCATAAGACACGTATTTTTTTGTGATCATTCTTGTTGCTCAATCGAATATTCATATTTTGCCTTTCAATCTTTTCGTCGTATCGTATATTTGTCCTCTAATCGAATCGGTTCATAGGATAATTTGGATTTTCTTAAACCCTCAATACCTAAATCTTCCTCTCGGTTCACTAATTTTGCTTCTGGATAAAATTCTTGTAAAAACAATTGAGAAAGAAAAGGATATAATCCCCGAATATCTGTATTTGCCTTTTCAACATGAATAATAACTTCTTCCTCATTATTAATTGTTGAAGCAATAGACATGGCCTCAAGGACATTATTAATATATATTCCTATCGCTTTTGCACCTAAAATCTCTAAGTGATCAATGATATAATCAATACCTTCAATTTCATGATCGACCTGTTTTGTCATATGGTCATGATTATCTGTCCATTTTTCTAAAAATAAATTAATCTCATCTCGATCTTCTTCCGTCAATAAACGATATGTATATTGGTCTCCATAATCGCGTAAAAATGCATTAATATGATTACGTTTTTTTCTCAGTTTCTTTCCTGGCAAATTCCGCATCTTATCCGCATCGTATATATAGTCTGAATAATTGCGATTTGTGCTAACTTCATATTGATCACCATACATCTCTTTTACAAATTCTGCAAATGTAGTATCCACTGAATACATGACAAAACTTTCTTCCAAGTTTTCGAACAAGTCGACTGCTTTCTCAAATGCTTCTTGAAAATATTCTTCTTTGCATAATGGCATTTGTGAAAAACAATGATCGTTAAAGTGTCCAAACATTATTATATAATTGGGATGATAATAAATGTGTTGATGGTTACGGTTTTTCCATAAAAATAGCGTTGTAAGTCCAAATTCGCAACTTTCAATCCGCCGTATTGTTAAATATGATAAAAATTTGTCTATATTCTCTAAACTTAATTCTTCTAAATCTTTACATGTATCTATACGAAGCTCATTATCTGTTTGCATATAAACCTCTTTCTCTATTATTATTGCTACACTATACTATTATATCAAAGTTTTTGATTATTGCAACTCACTTACCTTCCTGCCATATTCGTCAAGAACTTTTGTAGAGTAAAGTTCTGGCTTAGGCGAAGCCTCCGCCAGAACCTCCTCATCAATCCGTACGTGAGGTTTTCCCTCATACGGCTTTCCGAAGCTCTTCTTCCATCAGCATTACGATACTAATGCAATACGTTTCAGTCCTAGATTTCTGAACAAGTCCACGTGTTTACCATATTGGTAACGCTTGGGCTTTTGTTTCTTCCGATTATACCAATACACAAGTCTCATCAGTAAATATCTATCAAGCTTAAAAAGTATTCGCTTGTTCGATATATGGTAATAGCCTCGCCATCCCACAATCTTTCGATTTAGTCTCTTTATCATTTCTTCCAGGTCCTGATATAATGTTGCATCTTTTAAGGTTTCTTTTACTACCTCTTTTATGACTCTTTGTTTCTTCTTACACACCCACATGTCTGTGGCAAAGTATTCAGCACCATTAAGTTTACGCATCTTGACTTTCCTTATTTCCATGCCAAGAAACACAAATCCCTCTTTTCCTTCCCATAGATTTACAATTTTCGTTTTCTCCATGTTCAGTTCCAGTTCCAACCGGCTCATTATCAGCTTAACTGCCTTGAAGCTGTTTGATACATCTTTGTGATTCTTGCAAACAATCACAAAGTCATCAGCAAACCTCACCAGTTTACCCAGATGTCCGTAATGGGTTTCCCATTTACTATCCAAATAGTCCAGATACAGATTCGCAAGTAGAGGCGAAATCACCCCTCCTTATGTAGAGATAAACGTTATGCCGAGTTAAGATGAGTTTTCCTTGATAATTAAGGCTTTATAAATATTTATCTCGGCATAATATTACCATGTCCCTTGCTTTTTGATATGCTGTAATCATTAAAAGAAAAGGAGGCATGCCTTATGAAACTTGAAATGATTACAGAAAACTTAATCAAACTTTTGCACGAAAACCATTACAATCGTGAAACTATCCGTTTTTATGAAAGAGAATGGAATAAAATCCATTCATTCCTTTTAGATGAATACGGAGATACTGTGTTTGAAATGGAACGAGGTTTGAAGTATCTTGAGCAAGAGTACAGCATTGTTACCAGGTATAACGACGGAACATTATCACAGCAACGAGTTCAACTGTTAAGAGTTGTGCATATGTTAGAAGATTATCGTCTTCATCAAGTATTAACAAGAAGATGTTACGCAGCGAAGAACCCAATCACACTTAATGATACTTATTCCACCGTATTTAAGGCCTATGATAATCATTTGTCTTCCAGTGGTTTATCTGTAGTACACTAAAACACTACCGTCGTATATCTACTGAATTTTTAGACTATATCACCCAGCTGAAACTTGATACTTTTTCTTTAATAACTATGGATACATGTAACTCATACATTAAAACACTCGCTGGATATAGCTTTAAAACAGTTGAGCAAAAAGTATGTGGATTAAGGCATTTTCTGAGATTTTTGTATTCTTCAAACAGGATTTCTGCTGATTATGCAATAAATATCCATATGCCCAATGTTTCCAAAAGTGCTAAACTTCCTTCTTCGTGGAATGAAGATGAACTTAAGTCTATGTTGGCAGTTATAGATAGAAACAATCCTATTGGCAAACGAGATTATGCAATGATTCTTCTTGCGTGTATTCTTGGGTTAAGGATTAGTGACATTAAAAACCTACGTTTTTCAAACTTTATCTGGGAAGATAAAAAGTTATCTATTATACAACACAAAACACATAAACCACTTACTTTACCTGTTTCTGATTCAGTTGGTTGGGCTGTTATAGATTATATCCAGAATGGACGTCCCAACTATTATGAAACAGATTTTATATTTCTAAAACATATGCCACCATTTGATACGATTGGTGACAGTAACCATATGAGCCAAATCATTCAAAGGTACATGAGAAAGGCAGGCATTGACCAAAGATATAAGAAACACTCTGGGTTTCATTCGCTGCGACATTCTGCAGGCTCGATGCTTCTTGAACTAGAAGCACCATTACCAGTGATTACAAATATACTTGGACATTCCGACTCAAACGTAACTGCCATATACTTAAAAACAGATCTCCAAAAGTTAAAGCAGTGCATCCTTTCTCCGGAGGATTTCTGATATGAATAATCCAGTTTATAGTAGTGTTTTTAAACAAGAATTTTATGATTTTATAGAACTGAAAAGAGCTCTCGGGTTTGCCTATGTTGCAGAATCAAATGCTTTCCGACGAATGGACGCCTTTTTTATTAGTAATAACCTTAACAATAAATGTGTTACTAAGGAACTATCTGACTTATGGTGTTGTAAAAGAAGTCATGAATCCATTGCTAACCAAGGCCATCGTATCAGTACAATGCGAGTATTCTGCAAATATTTAAATACTGTTGGACTACCTGCATACGTTCCGCCCAAGGGACTTACAAGAAAAGGTCCAAGATATAATGCACATATCTATACGGATGATGAGTTAAAACGCTTCTTTTCTGTCGTGGATAATAGCATGTCCGTCCCAAGTGAATGTCCTTATAGAGGCGATGTCATACCTATCTTTTTTCGTATTCTATATACGAGTGGCATGCGTGTATCGGAATTACGATTAGCAAAACTAAAGGATGTAAATCTTACTGAAGGATATATAACTGTTCATGAAGCTAAAAATCATAAAGAACGCATTATTCCTATTCATCCTGCATTAGTAGATAAATGTAAGCAATTAAAAGCAAAGATACATGCTACATCACCAGAAGAAGAGTACTTTTTTATGATACGACCGGGTCAACCAATGCAACTGTATAATGTTTATCATAACTTTAGGCGGTACTTAGATAAAGCAAATATTTCCCATACCGGTCGCGGGCCACGTGTTCATGATTTTCGTCATACTTATTGTGTGAACTTGCTTCGCAAATGGACCGATGAAGGTAAAGAACTTATAGCATATCTTCCATACATGAAGACAATGCTTGGTCATGAAGGTTTTGAAGAAACTGCCTATTACTTAAAACTCACTGCTGAGCGCTTTCCCTACATCAAGGACCAGTTAAAACAGTCTTTTCCAGATCTGATACAGGAGGCGATTATCGATGAAGAACATGAATTCTACTGATTTCGCTGACCTGATTACTGGATTTTTGACAGCGTATTTACCCTTACAAAGATGTTATGCTAAAAATACAATCCTCAGTTATAGAGACACACTAAAGCTATTCCTAAAGTTTTTATACGAGGTAAAAGGAATCTCTCCAAACGCATTCTATGTTAAAGACTTTAAGCGTGAGTTAATTATTGAATTCCTTGAATGGTATCGCCAAAATGGAGCTAGCATTTCAGCAGCTAATCAAAGATTAGCTGCCATAAAATCTTTTTCAGAGTATGCACAGTTTGAGAACATCGAAAGCATTGCCTTGTTACAAAATATATCTGGAATCAAAGCCAAAAAAGCACTACCTAAGGAAGTTTCGTTTATGTCAACAGCACAGGTGTCAAAACTTATTAACAAACCTGATATCAACAACAATACTGGTTTCAGACATCGTTTAATCCTTACCTTATTGTATGATAGCGGTTGCCGAGTGCAGGAGCTTTGTGACATTACATTAGCAGATGTAGCTATTAATGCGACATCAACTGTACGACTTCATGGAAAGGGTAATAAATATCGTACTATTGTTATCGCAGATGAAACAGGTAACCTGATTCAAAACTATATTCAACGATATATTCCTAATCCTATTGGCACATATCCGCTAATAACTAACAGATATCATCAAAAGATTGACCGAGACGGTGTCGCATACATTATAAAAAAGTATGCAAGAATAATTCGTAACGAAGATCCAAGTTTTCCAGAATACATTCACTGCCATACTTTCCGGCATTCCAAAGCAATGCATATGCTGGAGGCAGGAATAAACATCATCTACATAAGAGATTTCCTTGGTCACGAGGATATTTCAACAACAATGGTGTATGTTCGAGCTGATAATCGGTTGAAAAATGAAGCTATCAATAAGTTGTCTCCTAAACTTACTGGAGATTCAAATCTTCCTGATTGGAACAAGGACAAAGATTTAGTACGGTTTTTGAATTCTCTAAAATAAGATTGTATTATGCCGAGTTTAGAAAACAGCATTGCTATAACAACAGTGTTTACAAGCTGTAGCTCGGCATAATATCTAACCCTCCCTGCGGGCTACCGATGATACTTTCTTCATAATTTCCATTCTCCATAATTCCAGCCTTCAACCATTTCCGTATCATTTTATTGATCCGTCGGTCGTTGATTCGTCTTTTCACCAGCATCATCAGTTTCTCATGATTGATGTTATTGAAATATCCTTTGATATCTCCATCCAACACATAGTTTCCTCGGTTGTTACACGCTTTGCGTATCACTTCCAAGGCTTGATGTTGATTTCGTTTCGGTCTGAATCCATAGGAACAGTCTTTGAAGTCTGCTTCGAAAATCGGTTCAATCACTAGCTTCATCGCTGATTGTACGATTCGGTCTTTTACCGTTGGGATTCCCAATGGTCTTTTGTTACCGTCAGCTTTAGGTATGTATACTCGCCTAACCGGTGGTGGATTATAATTGTTTCCTCTCAGGTCTTCCTGAATCTCCTCAATTATCCTTTCCTCTCCATGGTTTTCGATTTCTGCTATCGTTTGTTCATCTACACCGGCACTTCCACCATTGGCTTTTACCCGTTTCCATGCTTCGTATAGAATATCTTCACGATAGATTTTGTCATATAAGGCATGAAATTTCCTCACCTTATTTCTCTTGGCTGATTGGTATAGTTTCCTCTGAAGTTGTCGAACTTTATCTTTTGGTGTTGTTAGCTTTTCAGCATTCACTCGCTCTTACCTCCTTCGAAAACTTGAACTAAGCAGGGACCCTTCCCTAGATGAAGTTTTGTTGTCTTCATCATCATCGGTACTATGCTCCCCTCCGACTGCCTTCTCACAAGATTCCCTTTCGCATTCACTTATAGTCCTCTTCTTTACCTTTCGGTGTGAGTGAGGCTCTCTCCAGTTCCGGACACTTACTTTCCACACATACCGCTTCCCATACACCGGGAACTTCTTCATCAAAGGCTCCAAGTTCCTCTTTGACTTCCATGGACTTCGCTATAATAGGTGTAGCTCGTCAGTTCCTTAATCCGATTTTACGGTTTTCTAACAGTGCTGCAGAATTCACTTTATGTTACGGTCTGCATGGTCGATAGAGCCACAATGTGCCCATTTTCATGACGCTTCATGCACCCAATTTCTCCCGATACATGGCCATATATCTACTGCGCTCCTTGGCGATTACGCAGGTCGGACTTACACCGACATGTAAGTGTCCAGCTTCGCTGGACACGCCCTATAACAATAAAAAAAAACACCCTCTTAGGTGTTTCGTAATAGCGAAGGACGGAATCGAACCGCCGACACTACGGGTATGAACCGTATGCTCTAGCCATCTGAGCTACTTCGCCATATTTATTTTTGAGATATAATCTCTAATGGGCGCAACAGGGCTCGAACCTGTGACCCCCTGCTTGTAAGGCAGGTGCTCTCCCAGCTGAGCTATGCGCCCTGGGACTTGACTATTTTAGTACATTTTCGACTAATTGTCAATAGTTTTTTACAACATTATGAGTATGTTCCTCTGGATGACAGGACTTGAACCTGCGACCTCTAGACCCCCAGTCTAGCGCTCTACCAAACTGAGCCACACCCAGTTACTAGTTAAATATACTACGACCCAGAAGGGACTCGAACCCTCGACCTCCGGCGTGACAGGCCGGCGCTCTAACCAACTGAGCCACTGGGCCACTAACAGGGGCAGTAGGACTTGAACCCACGACATCCGGTTTTGGAGACCGACGTTCTACCAACTGAACTATACCCCTACATTTACTACATTCGCAAGTCATCAAACATTCCATACACAACTCTATTAAAACTCTTAAA
>CAZLXW010000084.1:0-12405 GCA_964563505.1 uncultured Eubacteriales bacterium
ATTAGGACTTTCGACTTATATTCACCGGAATCCCGCTCACCATAAGGACAACTTCCTCTGCCTGCCTTGCAATATATTGATTCACACGACCAAGAATATCTGTAAAAACACGTCCCATTCGATACTCTGAAACAAGAGACATCCCCACTTCATTTGTTATAATCACTTGCTTTCCGGCTTTTTCTTTCATTGATGTAATAATGTTTTCAAAATACTGAAGAATTTCTTTTTCAATCGTTTCTGCCTCATCTTGATTTATATGTTCTAAATCACTACATCGTTCAAACAATATGTTTGTAATCGTAGTTCCCACACAATCGAGAATCGTATGATGGCAAGAAGACATTTGAATGAATTTGTCCATATTTTTATATCCCTCAACTGTTTGGTATCTATTTCCTCGACGTTTTTGATGATGTTCCACCCGATGTTTCATTTCTTCATCCGTTATTGTTGCCGTTGCCAAATACAAAATATCTTCTTCCATATTCAACCGGCCTTCTCCATAGCTACTTTTTCCACTGCGGGTTCCCCCAGTTATTAGTATAATCATTTAATTTTGCTCCTTTCTATGCTATAATCATTTAAGAAAACAACCTATAAATTTATAAATCCATGGAGGTTATTATGTCATCTTATTTAAAGCTTCAAAATGGTTCAGATGTTCGCGGTGTTGCTCTTGAGGGCGTTCCCGGCGAATCTGTTAATCTAACGCACCTTGAAACTTATCATATTGCTATTTCCTTTGCGAAATGGTTATCCGTCAAATTAAATAAACCGACAGATGCACTAAAGATTTCTGTTGGCTGTGATTCTAGACTTAGTGCTAAGAGCTTGAAAAACGGTATTTTTAGCGGATTAGCCTCTTGTGGTGTTACGCCATATGATTGCGACATTACATCTACACCTTCTGTTTTTATGAGTACCGTATTTAAAGAAAGTCAATTTGACGGCGGCATTATGCTGACTGCCAGTCATCTTCCTTTTAACAAAAATGGTATGAAATTCTTCACCCGTGAAGGTGGTTTAAACAAAACGGATATCCATACATTATTATCATCACTTGTTCCCACTGACTACATTGAAGATTTATCAACTGTAAAGGAATTTGATCTTGTTAAGCACTATAGCCAACACATTGTTCAAATGATTCGTGACGGTGTAAACGCAGATGACTACAATCAGCCTCTCAAAAACATGCATATTATTGTTGATGCCGGTAATGGTGCCGGTGGTTTTTTTGCCGAACATGTCTTACGTCCTCTTGGCGCTGATACCTCCGGAAGTCAATTTTTAGATCCGGACGGAAACTTCCCAAACCATATTCCAAACCCGGAAGATACAGATGCTATTAACTCCATCATCGATGCAACATTAAAAACAAATGCCGATCTTGGAATTATCTTTGATACAGACGTTGACCGTGCTGCGGTTATTGATCATGACGGTCAGGCTATTAATCGCAACAAACTTATTGCACTCATGAGTGCCATTACATTGTCTGAGCATCCAGGATCTACAATTGTAACTGATTCAGTTACCTCTGACGGTTTAGAAAAATTCATCACCGAATTAGGCGGACATCATCATCGTTTTAAACGGGGCTACAAAAATGTTATTGATGAATCCATCCGATTAAACAATGAGGGAACCCCCAGTCATTTAGCGATTGAGACCTCCGGACATGGGGCATTTAAAGATAATTACTTCTTAGATGATGGCGCCTATATTGTCACAAAGATATTAATTATCCTAGCCCAACTACGTAAAGAAAACAAGAACATCTCCGATTTAATTATCACACTTGAAGAACCAAAAGACGCCGTGGAAATTCGACTAACTATAAAAGATGAAGATTTCAAAAACTATGGTCAAAACATTTTAAATGATTTCAAATCTTACGTAAGGGATAATTCTCACTATACACTTGTATCACCAAACTATGAAGGTGTACGTGCAAATTATGACTTCGACGGTATCAAAGGTTGGGTCCTTATCCGATTATCCCTGCATGATCCGGTTATTCCAATCAATATCGAATCAACATATGAAAACGGATGCCATGTCGCACAAAAAGATCTTTTCTCATTCTTAGAAGCCTACAATCAACTTGCTAAATAATTTTTTGGTTTGTCATAAAATCAATGAAGGTCTTTGACGCAATGGAAAGGGAGTCACCTTTTTTATAAAGTAGTCCAACACTTCGTGGTGGCAAAGGTGGTTCGACTTTCCATTCGTAAAGACTTTTTTCTTCAAGTTCTTTCTGAACAAAATCATAAATCACCGCTGAAACTCCTAATCCTATTTTTGCAAACTCAATTAAAAACTCCATACTACTGATTTCAATATCTACATTTACATTTCCCTGATTCTCAACAAAATGCTCATCATAATGTTGTCGTGTTGAATTCTTTTTTTCCAGAAGAAGTAAGGGATATTCTTCTAAATCCTTGATTGATAGGGTCTGTTTTGGTGGTTTTATTTTAGCGACGAAGGTATCCTGAATTGTCATCAATTCATGATATTTGTATCGTTGCCGATCTCCCACTTCACTGATAATGGCACAATCTATTTTTCCAGATTCAAGTAATTCCAAGGTCTCAGGACTTGTGCGATTCACGATTTCTATTTTTAGTTTTGGAAAACGTTCATGAAATGTTTTTAAATGTGGAATGAAAAAATACTTACATAATATATTGCTAATACCGATACGTACACTACCATAGGTTCTTCCTTTTAACTGGCGTATACGTTTCTCTCCAAGTTCTAATTGCTCAAAGGCTTCCTTAACATAGTCATATAGTATCTCGCCTTCTCGCGTCAGTGTAACGCCCTTGGGATTACGGATAAATAGTTGGACATCCAGTTCATTTTCTAAGGTTTTGACCGACTTTGTAACTGCAGGTTGTGAAACAAAGAGCACTTTAGCCGCTTTTGAAATACTCCCATGCTCTGCAACTTTGTAAAAAACTTTATATTGTTCACTTGTCATAAAACCACTCCATCTATAACTTTTAGTTATGTCAAACATAATATTTTATCATTTTATTTATATCTTTTTTTATTATACAATGGAACTAATACAATGTAAAGAAAGGATGAACGAATATGGCAGGAAAAACACTTTACGAAAAGATTTGGGCAAAACATCTTGTCGATCAAGAAGAGGGCAAACCCGCTATCATATATATTGATCTACATCTTGTACACGAAGTCACATCACCTCAAGCCTTTGAAGGATTGCGTCTAGCCAATCGAAAAGTTCGAAGACCTGAATTAACCTTTGCTACAATGGATCATAATGTTCCCACAAAAGATCGTTACAATATTAAAGATCCCATCTCTAAAAAGCAAATTGAAACTTTAGAAGCAAATTGTGAAGAATTCGGTGTAACACTTTTTGGACTTAATAGCCCACACCAAGGAATTGTTCACGTCATCGGTCCTGAACTTGGTTTAACCCTTCCAGGTAAAACGATTGTCTGCGGAGACAGTCATACGGCTACACATGGCGCTTTTGGTGCCCTTGCCTTCGGCATCGGCACAAGCGAAGTTGAACATGTTATGGCCACGCAATGCCTTCAACAAAGTAAATCCAAAACAATGAATATTCACTTAGATGGTGAGTTACCTCTTGGTGTTACTGCAAAAGATATTATTCTCGGTATCATTAGTCAAAATGGGACAGATTTCGGCACCGGTTACGTTATGGAGTTTACCGGTGATGCTATTAAAAAAACGACCATGGAAGAACGCTTGACTATTTGCAACATGGCCATTGAAGCCGGTGCTCGTGCCGGACTTATCGCTCCGGATGAAACAACTTTTAATTATCTGAAAGGTCGGAAATACGCTCCCAAAGATGAAGCCTTTAACTTAGCCGTAGAAGAATGGAAGCAACTCGTTTCCGATCCAGATGCCCTATATGACCGTGTGATAGAATTCGATTTAAATCAACTTGAACCTCAAGTCACATGGGGAACATCTCCGTCAATGGGCGCAAGCATAAATGATACCGTACCTTATCCCTCAGACTTTGAAACACCGGATGAACAACATTCTTGTGAAAAAGCCTTAGAATATATGGGACTTACTTCCGGAACTCCAATATATGAAATTCCGATTGATGTTGTTTTTATCGGTTCCTGTACAAATGGTCGTATTGAAGATTTACGTGCAGCCGCTGTCGTTGCCAAAGGACGAAAAGTAAAAGATAATGTCACCGCACTCGTTGTTCCCGGTTCTCAAAAAGTCAAACTTGCTGCTGAAGCAGAAGGCCTTGATCAAATCTTTATTGATGCAGGATTTGAATGGCGTGAATCCGGATGTAGCATGTGCCTTGCAATGAACCCTGATTATCTTCAACCAAAAGAACGCTGTGCATCAACATCAAATCGCAACTTCGAAGGACGACAAGGACGTGGCGGACGTACACACTTAGTCTCTCCTGCTATGGCAGCAGCTGCAGCTATTGCCGGTCACTTTGTCGATGTAAGAGATCTTAGCCAACTCGACGTCTAAAGGAGGAAAATAATGAAAGCATTTACTAAAACAACCGGTCTTGTTCTACCTATTGACCGTACAAATATCGATACAGATGCCATCATTCCAAAACAATTTTTAAAACGCATTGAACGCAGCGGTTTTGGTCAATTTCTTTTTTATGAATTCCGCTATGATGAAAATGACCAGCCAATAGATGATTCTGTCTTTAATCAAGACCGTTATAATGATGCTTCTATCTTAATCTCAAGAGCCAACTTCGGATGTGGCTCATCCCGCGAACATGCCCCTTGGGCCTTAGAAGATTATGGATTTAAAGTCATTATCGCGCCAAGTTTTGCTGATATCTTTTTTAACAATTGCTTTAATAATGGTATCTTGCCAATCCGATTAGATAATAGTCTCATGGATGTGCTTTTCGAAAAAACCTATTCCACGCCCGGATACACGCTAACTGTGGATTTAGAAGAACAAACCATATGTGACAACGCTGGTTTTTCAACACATTTTGACATGGATTCCTTTCAAAAAAACAAGCTGCTTAACGGGTTAGATGATATTGGATTAACCTTATTGAAGGCAGATAAGATTGATGCTTATGAAAAGAGACATGCATCTCATAATTTTGATAGTTTTAAGGTGACTTTTGTGCCTTGATTTTTTTGTGATTGAATGTCAAGTCCATATGATTCGCCGCAAAAGAGTTTGATTCGTCGATCGACATTTTTGAGTCCTACACCACCTAATTTAGTTTTTGTTGAAGGGGGTAAGTCATCACTTTCAAAACCAAGACCATTGTCTGTGATTGTGATGATTATATTCTCTTTTTTATCGACCACATCGATATTTATTGCGCCTTTACCGTCCATATCTTTAATGCCATGATAGATTGAATTTTCGACAATCGGTTGAAGAATAATTTTGGGAACGATGACTTCCAATGCTTTTTCATCGATAGTTATATTGTAATCTAACTTATCTTGGTAGCGTTGTTTTTGTATGAACAAATATTGTTTAACATGTTCGATTTCATTTTTTAGGGTCGTCGTTTCTTTTCCTTGATTAAGAGAAAGTCGGAAGAACTGAGCTAATGTTTTCGTAATTCTGATCACATCTTCTTTTTGATTGAATTCAGCCATCCAAACAATGGTATCAAGCGTATTATATAGAAAATGCGGATTAATCTGACTATACATAGCATTCATTTCATAATGGTGGATTTCTTGTTCCCTCCTTTGAATTTCTGCTGTCAACCGTTTAAGAATAACACTAGTTACTAGAACGACGACTAAAATAATCGATATTCCAAAAATCACGGTTTCTAAGACCTGTCTTCTCAATATGGTTAATGCATCAACGGAAGAAACGGCAACTAATGTCCAATCCGTATTGCTCATCACATAATGATTCTTCAACCTTGAAGAAGCTTTTTGATATCCACTTGCTGTATTTAATATTTGAACCAGAGATTCTCTTAACTCTTCATTATCATAATACGCTTTATCTTGATGAAAAACCACGTCTTGATTGGCATTAAGTATATATGCATACCCCTCTTCGCCTAGATGCAAATCCATAAGATAGGTTTCCAATGCAGTATAAGGTACATCAATCACTGCTACACCAATATTGTCACCATTTTCATTTACGATTTCTTGACTTAAAGATATAACCCATAAATCATTATCCATTGAAAACGGCTGCATTCTAGCGGATGTCAATGTTGGCATATCATTATGAATCGCCTTCATATACCATGTTTCTTGCATCATATCTTCTGACATGGACATATCTAATTTTTCTTCATTCGAAAAAACTTTTCCGTCTTTTGAGATGATGATAATTGATTGAAGCGTGGCATCGGACTTCATCATATTTGTAATTAACTGACGAATTCTTTCTTCATAAACCTGTTCTTCTAGATCTTCTTGACCACTAAAGTATTCGATGACATCCTGGTTGTCTACTAGTGTATTTGAGATAACATTTAACTTATCTACATAAACTTCAAGATATCTTCCTGTTTGATTCACTGCCATTTTTGTGGACATAACCGATTCTTCTACAAGAACATTTGTCAAGGAGTAATATAAAATAAATCCCACAAGAAGAATACTTAATGTTCCGAAAATCAAATATATCCATGTAATTTTCTTTTTCATGTATTCACCGCCTACTCACGTTTTTCCTTCTGCACTTTTTTCTTATATCTATTAGGGGAATCACCATAGTGTTTTTTAAATAATGTCGAGAAATAATTCGGATCACCAATTCCCACTTTTTCTGCAATTTCATAATTCTTAAGATTTGTCGTCAATAAGTAGATTTTACTTTTTTCAAGCCGTTGATGAAGAAGATACTCGCTAAAAGGGATACCATACAACTTTTTAAAAAGAGTACTCAAATAACTCGTATTTAATCCCATACGTTCTGCAAGACTATTCAAGGAAAAATCAATATCGAATAAACATTCTTCCATAATATTAGAAATCTGTTGTTTGTACCCCATCGCTTCATCACTGTTTTTATCCATTTCTTGAATGACCTTGTAAATCTCTTTGAATTTTCTATCTGCTTCAACTTTAAAAAGAAGTTTTTGAATAAGCTCCTGTACATCGTCTTTAGAAACAGGCTTGAGGACATAATCCTCCACGCCGATTTTCACTGCCTGTTTCGCATAATCAAAATAATCATATCCCGTAATTATTGCAATCTTAATCCATGGCCAATTGGCCTTGACTTCTTTCGAAAAGTCAAGGCCATTGATCTTGGGCATATTTATATCACATAAGATAATATCCGGTTCTTCTTTTTTAACGATTTCTAATCCACTTTGTCCATTATCCGCTTCAAAAATAGACTCAATGCCTAATTTTCCATAGGGAATCAGCGAAACGATACCTTTTCGGATGAGAACTTCATCATCAATTACTAATAATTTCATAGGTCACCTCATTATTTTACTAATGCAATTAATTCGCCATAACCTTCTGCTTCCATCTCTTCTAACAGAATAAATAGAATTGATGCAGAATTAATACAATATCTTAATCCACCTTTATCGATTGGACCGTCTTCAAACACATGGCCCAAATGTGAGTCTCCAACCCGTGAACGCACTTCCGTACGCTTCATATTAAAAGAAGTATCTGTATCATAATGAACAACTTCTTCAACAATTGGCTTAGTAAAACTCGGCCAGCCACATCCAGAGTCATATTTATCTTTGGATGAAAACAATGGTTCACCTGTAGCTACATCTACATAAATTCCACTTTCATAAGTGTCAAAATATTCATTCGAAAACGCACGTTCTGTTGAATTGTTTTGCGTTACCTGATATTGAATGTCTGTCAGCATTTCCTTTAATTCTTCATCACTTGGTTTACTGTAGTTATTCGGATCAATGAAGGTCACTTCTTCTTCGAGTTTATCCATATCAACATGGCAGTAGCCATTTGGATTCTTTTTCAAGTAGTCTTGATGATACTCTTCAGCTAAATAAAAGTTATCTAGTGGAAGATTTTCTACTGCAATTGCTTTATCAAATTTTTCCTGTTCAAGAGCTAACAAAGATTCAATGACACTAGCATCGGTTCCTCTATTATAGTATATACCAGTTCTGTATTGATTTCCAACATCATTTCCTTGTTTGTCCACACTTGTCGGATCAATAATTTTTAAGTAGTATCCAATTAATTGCTCCAAAGATATCTTGGATTCATCATAGGTGACTTCAACTGTCTCTGCATGACCTGTATTCTTATAAATAACATCTTCATACGATGGATTTTCAGTTGTTCCATTCGCATAACCACTCACAGCATCATGAACACCATCGATTCGTGAAAAGTATTCTTCAACTCCCCAAAAGCATCCACCTGCAAAATAAATGGTCTGGATCGATTCATCTTTTCCTAAGGCATAGCTAATATTGGATTGTGTATTCATAGTTGTATTCATAGCTGTATTCATAGTTGCATTCGTATCCGAACTTGCGAATTTTTCAAAAATTTCATCATTTGATTTATGTCCAGGTAATGCTTCAATAAGTTCTCCTTGGTCTCCAATAAATACGGATGTCGGAACGGCCCGAACATTAAGCTTTTTACTCAATTCTGCATTTTCATCAAGTAAGACAAGGATGTTTTCATACTCAAGTGTGTTAAACCACTTTGTAAAATCTTCTTTAGACATTTCTCCTTTTTCACCGGGTGTCACAACGGTAAACACAGTAAAATCTGTCTCCATTGCAGATAATTCATCGACTTCAGACAAGCCTGCCAGGCATATTGAACACCACGATGCCCAATATTTGAGATACACTTTTTCACCTTTAAGGTCTGATAAACGATGAACATTGCCTTCTAGATCCATCAGCTCAAAATCCGGAGCCATAATACTATTTTCCATGTCATTTGTTGTTGCTCCACATGCTGCCAAAATTATGATTGCAATCATTAAACCTGATACTAATTTAAACCATTTCATTTTCATTATTTTTTCCTCCTCTTTATTAAATTAATCGTTCAAACCATCCGACAATCACCATCAAGTTATCTGTCATTAATACCAGTCCCATGATGATAATTAAGATACCACCTAGGATTTTTATTTTTTCTAAATGTTTATATAAGCCTTTTACGCGTTTAAGAAGAACATCTGAAAAAACTGCAATGATTAAAAATGGTATCATTAATCCAATGGAATATATCAACATTAATACCCCACCATAAAGGGCACTACCTTCACTAGCAGATAAGCCTAAAATCGCTACAAGAACCGGTCCGATACAAGGTGTCCATCCAAAACTAAAGGTGAATCCCAAAAGATAAGCACCAAGGAGATCTGACTTTCCTGTTCGTTTCAAATGGACTTTTTTCTCTCGATTTAAAAATTTCAATTTTAAGAAACCAATTTGATTCAATCCCAATATTATGACGATAAGACCTGCAAAACGAATAAACCAATCACTATATAAAACACTACCAATGGCTCCAGCTCCAAATCCCAGCAAAATAAATGATGTTGATAATCCAGCGACAAAGACACCGGCTTTAAGAATTGGTTTGGATAGCTCCACTTCAGTAAAATACCCTATATATATAGGAATCACAGGTAATATACACGGACTAAAAAACGACAGTAAACCTGCAACAAAAACAGTACTAATATATATGCTTTCAATCATAAGGATCACCTCCATAAACTCAAAATTTCTTTTCTAATTCTATTATAGTCTATCGCTTCGTACATTGACATAGATTCTCATTACCCTTTTCTTGAATCTGATTGGAATAAAAAAAACGGATGCACATGCATCCGTTTTTTGTGTCCTTATTTAGTATCCATAATTTGAAAAGCCTGCAAACATTGCTGCTCCAAAGATGACAAAAAAGATTACTTGAAGTATGATTGCTATCAACAAGAAAATTAATGCCGCCTTAAAATAATTCGCCTTACTCGGTTGCATTCCACTTCCGAATGCCCATACAAACATCATAATAATGTTTACAATTGGAATCAGCATAATAAGCATGGTGATTAGCCAATCGCCAACCGTTACCTCATTCTTTTGTAACTGATTGTAATTCTGGTTGTCCATATTAAATTCCTCCTCTTTCCTAACATACTTACCATTATATAGTAAAATATGATAATTTTCTATGCTCTTTAAAGAATTTTACAAAATTTACATATCATGATATACTATATGTAGTAAACAATACTAGAAATTAAGTTTTATAAGGAGGTATTTATATGACTTATTTTTCAAATTCTTTAGGAAGAACTGATATATTAGCATGGTTATCTCTTCAAGGAAACGATGTAAAAGACTATGATGAGATGTCGGATGATGAGCTTCGAGTTCTATATGAAGAGCGAGTTAAAACATCCGATGATTATATTGATGACTATAAAGACCCGCTTAAACAAATGAGCAAAAGTTGGGATGAAGACAAAAAACTATAAATGATAAACAGTTTTATAAGGAGGAATTATATGAATTATAATACGAATCCAATCGGAAGAATTGACATGATTGCATGGTTATCTCTTAAAGACAAAGAACCTATAAATTATGATGAGATGTCAGATGATGAAATTCGTGTTCTATATGAAGAACGTCGCAAGGGCTCTGACGATTATATTGATGAGTACAACGAAGCACCTGAACCTTTTGATGATGAACCTAATATTGACGAAAAGACGCGATAATTATTTTAAGCCTCCACTAATTGGAGGCTATTTGTTTTATTAAGATGAGTTTTTCTTGGGGAAAAAATACAAAAATACTTTCCGTCACAGAATATATCTCTTCCCATTTTTCTTTTGATATATCCCACTGAAGTATCGATTTCGATAGGCCTATTTTTGATTGAGTCTTAAAGTATACCATGACTCTAAATGGCGAATGTGTTATATCAACAATATGAATTTTAAAACTGTTTTTTCTCATACCCTTGGTTTTGTCCCAACGTATATGATGAGCTCGTATACCAATTGATTTTAATTTTTGTTTTTGACACTTACTTAGTTCTAAATAGATATTCCAATCTGTACAGTAAAGATATTCTTGCTTTTCTTGGCTAGATTTTTGGATTGAACTTATGTTTTTACACCCAGTAATCTGTGCAACTTCAAGATGTAGAGGATGTTCAAAAACCTCTTCTTTTTTTCCATATTCAAGTATGTGACCTTCATGAAAAATTGCAAGATCCTGGCACAGACGGTAGGACTCATGAATGTCATGAGAAACGACAATGGATTGGCCCTCATATTTGTCCAACAATTTCTTCAACTGATGTTCCATGCGACTTCGTAAATGAAGATCAAGGGCGGAGAAGGGTTCATCTAATAACAAGAGTTCCGGCTTCAAAATCAAGGCTCTTGCAATTGCTATGCGTTGTTGCTGTCCTCCTGAAAGTTCTGAAGGATATCTTTTTTTCATCTCTTCCATATGAACGATGTGTAAATAGTCATGAATACGTTGTTGACGTTCTTCTCTATCAAGATGCATAATTCCAAACGCCACATTTTCTTCAACCGTCATATGTGGAAATAGTGCATATTTTTGAAAGAGAAATCCAATATGTCTTTGATTGGGTGCTATCCATATTTTTTTTTGACTATCATAGACACATTTACCGTTGATGATGATTCGTCCTGAATCTGGTTTTTCTAGTCCAGCTATACACTTCAGTGTCATGCTCTTACCTGCTCCTGACGGACCCAAAAAACCAACAACACCTTCCTTTGTCTCAAAATCCACCGCTAAATTAAATGCATCAAATTTTTTTTGAATATGTACAGATAATTCCATATTATCACCTGCCTCAAATCTGTAATCAAGTGGGAAAGATTCAATCTCGAATATAGTTTTGTCGATACTCTAGCCAATAATTCATTAGTGAAATCATAGCTATTGATAATATACAAATGATTAACACCCAAATCAAGGCCTCTTGATCATTCCCTGACTCCGATGCAAAGAAAATCGCAATCGGCATGGTTCGTGTTTCGCCCATAATACTTCCAGCTATCATTAATGTTGCTCCAAATTCTCCCATCGCTCTGGCAAAAGCTAATGCACTTCCTGCTGCAACGCCAGGCCAAGACAAAGGAAGTAGTATTTTAAAGAAAATTCTTTTTTCAGATGCACCTAGGGTTTTGGCTGCCTGTACATAACACCGGTCAACTTGCTCAAAAGCCCCTCGTGTTGTCTTGTACATAAGAGGAAAAGCAACTGTTGAGGCAGCGATAACATTTCCCCACCACGTAAAAACAATTTGAATTCCCATCTCATAAAGCATACTTCCTACAATGCCACGACGTCCAAAGACCAGTAAGAACAAAGAGGCTTCGCCTCGTTATAAGTCGGTTGCTTTAGCAACTGGCTTT